>JAYEMR010000128.1:0-8514 GCA_034718215.1 Chloroflexota bacterium
ACCGTTATTGCTGTTGCAGGAGTTGTGAATCGTCGCCATCTGTGGCGGGCTAGCGCTTGACCACAGTTGGAAGAGTGACCGGACAGGAAAGAGTGCGTCCATCTCCTAATTACGGTGAAATTCTAATAATTGAGCCGTTCAGGCTGCTTGGGCCTGTTTTTTACCCTTTACCACCACTTCTCTGTGTGGCCGAGGTGGCAATTTCATCCCTTTGGGGCGTCCGGGGGACTTTCCTCGGGGTTTGGGCGGTCGAGCTGGTGTCCCCAACTGCTGAATAAGTCGTTCGCCTGCACATGGGCCGCAGGCACAGGCGAAGTCGCGCCGTACTAACGTCGGGGTCATCTCCTGATGCTTTGAGGTGGGCAAATGACGCTCCCATGGACGGGGCAGATGGTGAGCCAGATGTCGAGCGATCCATAACATGGCATAAGCGATATGTACCACTTGCCACCAACGCTCTTCTCGCAGGGTATCCGGGGTTTGGCTGGCTGTTAGCAACATCTTCTGTTTCCCAAAGCGGAAGAAGTGTTCTAAATCGGCACGACCGCCGTAGGCTTCATAGATGTCCATCAAGCTCAATTCCTCCCGGCGTTTCCCAACCACGATCAGCCATAAGGGTCTCTTGCCAGTACCTGGTACAGGTGAAAGCCGGGTTGCCCTCTTCTTCGTAACGGGTGATGCAGACCAAGGTGAAGGGGTACTGGTCCATGGGGATGCGCTTTGGCTTGTTCTTTCCACGCATGAGCATATTTCGCCACCCTTGAGCCTTGACGATGTACGTTTTGCCCCGTCGGTTGGTCTCAGTAAACGTTATTTCCCAATCGGGCTCTCTCCAAGTCGTGGTATCCGGCAACTTGAAGGCCTCGCCATACCGTTTAGGACGATGGGCTGGGCGTTCCCCATCTTCGTAGACAAACTGATTGTAGAGAGTGCGGTTGCTTCGTACTCGCGCAATGGTGACCAGGTTATCATGATCCCTATTGGCGTGCAAATAGGCCGGTTTACTATAGCTGGTATCCCCGACTTCGACAATCAGTTCGCCATGAAAGGGTAAGGTCTGGTCTTCCAGCAAAGCCTTGATCTGGTCAGCACCAACCAATTCCTTGTCTTCCTGGGTTGAGATACGCTGGGTGGACAGAGGGACGACCCAGGAACTGGATACGCCTCTTTCTTTTTCGGGCAACAAGGCTATACCTGAATACTGATGCCCGATGGTGACGGGTTTGTTCCCAGCAACTTGATTGGGTTGATAGACATACCCCCGATCGGGTAGCGTGAGGGCGAACTGACGAGGTTGGGACGTCACATCAACTCCAAGCAGCCAAAATGACCGTTGCTCTGGCTGAGGCAGGTATGTCGCGACCAATTGAGCCAAAGGAACACTCTTCCACTCAACTTCAGCCATGGCCTTATACAGTGCTGTGTATGATCGTCGGAACACTGGTGCTAGACTCAGTTCAACAGGTGAACTGGCCGATGGATAACTGCACAGCGCATCCACTAACTCCATGGCTGTATCGGCGCGTTTGTTAAAGTTTTGGTATAGTTGCTTTCGGAACCGCTGGAACTCGTTTGTGTACGTTTTTTCATCCATACACTAATAAATGCCACGGTTCTTCCTTTTTGTCAAAAGTCCAATAAAGTTAACATTGTCGAGTTAAGTATGAGAGCTATTGAGATGCCAACACCCTTAAACATGCTGTACTCTTCTCTGTGTACAAGATAGCCCTTAACCGCCTTTCTCACACGATCTTGAAGAGAGATCTGAGCCGGTTGGTGATTCAGTACGCATCCTTGGCCTTGAACACGGCCAGGACACTGCGGAGAATGATCTTGATATCCAGCAGCAGGGACCAGTTCTCAATGTACCACAGGTCGTACTTATGCGCTCCACGATGGAGGTTGTCCCCGCAGGCCATTCACCTGCGTCCAAAGGTCAATTTTCCTGACGCAGTGCGATTCGAACCGCCTCCTGCACCGAGCGCGCGCCGATCACCTCCAGCCCATCCATGCTGGGAGGGTCGTGGTGGATGGAGCGGGGCACAAGACAGCGCTTGAAGCCTAGTTTGTCCACCTCGTTGAGGCGAGCCTCCAGATGGCCCACGGAGCGGAGCTCGCCCGAAAGCCCAACTTCCCCCATCAAGGCCAAGTCCGCGGCTACGGGCCTGTCCTGAGTGCTGGAGGCGATGGCCACCGCCACCGCTAAGTCCACGGCCGGCTCCTCGATCCGCAATCCTCCCACCACGTTGACGAACACATCCTGATCATGAAGCCTGATACCCACCCGGCGGCTCAACACAGCGGCGATGAGCAGCAGCCGGTTGAAGTCCACCCCATTGGCGGTGCGACGGGGCTGACCAAAGCTGGTAGTGGATGCCAGAGCCTGGATCTCTACCAATAGAGGGCGAGTGCCCTCCATGGTCACGGCGATGGCCGAGCCTGAAGCCCGGGGCAGCCGCTCGGCCAGGAAGGTCTCGGAGGGATTGGACACCTCCACCATCCCCTCGCCTCGCATCTCGAAGACCCCCACCTCCGGAGTCGGCCCGAAGCGGTTCTTGACGCTGCGCAGGAGGCGATAAGTGTGATACCTCTCCCCCTCCAGGTAGAGCACCGTATCCACGATGTGCTCCAGTGCCTTGGGGCCGGCAATGGCCCCCGATTTGGTCACGTGGCCCACGATAAAGATGGGCAGCCCCTTTCGCTTGGCCACCTGCATCAGCCGCGAGGCCGCCTCTCGCACCTGGCTCACACTTCCCACCCTGGAGCTGAGCCCCTCGCACTGCACTGTCTGGATGGAATCGACTATGAGCAGACGAGGGTCAAGCTGCTCCACCTGGGCGACGATGGCCTCCAAGCTGGTCTCGGTCAGGACGTAGAGCTGCTCCCCCTGGATGCCCAGTCGTTGGGAGCGAAGGCGCAACTGCTGGGCTGATTCCTCACCGGACACGTACAGCACCGGCCCTTCCTGCTCGCTGACGAGGGAGGCCACCTGTAGCAGCAGGGTGGACTTGCCGATGCCTGGTTCCCCTCCCACCAGCGCCAGCGAGCCGGGGACGATCCCCCCGCCCAGCACGCGGTTGAACTCGGGCAGGGGCAGGGTCAGGCGGATGAAGGTATCATCCTTCACCTGGGCCAAGGGCTGGGGCTTGCTCAACGGTGGAGCACCCTTGCCCAATCCGGCGGGGGCCGAGGGCTCCTCTCGTACCTCGACGAGTGTATTCCACTCTCCGCAGTTTGGGCAACGGCCCATCCATCGAGGGAAGACGCTACCGCAGTTTTGGCAGAGATATTGGGTGCGGACCTTGGCCATCCAAAGTTAACCTCTAGTAGCCACCCCGGCCCTCAAGTGTACCGCTTAACCTCGAAGCGGAAGAGCTGAACCGGCTCGTCGGGTCCGATGCCCGCCTTGCGCCGAGCGACAGATACCTGATACTCCACCGTGTCCACCCCCTCCAGATCGGGCAGCAGGAGGCCGCGCCGCCCACCGCTCTGAACTATCACCCCGTAACGCTTGGGATCCAGCTCCTCCGGCCCAGAGATTGGCTCGGGCGGAGTGAGGACATCCACACTGATCTCCAAGCCCTCCAATTCCTCAGGGCGCAGAGGAGGGAAACGAGGGTCGCGAGTGGCGGCGGATATGGCGTTTCCAATTATCTCCTGAGCTACATTAGCCCTTTGGGGCTCGATAGTGCCAATGCACCCACGCAGTTGTCCGTGACGATGCAGGGTCACAAAAGTGCCGGCTTGCTTGCGCATCTCCGGCATCAGGGGGTCGGGGGGTTCGATCATACGTCCCTCACGTACCCAGGCCTCAATCGTTCGCCGGGCAAGCTGAACCAGCGGATGCTCATCCATAGCCACCCCCTCAACTGACAAGGCAGAAGTTAGAATGCAGAAGTAAAAATTCCCTTGGCCTGGCGCCGATACAGGCTGCGTTCCGCCTTCTAACTTGAAATAAAGTGAATGATGCGCAGGAAGCTTTCGGCCTCCAGTGAAGCGCCACCCACCAGCCCCCCATCGATGTCCGGCTGGGCCATAAGGTCGTCGACGTTCCACGGCTTCACAGATCCTCCGTACAGGATGCGCGTGGCCCCGGCGACTTGTTCATCGAAAAGCTCACTCAACAGCGAGCGGATGGAGGCGTGCATCTCCTGCGCATCTTCTGGCTCAGCGGTGAGCCCTGTGCCGATGGCCCAGATGGGTTCGTAAGCGATCACCACTTGGGCCATGTCCTCAGGGGTCAAATCGGCTAGACAACTCCGCACCTGACCGCTCACCACGCGGTCCGCTTGGCCCGCCTCACGTTGCTCTCGCGATTCGCCAACGCACAGGATCGCTTTCAGCCCCGCGCCCAGCGCGGCCTTGATCTTTTGATTGATAAACTCGTCTTCCTCGCCGAAATAGCCGCGCCTCTCGGAGTGACCGAGGATCACGTAGCTGCAGCCCACCTCCAGAAGCATGGGGGATGAGACCTCTCCGGTGTAGGCCCCAGAATCCTGGGGATAGAGGTTCTGAGCACCCAACATGATGGGGCTTCCCTCGACCAGCTGCCCCACGGCGTGGAGGGCGGTGAAGGGTGGGCAGACAAGCACCTCACGATCCTGGGGCTGATCCACACCCTCCAGCAATCCCTCTACTAGCTCAGTGGCCTGGACCACAGTCTTGTTCATCTTCCAGTTGCCAGCGATCAGTGGTTTGCGCATTTTGTCCCTTTCTAGTGAAGCTTGCCTCTAAGTGTCATAACTGAGATGCTAAGACGCTGCTTGCAAGCGGGACAGCTCTTCGCGCAGCCGAGCTACCTCTGCCTCGGCCGCGCGGCGGGCCTCCGCCTCCTGGGCAGCCCGAGCTTCGGCCGCACGGCGGGCTTCCGCCTCCTCAGCGGGCGTGGGAAGGCGGCGACCGGTGGGCCGATCATACAGCCGCAGCCGCCCCTCCTCCACCCGCAACTCCAATCCCAACACCTGACTGAGCAGGGGCCTCTCCTCCACCAACCGATAGCCCTTCTCCCCCAGGCGATAGCCCATCAGTGGAGGTGCCAGATATTCCTCCAGGGGATCGAACAGGAAGTACTCTTCCACGTCCAGCACCTCGTAAAGCCCCTTCTTTGGCCCCAAGTCCTGCAACCGCGTGCTGGCAGAGGTGATCTCAAAGACCACATCCGGCGCTTGGCCCTCCTCCCACAACTTGTAGATGCGACGGTCCCCCTTGGGCACTCCCTTGACCACGAATACGTCAGGGGCAACGGAGGCCTGAGGGTTGCCCTCTTCGTAGTAGAGAAGAAGGTTGCCAGCTACATAGACTTGCGGATCGTTTCGAAAGTGGTCTTTGAGTGCTGTCAGTAGATCAATAAGCTGATCGCGGTGCACATCTGTCTCAGCCATAGGCTCACCATCCGATTCGGGGTAATGGACCAATGGACGCAGGGTGACTGCAGGTCGGGTATGGGTTTTCACTTCAGCTGGATATTCTGCCGGTGTCATGTCGCACCTATCCTTTCACGCAGATCCAGGGGCGAACTTTGGCCACCCTACGGGTGATACCTGCGCCCTCCATCACATCCACGATGCGCTCCACATCCTTGTAGGCCCCCGGCGCCTCCTCAGCCACGCCGGGTTTAGAGTGGGCGCGGATGATAATACCTCGATTGCCCAGCTCCTTGACCACATCCTCGCCCCAAAACTGCCGCTTGGCCTGCCTGCGGGACATCACTCGCCCCGCCCCGTGAATAGCGCTGCCGAATGTCTCCTCCATCGCCCGCTCAGTGCCGTGCAGGATGAAGGAGGAGGTCCCCATCGTGCCTCCTACCAGGACCGGCTGACCGACGGGCCGATAGGCCTCCGGCAACTCCTCCTGGCCGGGGCCGAAGGCCCGCGTGGCCCCCTTCCGATGAACGATCAACGGCCGCTTTTCACCATCCACCTCGTGATGCTCCACTTTGGCGGTGTTGTGCGCCACCTCATAAAGCGTAGGTATATCCTGCGGCCGAGTGCCCAATACCTTCTGAAAGGCGACACGTGCCAGGTGAGCCAGAGCCTGACGATTAGCGAATGCGCAATTGATACCCGCGTTCATCGCTCCGTAGTAGCGCTGTCCCTCCGGGCTATGAAAGGGAACCGAGGCCAGGTCACGATCGGGGAGTTCGATGCCATACTTCTCGGCAGCTGGGGTCAGGATCCTGGTGTAGTCCGTGCCAACCTGATGTCCCAAGGCGCGGCTGCCGCAGTGAATGCTGATGAGAATCTGGTTAGGGAAGAGGCCATAAACGTCCGCGACATCGGGGGCGTATATCTCCTCCACTACTTGTACCTCCAGGTAGTGATTGCCTGAGCCCAGCGTCCCCACCTCTTTGAGCTGCCGCCTTTTGGCCTTATCGCTCACCGCATCTGGGTCGGCCCCATCAATACAGCCTCGCTCCTCGATGAAGTCCAGATCGGACTCGATACCATATCCTCGCTCCAAGCTGAAGCGAGCGCCCTTCCTCAGGACCTGATCGATCTCCCGTTTGCTGAGATGGATGTCGCCCGTTGAGCCCAAACCGGCAGGGATGATGCGGTAGAGTGCATCAGCCAGCTCCTCCTGCCTATCAGCGATCTCCTCTCTAGTGAGCAGTGTCCTCAGCGTGCGCACGCCGCAGTTGATGTCGTAACCGACGCCCGCCATGCTGATGACCCCTCCCTCCACGTCGAAAGCAGCCACGCCCCCGATGGGAAACCCATAGCCGGGGTGGACATCGGCCATAGCCATTGAGGCCTCAACGATGCCGGGCAGCGTAGCCACGTTGATTATCTGATGCAGCGCGTTCCATTCTTTGCCAGCCCGCACATCCTCCACCAGGTGGTCTATGACCTCTTGATCGCCATAGATGCGCCCCGGAACCCGCATGTCTCCGATAGGTGGGATCTCCCAGACATAATTCCTGATCTGTTCCAGCCGGATGTCATCGACGTTGATCGTCTGCACAGCGTCCTCCTTCCTAACAAAACTTACCTAGATGCTCAGGCAGGGGTGGACTTATAGCATCCCAGCCCCTGCCTGTGTCCCAACCACGAGGTCGAGTACAAGCCCCTCTTACAACCGCTCGGCGACGTAGTCGGTCAGATCGGCCATACGGCAGGCATAGCCCCATTCGTTGTCGTACCAGGCCACTACCTTTACCAGGTCGCCGCCCATGACCATAGTGTGAAGGGCATCCACGATGGCGGAATGGGTATTTTCCCTGAAGTCAATAGATACCAAGGGCTCCTCACAGACATCCATGATACCTTCCATGGGCCCCGCGGCCGCCGCCTTGAAGGCATCAATGATCTCCTCTTCCGTTGCATCCTGCCCCAGCAAGGCGACAGCATCAATGACGGAGACGACAGGGGTGGGTACCCGCATGGCGATGCCGTGGAATTTACCCTCGAGCTCCGGGATGGTGAGTGCCGTGGCTATGGCCGATCCTGTGGTAGTGGGGATGATATTCACCGCCGCCGCCCTTGCCCTTTCCCACTTCCTGTGGGGCAGGTCTAGGATGCGCTGGTCGGTGGTGTAGGAGTGGATGGTGGTCATCAGCGCCTTCTCCACGCCGAACTCATCGTACAAGACCTTCATCACCGGCGCAATGCAGTTGGTGGTGCAGGAGGCGTTGGAGAGGATGTTATGCTCCTCGGGATCGTACTCCTCCTCGTTCACCCCCAATACAATGGTGATATCAGGGTCCGTAGCAGGGGCGGAGATGATCACCTTCTTGGCCCCGGCCGTCAGATGCTTGGATGCATTCTCCCTATCTCTGAAGATCCCCGTGGATTCGATTACAATATCCACCCCCAAGTCCCCCCAGGGGAGATCGGCTGGGTCGCGCTCGCAGAGGAAATTGACCTCATCACCATTGACTACTAAGTTGTCACCCTCTACCTCCACAGTGCCCGGGAAGCGTCCATAGTTAGAGTCATACCGGAGGAGATGAGCCATGGTGGGCAGATCGCCTATATCGTTCACTGCTACCACCTCCAGCTCCTCGGGATAGTAATCCAGCATGGCTTTGAAGGACTGCCGCCCGATGCGCCCGAAACCATTGATCCCAACTCTAGTGCTCATAGCATACCCTCCTTGAGGACTAAGTTTATGATTTTGAGAGATAGAAACGCTTGGATATGAGTGTATCACAATTGGGGTTATTGGTCAAGCGATTGCGCGATCACTTAGGCCAATTATAATCCCCTCAGGGGAGGATGATCATGGAAGAGAAACCTACGAACCGCTCTAGGCAGGCTACCCGAAAAACTTTAGGCAGGCTGATCCGCTTAGTCCTGATCCTAGCCCTGCTCCTTACAACTGTCCAAAGCAGCGCTATCCCCCCCAGCCAATATTTCGACTATCAGCTAGGAATGGTCATAGCAGGACACCAGTTCAACCTCGCCGCATGGGAACTGCAGGCCCTGGCCGACAAGGGGAAGCAGTTTCTGACCCATCAGCCCCCCCCGCGCCCCCCCGCCCAGCAGGACCCGCCGGTCCGCGCCGTGGTCAGGCGCA
>JAYEMR010000129.1:0-36218 GCA_034718215.1 Chloroflexota bacterium
AGTATCGAAAAGCGGAGCTGCCTCACTTCACTGAGTGGAAGCAGATGGGCGATGGGGATTACGTGGTGGGGATGGAGCCGGCCAACTGCCTGGTGGAGGGGCGAGACGTGGATCGGGCTGCGGGACGGCTGCAGTTTCTGGAGCCGGGCGAGGGCCGGGAGGTCCACCTGGAGATCGGTGTGCTGACCTCAGCGGGAGAGATGGAGGCCTTCCGACAAGCAGCACGCGAGTGAGCTAGTGGTTTTGTTCTGCGAATTCCTCGGAGGCATGCACCAGCGCGTTCACATTCTCCACCGGCGTGTCGGGGAGGACCTCGCAGCCGTCGCTCAGCACAAGTCCACCGACATCTGCGAAGGCCTCCAGCACCTCCCACGCCGCTTCTTTGACCTCCTCGACGGTGCCTCTTAGCATCAGCTCTGGATCCACGTTCCCCTGCACCACCACTTTCCCGCCCATCGCCTCTACCAGATGCTCGTTATCCACCTCATGGCTGCAGGTTTCAAGGTGAGTGATCTCCTGTTCCTCCACCAGCAGCTCCAACAGGTGGGTGATGTCGCCCCTCATACGGAGGCGGCGCTGGCCGGGGAAGGCTTCGTAGATCTGAAGCGCGCGAGGCAGCACGAAATCCCTGTAGGAGTCCATCGAGAGCTCCTCCGCCCCATCGCTGACGATGCACACGTCTTCCATCTCCATCTCGACGAGCTGTCGGATGGTGCGCTGGTATTCGATGTAGACCTCGGTGGTCATGGCCAGGAGATCGTGCACGGCATTGGGCTCCTCCTGGATCCAGTCGAAGATCTGGTCGCCGGCCATGTTCAAGGCAGCGGTGAAGGGCCCCTCCTGTCGGCCAGGGCCGACCCGCAGCAGGATCGGCTCGCCCTGCAGGCGCAGGTGGAACTTGTTCACTAGAAACTGCATCTCCTCAATGTAGGAGAGCTTCCGCCCGCCCATGTTGTCGCTGATATGGGGCAGCTTCAGGTGAGCCACGTCGCGCGCTTTCCCCAGCCAAGGTATGATGTATGGCGGCTGGTCATCCTCCCACACGATGTGCTCCTCATCGAAGATCCCGGCGGTGATGATCTCCCCGAAGTCGGGGTGGACCTCCAACTCCTCCTCGATCAACCGGTCATCCTCTAGATTCTCCAACGTCCATTGCCAACTGAGGATCTGATAATAGAGGTGTAGTTCCGGATCGTCGTAGAAGGTGCGAAAGCCTGTGCCCAGTTTAGGCAGAAGGTATCGAGGGCCTACATTCAACAGCACCGGCACGCGATCCTCGATCTCGAAGTTTTGCACTGCCTCAATCCGCTTGCGGCCGGCGTCAATCCGGCGGGGCGAAAAGTCTATGTCGATAGTGTATTCAACCATACTCAGCCCTCCTCATGACGGCGAGTATCAAGGATCCCGTACACAGCCTTGAGTTCCCTGCTTCCCAGCGCCCAGCTTGCTCCCAGGTACACCAGCAGCCCCATCCCTATACCGCCTCCAGCCGTTATCAACGGGGTAGTCCCCACCCTTCCTAAGCTCAAGCTCAGGGCAAGTCCCATTACCCCCGCTGCCAGGGCCATGCGCCGGCAGGCGGGGAGAAACCGTGCTCTCTCCAATCCTCCCAATCGCGATCGGATTGCCCACAGGAGCGCTGCCAACTCCCCGTAAGTGGCCAGGGTGTTGGCCAGGGCCAGCCCTCCGTGTTCCAAAGGCCCCTTTAGGAGCAGGCTGAGCGCGATATTGGCAGCCATAGCCGCTAAGCTGATCCTCACTGGAGTGCGTGTGTCGTGCAGGGCATAGAAGGCCCGAGCCAGGATCTCCACTCCCGAGTGGGCGATGAGCCCCAGGGCATAGAACTGCAGGCCCCAGGCGACGGCTTGGGTTGAGCCCTGATCGAAGAGCCCCCTCTCCAAAAGCACTCGGATGATGGGCACTCGAAGCACGAGGAGCCCTACCCCGGCGGGTATGGTCAGGTATAGCACGGCCTGCAGGGTGTCCACCAGTGTGGATCGCATCTCTGCCAGACGCTCCTGGGCAGCCAGGGCGGAGAAGGTGGGGAAGGCGGCAGTGGCCACGGCCAGGGCTAGCACCCCCTGGGGAAGGAGCATCAGCTTCCAGGCGAAGTCCAGGGCGGCGATGGCCTCCTCGCCCAGAGTGGAAGCCAGGACAGTGTTGATCAGGAAATTGAACTGCACGGCGGCCAATCCGATGGTACGCGGCAGCATCAGCCGTCCCACCTCCCGCACGCCGGGGCTGCGCCAGTCCAGCCGGGGCCTGTAGTGCCAGCCCTGTCGCCAGAGGGATGGGAGCTGCACCGCCCAGTGGCCTACAGCCCCCACTACCACGCCTACCGCCAGGCTGCACACCCCCCAACGAGGCGCACCCCACCAGGCGGCAGCGATGATGGCCAAGTTGTAGACGGCGGGGGCCAGGGCAGGCCAGAGGAAGTGCTGGTGAGCATTGAGGATCCCCATGCTCACCCCGCTGAGGCCGAAGATCACCGGCGCGATGAGCATGCGCCGCATCAGCCAGGCGGTGAGGGCCTGGGCCTGAGCATCAAATCCGGGCACGATGAGTCGGGCGAGCTGGGGGGCAAGACAGGCGGCGATGGCGGCCATCCCAGTGAGGAGTAGCAGCACCCAGGTGTAGATGGCGTTGGCCAGCCGCCAGGCCGACTCCTTCCGCCCCTGAGCCAGATAGGAGGCGAGGGTGGGGATGAAGGCCGAGCCCAGCGCCCCGCCGGCTAGGAGGTAGAAGATGAGGTCTGGCACCCGGAAGGCGGCTAAGTAGGCTCCCAGCTCCTCGCTGGTGCCGAATTGCCGGGCGATGATCATATCCCGAGCCAGGCCCAGGGCCCGGCTGACCACGAATGCGGCCATGACCACCCCGGCCGCACGGGCGATCTGCCCCTGGCTGTGTGACATATTCGCTTTCGGCAGCTCGTCTCTCATGGCTCCCATGGTACTGCACCCTTTCAGCTAACGAAGTTCATTCTACAATCTTCTGAGGGAATTGACAAGTTTGGGTTGACATCAGCCCAACACGGTAGTATACTGAAGGAAGGTTCTGGCTTACAGGGGGGATGAGGCCGATGCGTGGGGTGCGAATCATTGCTATGGCGCTGTCGATTATCGCCTCGGTGGCTTGGGGCTGTCAACCCCAATCCCAGATATTCACACCCACGCCATCCGCTGGTCCTTTCACCAAGGAGCGCGAACAAATGGTCGATGCACAGCTAGAAGGCCGAGATATCGACGCTCCGGAGGTATTACGGGCTATGCGTACCGTTCCCCGCCACAAATTCGTGCCCGAGGATCAGGTCAGCCGCGCCTACGAGGATCATCCTCTCCCTATAGGCGAGGGACAGACCATATCCCAGCCCTACATTGTGGCCCTAATGACTCAGGTTGTGAAGGTCAAGCCCGGCGACCGTGTGTTGGAGATCGGCACTGGCTCCGGATACCAGGCCGCGGTGCTGGCCGAGCTGACCGAGGAGGTCTATACCATAGAGATCCTCGACACCCTGGGACGACGAGCTGCCAAGCGGTTGGACGAGCTTGGCTACTCCCAGATCCACACTAAGGTTGGAAATGGTTACTACGGCTGGGAGGAGCACGCCCCCTACGACGCCATCATCGTCACCTGTGCGCCCGATCACATCCCCCGCCCTCTGATAGCCCAGTTAGCGGTAGGGGGTAGGATGGTGATCCCAGTGGGGCCGCAGGGGGCTTACCAGAGCCTCTGGCTGCTGGAGAAGCAGGCCGACGGCGAGGTTCAGCGCCGAAACCTGGGCGGCGTTCGCTTCGTGCCCATGACGGGGGAAGCTCAGAAGAAACATTGACCCCAGGGTCTCTAAGCTTGATCCTAGAGGAGGAGGAAATGCGACATCTGCTGAGCGTCGCTGATCTGGAGTCCCAGGAGGTGAGGAGGATCCTTGAGTTAGCCGAGGAGCTGAGGGCAGAGTGGCGGGAGGGGGGGAATCGTCCCTTGCTGGCGGGCAAGGCGTTGGGCATGATCTTTCAGAAGCCCAGCCTCCGCACCCGAGTTTCTTTTGAAGTGGCGATGTTGCAGCTGGGGGGATGGGCCCTCTACCTCTCCCCCGGCGAGGTGGGCTTGGGCGAGCGAGAAAGCGTCCCTGATGCATCTCGGGTGTTAAGCCGCTACGTGGATGGGATCATGGCCCGGGTGTTCACTCACGCCGACATCGGGGCCCTGGCCGCCTATTCCTCCGTACCAGTTATAAATGGGCTATCCGATTACAACCACCCCTGCCAGGCGCTGGCCGATCTGCTGACTATCGCCGACAAAAAGGGAGGATTTGAGGGGCTGAAGCTGGCTTACGTGGGCGATGGGAACAATGTGTGCACCTCCTTGCTGTTCGCTGCCACGAAAGTGGGCATGGACATCGCGGTGGCCAGCCCAAAGGCGTACGCTCCCACCGCTGAGGTGGTGGAAAAAGCCCAGGGGTTCGCCGCCGAGAGCAATAGTCAAGTCACTCTTACTGACGATCCCTCAGCCGCGGCCCAAGGAGCGGATGTCCTATACACTGATGTGTGGGTCAGCATGGGCCAGGAGGAGGAAACGGAGAAGCGGCTCAGGGCGTTTCCACCATATCAGGTCAACTCCGCCCTACTGGCTCAGGCTAAGGATGACGCCATAGTGATGCATTGCCTTCCGGCTCACCGGGGGCAGGAGATCACAGATGAGGTGGTGGATAGCTCCCAGTCAGTGATCTTCGATCAGGCGGAGAATCGGCTGCACGCTCAGAAGGCGGTTTTGGCTTTGCTGTTGGGGGAGCTTGGAGGATCTGATTAAGTGATCAATATAGGTTGGATACTCTCGCGGCTCAGTTCCTCAGATATACTGGACATCTTTCTAGTTACCCTGGTGCTCTACGCCTTACTGCGCCTGATCCATGGTACCCAGGCGGTGCAGCTTGTTCAGGGGGGGCTGGTCTTCATGCTTCTGACCATCGCCATCGCCAGCATCTTTCAACTCACCGCCTTCACGTGGCTTGTGCGGGGGAGTATATCCGCCCTAATGGTGGCCATCCCGGTGATCTTCCAGCCGGAGATCCGAAGAGCGCTGAGTAGGCTGGGGCGCACTGGTATGATCCTCACCCAGCCCAGCGAGGAGGAGGTTGCTGAGATCATCGAGGAGGTCTGCGATGCAGTGGAGTATCTCTCCCAGCACCGGCTAGGAGGGCTCATCGTCTTCGAGCGGGAGACGGGACTTCAGGAGTTCATTGACACTGGCATTCCCCTGGACAGCCAAGTCGGCAGCGATATCCTCATCGCTATCTTTTATCCCTACACCGCCCTGCACGATGGCGCTGTGATCATCCGGGGAGATCGACTGATGGCAGCAGGCTGTGTGCTCCCCCTGAGTGAGAGACACTCTCTGGATCGGCGTTTGGGTACCCGTCATCGGGCGGCCATCGGCCTCTCTGAACAGACTGACGCCATCGTAGTGGTTGTGTCAGAGGAACGGGGTACCATCTCCGTGGCCCACGATGGCCGCATCTTGCAGCGATTGGATCGTGCCCGACTGAGAAATATCCTCTGCGCCATGCATCGGCCTTCGCTGCGCCGGAGATTGAGAAGACAGCGACCCTGGCACAGACTTAGGTCTGTGCCGAGGTTGCTCTCCCGCCTGATTCCAGGCCGGTAGGCGTAGGTGGTTGAGCACAGGTAGACATGTCACCATGATTCGCAATGTATTGGATCATTTAGGCACATTTGCCTTGGCCTTCGTCCTGGGCGTCGTGGTATGGGTTATGGCCGTAAGGGAGGAGAACCCCAGCGTCCGGGATGAGTTCCCCAAGCCCATACCTATTGAGGTGGTCAATAGACCGGAGGAGCTGGTGCTCTTCGGGGAGGTGGCAGATAGTGTCGTAGTAACGCTGCGTGCTCCACAGAGCAGTTGGGATGACCTGGGTCTCAGCAAATTTAGGGCCCGAATAGATCTATCAGGGTTGGGGACTGGCTTGTATGAGGTCCCGGTTCAGGTTACCTGCTCAGATCCTCGGGTGGGTATCCCGGAGTGGAAGCCGGATCGTGTCACTGTACGGCTGGTTCCCTTCGCCACCAAGGAGGTGCCGGTTTCTATAGAGGTCCTCGATTCTCCCCCCCTGGGTTACGTGGCCCGTCCACTGGTGACCACTCCCTCCACGGTGACGGTCAGCGGCCCAGCCCCCCTCGTTGAGCAGGTCACCAGTATGAGGGGCGAGCTTCGACTGGGCGGCGCCAAGAGTACTGTGGAGAGGAGGGTGCTGGTCTCGCCTCTAAATGCTCAGGGGGAGGCTATGGGCTGGGTGGATTGGACGCCACGCCAGGTGGAGGCCCGAGTGCCTGTCGAGCAACGCCTGGGCTTCAAAGACGTCTCCGTGCGAGCGGTCATATTCGGCTCGGTGGCTACTGGTCACTGGGTCAGCGACATAACCGTCGAACCCTCGACAGTGACGCTGATCGGCAGCCCTGATGCGCTGGCGAACCTACCTGGATACGTCGAGACCAATCCGATGGATGTGAGCGGGGCTGAGGAAGAGGTGACGGAGTGGATGGGGTTGGATCTGCCACCCAATGTGTCCCTGGTTCCATCCGATAAGGCCGGCGAGAAGGGTATCCGGGTCACCGTGGAGGTCGCGGCCATCATGGGAGGGCGGACCGTTAAGCGCTCAGTTGAAGTACAGGGATTAGCGCCCGAGCTGCGCGCTAATCCCTCCCCGAAGCGAGTGGATGTGATCCTATCCGGCCCCCTGCCTCGGCTGCAGGCCCTGCGCCCTGAGAAGGTGCGGGTGGTCCTTGATCTGTTTGATCTAGCAGTGGGGGTCCATAAAGTGCAGCCCACAGTCATCGTGCCTGAGGAGCTGAAGGTGGAAAGCATCGTGCCCGACACGGTGGAGGTGGAGATTGAGGTACCTACTCCCATTCCTTCACCTACCTTCACTCCCACCCCGACTGCCACACCTACCCCCACCAGCACTCCGATAGTGACCCCGACTGCCACACTTACTGCGACCCTCCAGGCTACGCCCACATTCACCCCTACGATTCAGCCGGGCGGTGAGACAGAGTAGCATGGAGGCGGAGATGGCTGAGCCGATCGTGGCCATCGTTGGCTGTCCCAACGTAGGCAAATCCACCCTCTTCAACCGCCTGATCGGCCGGCGGCAGGCTATCGTCAGTGAGGTGCCAGGTACGACCCGCGATCGTCTGTATGGCGATATGGAGTGGAATGGGATCCCATTCACTCTGATTGACACCGGCGGTTTCGATCCGGTCAGCAAGGACGATCTGCTACAGCAGGTTCGGGCTCAGGCTCAGGTAGCCATCGGAGAGGCGGCTGTCATCCTGTTCGTCGTGGATGGCAGTGGGGGGCTGACGGCCAACGATGAGGAGGTCGCCGATCTACTCCGCCGCTCCGATAAACCAGTGATCTTGGTGGTCAACAAGACGGAGAGCCCTACACGCCGGCTGCAGGCGGTGGATTTCTACCGCCTGGGGTTGGGAAATCCCCATCTCGTCTCCGCCCTCCACGGCACGGGCACGGGCGACCTGCTGGACGAGGTGGTGGATACCCTTCCTCCCACTGAGGGAGAGGAAGTGGATGAGGCAGCTCGAATAGCTATCGTGGGCCGGCCTAACGTGGGGAAGAGCTCACTTTTGAACCGCTTCCTGGGCCAGGAGCGGGTCATCGTAGACGAGGAGCCGGGCACGACGCGGGATTCCATTGACACTCGGATCGAGGTGGATGGGTGGCCGGTGACTCTCATAGACACCGCTGGCCTGCGCCGCCGCTCCAAGGTTCAGGATGGCCTGGAGCAGTACAGCGTCATCCGAGCCCTGCGGGCCATTGATCGCTCAGATGTGGTGCTTCTCCTGCTCGAGGCTCCTGAAGGCCCCACCAGGCAGGATGCGCGCATCGCCGACTACGTCATCGAGCAGGGATGCAGCTTGATGTTGATAGTCAACAAATGGGATCTTATGGGGGAGGGATCCCGCACTAGGCAGGAATACAGCCGGTGGATTTACGCGCAGTTCCCCTTTCTCGATTACGTTCCCCTGCTTTTCACCTCCGCTAAGACGGGATGGGGCGTGGAGGAAGTGCTACCCACGGCGCTTTGGGTGCAGGAGGAGCGGCTGGTCCGCATCGCCACAGGTGGACTGAACAAATTGGTGCGAGAGTGGATGTCCCAACATGCACCTCCCTCTAAGGGGGGACGTCGCTTAAAGCTCCATTACGTCACCCAGGCCGATATCGATCCCCCTACCTTTGTCTTCTTCGTCAATGACCCTCAGTTGGTGATCCCCAGCTACACCCGCTACCTGGAGAACCGACTGCGGGAAGTGTACAGGTTCGTGGGCACACCGCTACGCCTGTCTTTCCGCTCGCGAGATCAGTCCACCGTCCATGGTTCCAGGCCCTGACAAGGATGGCTCAGATGAAAAATCAGGATCAACTTCCCTCTGAATCCACTGCCGAGGCGAGATTGGAGGCTCCGGCTCCTAACCTACTGTGGAGCATCATCGTACAGCCTGTGCGCGCGTTGACCTACATTCGCGACAACCCACGGCGGAGTCGGCTGGCGCCGATCATGATAGCCATCCTGCTGGCGATAGCCCAGGCCCTGGTGACCGTCCCCATCGCCGATCAGGGGGCCGAGGCCGACCTCCTGCGGGCGGGCATCGCGCTCGTCAGCGGGCTGATGGGGCTGGGGGTACGCTTGGCCTTCAGGATGGGGATGATACACCTATTGGGCCTGGGGTTGGGGGGCAGGAACCGCTTCGATCAGGTTTTCAGCGTGGTGGCCTGGACGTGGGTGCCGTTGCTGATCCGGAGCCTGCTGAGGACCCTCGTCATCGCCTTCAGCGGGGCGCTGCCCACTCACCAGGGGCTGGTCGCCTACCTAGCCGCCCTGGGGCAGCCCCTCCCGACCGGGATCCACCATGCCCTCCTATCCCAGATACAACTGGACATTTTCACCCTCTGGAACCTGATGCTGCTGGCCCTGGGAGTCCTCGTCATCACCGAGCTGCCCAAAACCAAGGCCCTGCTGATGACAGCGGGCTACTGGGCTCTGGCCACGGGGCTGAGCCTGATTTCCACCCTGGCGGGGCGTTTCCTCTTGCCTCACTTACCCATGCTGGGTGGAGGAGGATAGGGGACCCGTGTTAGTGGGGAGTTTCCCCGTCTGTCCCGTCTCCTGCCTGTCGGCCCTGTCTGCCGCAGGCAGGAGACAGGGTCGACGGACAGGCGATGGACAGGAGCTTTCACAAGAGCGAGGAGTTTTAGCTTCACCGGAACAGCGAATTTCGTACTTGACGGATCCGATTTGTCAAGGTATAATAAACAGCAAAGCATTACAGGTAATTCACGCGGGTCGCTGCTACGTAGCCCGAACACTTTATGTTCGGGCGGGTGGCGCGAAAAGCGTCAACCTATTTCTGCCCGCACCTATGGCCATCCCGGTCTCCCTGTAAGACAAGGGGGAGGGGAGGTTAGCGTATGGATTTTAATCGTCGCCGCGGGTTATAGCTGCCTATTCTGGTTCATGCCTGCGGCCTTTTAGTGAAGGGAAGGCGAGCCCATTTGTGAAAATGGAGGAGAATCTTAGGCAGCTTGTCACCGACACATATGACTTCCATCGTCCCAAGCGGGGAGATATACTGAAGGGCGTCCTCCTATCGGTGGAGGAGGATCGAGCCTTGGTGGATATAGAGGAAACCAAGCGCGAGGGATTTGTGCCCAAAAAGGATCTAGAGCTACTGGGCGAGGAGATTGTGGGTCAGTTGGCTGTCGGTGACGAGGTGGCAGTCTACGTCATGAAGCCGGAGGACAGTGAGGGGAACCTTCTGGTTTCCATCAATCTGGCGCGACAGGAAGCGGACTGGGAACGTGCGAAGGAGCTGCTGGATAGTGGAGAAGTTTGGGAGGGGGAGGTAGAGGACTACAATAAGGGCGGCCTGTTGGTGTCCTTTGGGCAGCTGAGGGGCTTTGTGCCCCAGTCTCACGTAATGGAGCTACCTCGGGGCCTCGGTCAGGAGGAGAAGAGGGAGCGCAAGGCTCAGGAGGTGGGGAAGAAGCTGCCGCTGAAAGTTATCGAGGTTAATCGCCGCCGGCGGCGGTTGGTCCTCTCCAATCGAGCAGCCGTTCGAGCTTGGAGGCGAAAACAGCGGGAGCGTCTCCTGGAGGAGTTGTGTGAGGGTGATGTGGTCCACGGTACGGTGCGTAACCTCTGCGACTTCGGCGCTTTTGTGGACCTGGGTGGGGCCGACGGTTTGATCCACATCTCAGAGTTGGCTTGGTACCGGGTGGGGCATCCCTCCGAAGTCCTGGAGGAGGGGCAGGAGGTTGATGTCTACGTGCTGCGGCTCGACTATGAGCGAAAGCGAATTGGCCTTAGCCTCAAGCGGCTTCAGCCTGATCCCTGGTCGTTGGTGAGTGTTAAGTATGCCCCCGACGACCTGGTGGAAGGTGTTGTGACCAACATAGTGGACTTTGGGGCTTTCATCCGTTTGGAGGAAGGCGTGGAGGGACTGGTGCACACCTCGGAGATGCCCAATGGGATGTCCCCCGAGGAGGCGGTCAGCACTGGCCAAGAGGTTTTGGTCCGCGTGCTACGTGTTCAGCCCGATCGCCGTCGGATGGGGCTCAGCCTGAGACAAGTTTCCTCCCAAGGACAGGAGGAGGCTGAAACCCAATCGTCTGAGCAGACGAGTGCTGAGTCAGCTGGTCAGGACGAGGAAGACGAGATGGAGAAAGAACCTGACGTGGATTCTGTCATGTCAGATGATAAGTCAACGAAGGAATCAGAGTGAAAGGAGGTGCATGCCCAGTGACAGTGGAACTTAGACCTGGCGAATCGCAGGAACAGCTTCTGAAGCGCTTTCGCAAGAAAGTGATGCACGGTCGAATTCTGAGCAAGCTTCGCCGTAAGCGCTACTTCATCTCCAAGGGAGAGGAGGAGCGGCTGAAGCGCAAGAAGGCGATCCGCCAAGCTCGACGCCGTCAGCGAGAAAAGCGGCAGCTATTATTCTGAGAGGAGGATAACTACTCAAGGGGGCTGGGAGGTCATGTTTCAACGGGGAGATCATGTGGTTCATCACATTCATGGGGCTGGGACTATCGTGGGTCTCGTTCACCCAGATTCCGCCCCCAAAGATTGCGAGTACTATGAGCTGGATCTGGTGGCCTCGGATACCCGATTGATGGTGCCGGTGGAGGGCGCGGAGGAGTCTCTGAGGCCCGTCTCCTCCTCAGGCACGATGGATGAGGCGTTGAAAGCCATCCTGCAACAACTGCCCAATGCGAATGTAGGACGAGGAAGGTGGCGGCAGCGCCTGCGGGCTAGCCTGCGGACAGGACAGGCGCTCGCCGCGGCGGAGGTGCTCCAACACCTGCGTGCTCGCCATCAGAGGAGGGATCTGACTCGCACCGACCGCCGGCTGCTGAGAAAGGCCACCGCTTTCCTGGCCAGTGAAATCGCTGTGGTCAAGAAGATCCCCTTTGAACAAGCAGAATATCAAGTGGAGAGTTTGGCTATGAGCTGCCCATCCTAGCTGTTAAGCTAGGGTCTGAACACCCAGACGATTGGACTCACTCCAACTCAGTGTTGAGGCGAGGAGAGCGAACCAGTATTGGTTCGCTTTTCGTCTGTTGGGGTGAATTCTTGGCTGAGGATTTTCCCATGGACATCGGAACGGTCAAACCCATCAGCATTGATCAGGAGATGCGAGGTTCGTATCTCGACTACGCCATGAGCGTGATCGTGGCTCGAGCCCTTCCAGACGTGTGCGATGGGCTCAAGCCTGTGCAGAGGCGCATTCTCTACGCCATGCACGACATGGGTCTGCGGCACGACCGCCCCCACCGCAAGAGCGCTCGCATCGTGGGCGAGGTGCTGGGAAAGTATCATCCCCACAGCGATACCGCCGTGTATGACGCTATGGCCCGCATGGCCCAGGATTTCTCACTGCGCTATCTGCTGGTGGATGGTCAGGGGAACTTCGGCTCCATTGACGGGGACAGCCCGGCGGCCATGCGCTACACCGAAGCTCGCATGAGCGGACTGGCTGAGGAGATGTTGGTGGATATTGATAAGGATACGGTGCATTTCACCGACAACTTCGACGGTACTCTGCAGGAACCCGTCGTGCTGCCCGCTCGGCTGCCCAATCTGCTCATCAATGGCTCCTCGGGCATCGCGGTGGGCATGACCACCAACATCCCACCTCATAACCTGGGCGAGGTGTGCGACGCGCTCACTTACCTCATCGATCACTACGAGAGGGCAGATGAGATATCCGTGGATGAGCTGATGCAGTTTATCCCAGGGCCAGATTTTCCTACTGGAGGGATGATCCTGGGCCAGGAGGGCGTAAGGAGCGCATACGCTACTGGCCGGGGTCGAGTGGTGATGCGCGCTGTGACCCATATCGAGGACATTGGATATGGGCGGCATAGGATCGTGGTGACTGAGATCCCCTATCAGGTGAACAAGTCGAGCCTCGTCGAGCGCATCGCTTACCTGGTGCGTGAGGACAGGGTTCCGGAGGTCGCCGACCTGCGCGATGAGTCGGACCGCCGCGGGATGAGCATTGTCATCGAGCTCAAGCGAACCGCCCAGCCGCGAAAAGTGCTCAACAGGCTCCTCAAGTATACCCCCCTGCAATCCACCTTCGGGGTCAGGCTCCTGGCCTTGGTCAATGGCGAGCCTCGGCTCCTACCCCTGAAGCGGGCCCTGCTGCACTACATTGACCATAGGCGAGATGTCCTTACCCGGCGCACCCGCTACGAGCTGGATCAGGCCCAGCATAGGGCGCACATCTTACAGGGGCTGCTCACGGCCCTGGACAGCATAGACGCGGTCATCGCCACCATTCGACGGGCGCCGGACGCTGGCACCGCCCGTGCGCATCTGATGGAGCAGTTCGACCTCAGCCCAGAGCAGGCTCAGGCTATCCTGAACATGCAGCTGCGGCGGTTAGCCGCTCTGGAGCGAAAGCGGATTCAGGAGGAATATGGGGAGCTGCAGCAGCGGATCACGTATCTACAGGGATTGCTGGCTACCCCTCAGAAGATCCTGCAGCTCATCAGGGAGGACCTCGCTCAGCTCAAGGAGCAGTATGGAGATCCCCGGCGGACGCAGATTGCACCGGAGGCCAGCGCGGAGCTGGAGGAGGAGGATCTGATCGCTGACCAGGATGTGCTGATCTCCCTCACTCGCTTGGGGTACGTGAAAAGCGTATCCAGGAGGTCCTACAAGAGACAGAATCGCGGTGGGCGGGGAGTGACAGGGATGACCATCCAGGAGAGGGACACGGTTCAGCATCTGCTGGCCGCCAGCACGCTGGATACCCTGCTCCTCTTCACCGACCAGGGGAAAGTCTACAGCCTCCGCGCCTTTGATGTGCCTAACGTCAATCAACGGGCCAAGGGAACGCCCATTGTCAACCTGCTGAAACTTGGCTCCCGCGAAGGGGTGACCGCTGTGATCTCCGTGCCTGAATTCGATCAGGCTGAGAATCTGACTATGGCCACCCGACTGGGCCACATCAAGCGTACCCACCTGCAGGAGTTCGCCTCCGTCCGTCCCAGCGGCCTCATCGCTCTCTCCTTGGAGGAGGGGGACGAGCTAGGCTGGGTGAGCCTTACCACAGGGGATCAGGAGCTGATCCTGGTCACGGCTCAGGGGCAGGCTATCCGCTTCCCTGAATCAGAGGTGTCAGTGGTGGGGAGGACGGCGATGGGGGTGATGGCCATCCGTCTGGAGGAGGGGGATCGGGTAGCGGCTATGGATGTCGTCCGCCCGGAATACGATCTGCTGGTGGTCACCTCCCAGGGCTACGGGAAGCGCACACCTCTGAGCGAATACTCCACTCAGAAACGTTACGGTAAGGGGGTGCGCACCCTGGATGCGCGCAAGTTGGCTCAAACGGGGCCCATCGTCGATGCACAGGTGGTGCGGCCGGGGGATGGGGTGACACTCATCTCGGCCGAGGGGATGGTGATCCGGGTCGAAGCGGAGGAGATCTCACAGATAGGGCGCAACACCAAGGGGGTGAAGCTGATGGATCTTCAGGAGGGCGATCGCGTGGCCTCCATTGCCCGATTGGAGCAGTAATGCAGGGCATAAAAACGCCTACCTCCGTAGAAAAACGGCACGCACGGAAACGTGCCCCACAAGACACGGTGGAAACGGGGCTTTATCTTCGGTATGTTGTAGGTCGACTTTCCAAGTCGACATCTTTCAACTTGAATTTCGAGCAAATAGATGTACAATTAAGGATGATGAGCAGGCGGTCCACCGCTGGGAATCAAAGTCCCAGAGGAACTTCCCGACTCTTGGCCTTGTGTCTCCTGTCCGTGAAGACATAGGGAAAAGGTGCCTCGCGAAAGCACAAGTGAGGGCAGTAGGGGCGAGAGCTTCTACTGACTACAACCGCAACAGAAAGCGGACCCGCCAGCGGTCTTGAAGACGCAGGTGAGGGATGAAATGGTGGGGTAAGAGCCCACCAGCGGCGATGGCGACATCGTCGGCTGGGCGAGCGTACGCCTGAGGGCAAGGTGAGCGGACTGGGCCTCGTTGATCTCAAGATCATGAGGTTCAGCCTCATCGCAGCACGAACAGCGAGGGCAGGTAACACCTGCCAAGCCAGGGAGTGCCAGGAGCCTCCTGAGACAGATGGTGGACGATAACAGAATCGGGGGTACAGCCTGCTTTTCTTTTGACAGAGGAAAGATGCCCTTCCCTCAAGCCCTCCTAGCTCAATCGGTAGAGCAACCGCCTTGTAAGCGGTCGGTTATCGGTTCGAGTCCGATGGAGGGCTTTCCCACTTGACCAGCCTACTTGATGTGGAGGTGCTGTGACCATAGGGATCGCTTTTGTACTGGCCATCATCTTGGCTGCCCTCTTACTCTTCGCCATGGACCTACTCCGAGTTGATGTAGTGGCCCTGGGAGTTCTACTGACCTTGGTTTTGACTGGTTTAACCACTCCAGAGGAGGCATTTTCCGGCCTCAGCAACACGGCTGTTATCACCGTGGGGGGTGTTTTTGTAATCAGCGAGGGCCTTATGCGCACTGGAGCTGTGTCCTATATAAGTCGAAACATGCTCAAGGTCACAGGTAACAGCGAGGTGCGCTTGATTGTGATTGTCATGGCCACTGCAGGGCTTCTCTCGGCCTTTATCAACAATGTGGGGGCTACAGCTATACTTCTGCCAGCTATCATCGACATCTCTCGTCGAACTGAGATCAGCCCCTCTAAGCTGTGTATCCCCCTGGCTTTCGGTGCTCTCCTGGGTGGTCTATGCACCTCGATAGGAACACCAGCGAATCTGCTGGTCAACAGCGTGCTGAGCGATCGCGGTCTCGCCCCTCTGGGTATCTTCGATTTCACCGCTGTAGGGCTTGTCAATCTGACTGCAGCCATAGGTTATATGACCTTGATCGGCCGTCATCTCCTGCCTGATCGTCCCTTGGATGAAAGGCTCAAAAACACCCACTCAGTGAGGGAGAAAGTCAGAGAGGATTACCGATTGCGGGAACGTCTCTTCACGGCTCGTGTGTCGCCTGATTCCCCTCTGGTAGGCAAGACTATTGCTGAGAGCCAACTTGGCAAAGCTTTAGATCTGAACATCCTAGACATCGTCCGCAGGGGACGGAATAAGCCAGCCCCGAGTCGGGATGAGGTGCTGTTGGCTGATGACCTGCTCTTAATTGAGGGAAAAGAGGGCAAAATCTCACCTGTACCTGATCAGGCGCGGGCAGGTGATCGGCAATTCAGGGGGCTGGAGATCGAACGCGGGATTGGCTGTGAGATAGAAAATCTGCAATCGGGGAGGATCAGGGTTGTGGAGGCGATGCTAGCGCCTCACTCCTCGCTAGTGGGTAAGACTTTGAGGGAGATGCGTTTCAGGGAGAGATTCGGTCTGACTGTGCTGGCTATATGGCGAGAGGGCCAGCCGCGACGCACCGCTTTGGCTGATCTACCTCTGCGCTTTGGTGACGCTTTTCTCGTTCAGGGGCCCCGAGAGAAGATACACCTGCTAGGAAAGGAACCAGATTTTCTACTTTTAGATCCAGCTGAGCAGATATTACGCACCGAAAGGATAAAATGGGCTTTGGGGATTTTGCTCCTGGTGGTAACTATGCTGGTTACGGGCCTTCTACCTGTTGGTGTGACCATGCTTCTGGGTGCGATCCTAATGGTACTCACCGGCTGTCTGACCATTGATGAGGCTTACACAGCTATTGGTTGGAAGGTCATCTTTCTGATGGCGGGTATGCTGCCTCTCGGTCTAGCTTTGGAGAAAACTGGGGCTGCCGGCTACTTGGCTGATCTCATCATCGGTACAATCGGGGCCAGGGAACCACGCTTTATTCCGGCTGCTATTCTACTACTGGTTGGCCTGCTCACGCAGATCCTTCCCGCTCCAGCGACGGCTGTGCTTATGGCCCCTATCGCCCTGAACACCGCTCTTCAGATGAGGATTGATGCACGAACACTCCTTCTAGGGGTAGCCATGGCTTCCTCTGCTTCTTTCATAACCCCTATAGGACATAAGGTGAATGTCTTGGTAATGGGACCTGGTGGTTACAAATTCAGCGATTATATCAGGGTCGGGTTGCTTCTGAATCTGCTGGTTCTGCTGATGATCCTGCTGTGGGTGTCCGCTTTTGCCTGCACCTAATCGGGTCCTGCCTCCTGCCTGCGCAGGCAGGAGGCACTGGGCGCAGGCACCTGTCCGCCTGCACCCGATCACCTGTGCCCAATCAGGTGCGGGTAGGCACGGGCGCACAGGCGGGGGACAGTTGGAGTGAGATAAGAGGAGAAGAGGATGCTGGATCTGGCTTTCATCCGCGAAAATCACGATAAGATACACCAGGGGTTGGTGGATCTCGGCAGCGAGGACGTATTGCCCATCCTGGATCGCGTTCTGGGGCTTGATGTAAGGCGAAGGGAACTTCTGGTCCAGGTGGAGGAACTGCGCCACGAGCGCAACGTCACCTCCGAGAATATTGGGTACATGGAGAACCAGGAGCAGCGACAGAAGCTCATCGAGGAAATGCGAGGGGTCGGCGAGAAAATTGACGAACTGGAGGAGCAGTTGCAGCCAGTTGAGGAGGAGCTGGATGAGCTGATGCTGCAGATGCCTAACATGCCCGATCCTGACGTACCTGTGGGCCCTGATGAAACACATAACATCGTCGTCAGCCAAGAGGGGGAGAAACGCAGCTTTGAATTTGAGCCAGTGCCTCACTGGGATCTAGGGCCCACGCTGGGAATCATCGACTTCGAACGCGGGGTGAAACTATCAGGCACAAGGTTCTACACCCTCAACGGCCTGGGCGCGCAGTTGCAGCGAGCGCTCATCACCTGGATGCTGGACATACACACCCGCGAGCACGGCTACCGAGAGATTTATCCACCATTCGTCGTGCGGCGCGATTGTCTAGTCGGCGCCGCGCAGCTGCCCAAGTTCAAGGACAACCTCTACCATGATGTGGAGGATGACATGTGGCTGATTCCCACCGCCGAGGTGCCGCTTACCAACCTCCACCGCGACGAGATCCTGGACGCTGAGGATCTTCCCCTCTACTACGTGGCCTACACCCCCTGCTTCCGCCGGGAGAGGATGTCCGCTGGGCGAGATACGCGGGGCATAAAGCGGGGCCATCAATTCGACAAAGTGGAAATGTACAAAATCGTCCTGCCCGAGCGATCGGAGGAGGAACTGCAGGGATTGATGCAGGATGCGGAGGAAGTCTGCCGCCGACTGGAAATCCCCCATCGGGTGGTGCAGATGTGCACCGGTGACCTGGGCTTCCAGGCGGCCAAGAAGTACGACATCGAGATGTGGGCCCCCGGCGCGGAGGAATGGCTGGAGGTCAGCTCCTGCTCCAACTGCCGCGACTTCCAGGCCCGACGGGCCAACGTGCGCTTCCGCAGGGAGAGGGGGGCAAGCCCCGAGTTCGTCCACACCCTCAATGGCTCGGGCCTGGCCCTGCCCAGAGTGATGATCGCGGTCATCGAGAACTACCAACAGGCCGATGGCTCCATCCTGGTGCCGGAGGTGTTGCGACCCTACATGGGTGGAGTGGAGGTGATCCGGGAGGCATATCCACTTGACCAACGGATATAAACTCCACACGGAAGAGTGCATTTCGTCCACTTGCCTCGCCAGCGAATTCTGCTATTATAGACTCATGTATGTAGACTCTTCGTAGCGCATGAGAGGGGGGATTATGGCGCCTCAAGCGCCCTCCAGGGTTCGCGAGACGTTGGGGGAGGAGGTAACTGAGGAGCTTTTGCACTGGCTGGATAGCCGTATCGAAGAGCGAGCGGTACCCAGGGATGAATACCGGGAAGTCCTCTCGCGCCTTGATCTGTTGGACAAGGATGTGTCCCTGATACGGGATGAGCTGGGCCAGATGCGAGAGGGATTCGAGGGTGAGCTGGGCCAGATGCGAGAGGGGTTCCGGAGCGGGCTGGGGCAAGCGCGTGAGGATTTCCGGGATGAGCTGGGCCAGGTGAGGTCAGAGTTCCGGGGAGAACTGGGCCAACTGCGGCTGGAGATGAACGAGAAGTTTGCCCAGGTGGATGAGCGCTTCGATGAGATGAATGCCCGATCTGAGGCACGCTTTGATCAAATGAATGAGCGCTTCGACCGGATGAATGCCCAGTTTGGACAGCGTTTCGATCAGATGAACGCCCGATCTGAGGCACGCTTTGATCAGATGGATGCCCAGCTTGAAGAGCGGCTTGAGAAGATGGATGCTCAATCTAGGGCGCGTTCTGAACAGATGAGCGAGCGCTTAGATAAGATGAAAGCTCGGTCTGAGGCGCGCTTCGACCAGATGAGCGCCCGATTTGAGGTGCGTTTCGATGAGATGAACGCCCGATCTGAGGCACGCTTCGATCAGATGTATGACCGGATGCTGATACAGACACGCTGGCTGATCGGCTCGCTGGCCCTCATCGGCACCGTGGTCAGTACCTTGTTGGCCATTAGCCAGTTCGTGAGATAGGGCAAGGATTAGCGACACAGGATATCGCGAGAGTGAACCAAGGAGGTTCAAATGAGGAAGCTCAGATCGATGCTCGTCCCGCTGGCGCTGATGGCTTTGCTGCTCGCACTTCCCGCAGCTATGCCCGCCGGCGCACAGCGCTTTGGAAAAGCCCCCGAAAGCTCAGGTGATGGTTTGAGGGGAGCTTCTGCTGATCATGTAGTGATCAGCGAGGTGCAGGCTGATAGTATTGATGGGTCTGGAGGCACTGATGACGATTGGATCGAACTCTACAATCCGACTGGGGCGGATATAGATCTAGCGGATGGGAGTTATCGAATCGAGAAGACGGTAACTGCTGTAAATCCAGACATCGTGATGAGGATTGGCGATGGTGGCGATGGAACTTACCCCGGCGGCACGACAATACCTGCTCACGGCTTTTATCTCATCGTCTGTGATAAGGCAAACGAAACTCTGAAAGACAAAGCAGATGCTATTGGAACGAGAAGTGAATTTACTTGGACTAGTCATGGTTATACGTTCTATTTAGGTGATGGTGCGATAAGCGGCGACAATGACTCAGACATAGTTGATAAGGTGGGCTTTGGTAGTGACGCCTCCTATTATGAGGGAGCTGGTCCGGCGCCGGAGATACCAGATGGAGGGAGTATCGAGCGAAAGGCCCAGAGCACCTCAACATCTGAGAGTATGGCGCCCGGAGGCAGCGATGCATCCAGAGGCAACGGCTATGACTCCGACAACAACTCTCAGGACTTTGTGCTCCGAGATTCCCCTGAGCCGCAAAATTCGTCGAGTCCCACCGAGACCCTCTCGTACGAGCTTTTCATGCCCCTCATCATCAGGAACCTCACCACTTGGTGACAACTCCGAGATGATGGCTCAAGTCAGTTAACCTGGAAGGGAAAGGAGCGAGGATGGCCCGAGGTTACATGGGAAATATCCTAGATGTGAATCTGACCACTGGACAAATCGAGGAAGAGGAGCTCGACGAACAGCTCCGCCGGAACTATATCGGCGGCTATGGTATTGGGGCCCGCCTCCTGTACGAACGGATGCCTGCCGGAGCCGATCCTCTGGGGCCGAGGAATATCCTGGGTATCCTAACTGGCCCCTGCACCGGCACCCAGGCCCTCGTTGGCTCCCGCTTTACAGTGGTGGGTAAATCCCCCAAAACCGGAACTTGGGGCGATGCCAACTCCGGCGGACAGTTCGGCCCCGCGCTTAAATCCGCTGGCTTCGACGGCGTGTTCTTCTTCGGCATCTCGGAGAAGCCAGTGTACCTGATGGTGGATGGTGGCAAGGCTGAGCTGCACGACGCGAAGCACCTATGGGGCCTGAATGTCTCAGAGTTGGAGGACACCCTTAAAGCGGAGCTAGGTGATGATATCCAGGTGGCTTCCATTGGCACAGCGGGCGAAAAGCTATCGCTCATGGCCGCCATAATGACTGATAAGGGTAGAGCTGCCGCCCGCTCCGGCCTGGGAGCAGTGATGGGGTCCAAGCGGCTCAAGGCAGTGGTGGCTCGAGGCAGACAGAAGGTGGAGGTCGCAGACGAAGTGCAGCTGCGCCGACTGAGGCAGAAGTACCTGCGTGAGATGCCCAAGGACGATTTCTTCGACACTCTGCGCGACTACGGCACCTCGGGTATCACCGCCGAATCGGCTCAGAGCGGCGATTCGCCAGTGAAGAACTGGGGCGGCGCGGGCACCGTGGACTTCCCTCCGGAGATGGCCAAACGCATCAGCGACGACTCGGTGATCGCTTACCAGCAGAAGCGCTATCCCTGCTGGGGCTGCCCCATCGGCTGCGGAGGGATCATGAAGCTGGACAAGGGCCGGTATGCCCTCCAGGTGGAGAAGGATCATACTGGCCATAAGCCGGAGTACGAGACACTGTCCATGTTCGGAACTAACATCCTGAATGATAACCCGGAATCCGTCATCCGCTTTAACGAGATCTGTAACGACTACGGGCTGGACACCATATCCGTGGGCGCTACGCTGGCCTTCGCCACCGAATGTTATGAGAAGGGGTTGATCAACGCTGAGGACACCGGCGGCATCGAGCTCACCTGGGGAAACTCAGAGGCACTGATCCAGATGGCCGAGCTTATCGCCAGGCGGGAGGGGTTCGGGGAGATGCTGGCCGATGGAGTCAAGGTCGCCTCGGAGAAGCTGGGGCCAGAGACGAAACCCTATGCCATCCACATCCATGGCGAGGAAGTCCCGGCCCACGACCCTCGATTCACACCGGGGCTGGCCCCCACCTACCTCCTCGATGCCACACCCGCCCGCCACACTCAAGGGGGTGAGTTACAGCCTCCGCCGGGGCTGGATGTTGGCCAGGAGGACAAGTACGTCTACATAGGCAGAGCTTATGATCACTACCGAGAGTGGACCTCGGTGCACGTGTTGAACGCCGCCGGGCTGTGCCTGTTCGGTTACCTCAGCTTCCAGGTGCAGTCGCTGCCGGAGCAGCTCACCGCCGTCACCGGCTGGGAGTTCGATCTCGAGGAAGTGTACAGGACCGGCATGCGCATCGGGACCATCCGACACGCCTTCAACCTGCGTGAGGGGCACAATCCACTGACCCGAAACGTCCCAGACAGGATCATAGGTGACCCGCCTCTGGCCGAGGGCAATGTGAGAGGGGTGACGGTGGACCACGAAACTATGCTGCGGGAGTTCCTGGAATACGTGGACTGGGACCTGCAGACCACCGTGCCCAGTGAGGAGAGCCTGCGCGAGCTGGGTTTGGAGTTCCTCATCAAGGACATGGCGAGGGCGCAAGTACCCGCTGTCTGACCTCACGTGTAATCTCAGAAGTTTGACTGTAAATCTTCAACGATAAGATCTCTTCCGTCCTTTGCCTGTAGCCCTGCTCCTTGGGCAGGCGCGCGACAGAATTCATCTGAGGCGTAAAACAGGTCGCGGACGGGGAATTGAAAGAGGGGAATTTAGGTTGGCAGAATTACGTATCGTACCCCTGGGCGGCCTGGGGGAAGTCGGCAAAAACATGATGAGCATCGAATATGGCCGCAATGTCATCATCATAGATGCGGGCATGATGTTTCCTGAGTCGAATATGCCGGGCATTGATTACATCCTGCCCGATTGGGACTACCTGCGCGATAAGAAGGACATCGTGCGCGCGATCCTCATAACCCATGGTCACATGGATCACATCGGCGCCCTGCCTCACTTATTGCAACAGTTCCAAGTGCCAGTATATGCCACGAGGCTGACCAGAGGGCTGATCGAGGTCAGGCTGGAGCGGAGTCGTATGTTGGAGGAGGTGACCCTGCATACTTACGCTCCCGGTGATGTGATTGACCTCGGACCCTTCACCGTCGAGCCCTATCATGTCTGTCATTCCATCCCCGACGCGGTGGGGCTGGGCGTAACAACGCCGGCAGGACTGATAGTTCACAGCGGTGATTTCAAGTTCGACCACACACCTGTTGACGGCTGGCCTACCGATTACGCGAAATTGGCCGAGTTCAACGGACGCGGGGTACTGGTGCTCCTCGCCGACAGCACCAACGCTGATCAGCCGGGTAAGACCCCCTCGGAGGCGGTGCTGGACGAGGCGTTTCACCAGATCATGCGCCAGGCGCCAGGACGGCTGATTGTAGCCACCTTTTCCTCGCTGATCTCCCGCATTCAACAGGTGGTGGACGTGGCGGTGCGGCATGGTCGGAAGATCGCCATCGCCGGCAGGAGCATGATTGAAAACACTCAAATGGCCCGCCGATTGGGTTACCTTGACATCCCCAAAGATATGTTGGTGGACCTGGGCGAGATCAAGCACCTACCTCCCTACCAGGTGGTCATCATGGCGACCGGTGCACAGGGGGAGCCGATGGCGGTCCTGAGCCGACTAGCCTCTGACCGACATCATTTACTGCGCGTTCGAGAGGGAGATACAGTGGTGCTTTCCTCTCACACTATCCCCGGCAACGAGGAGGTGGTTCACGATGTCATCAACCGCCTCTTCCAGAGGGGCGCGGATGTCTACTACGACCCAGTGGCGCAGGTGCACGTCTCGGGCCATGCCAGCCAGGAGGAGCAGAAGATGTTGATCAACATGCTCCAGCCTCGCTACTTCGTCCCCATTCACGGCGAGCTGCGCCACCTAAAGCAGCATGGCAAGATGGCGCGGGAATTGGGCATCCCGGAAGAGAACATCGCAGTGGTCGAAAATGGCCGGGCGTTGACCTTCCATGACGGGGGTCTGGAGGTTGGGGAACGGGTGCCAGGCGGCTACGTGTTTGTGGATGGAGCTCTAGTGGGTGAGGTCGGGCCGGTGGTGATTCGCGAGCGGGAGGCATTGGGACAGGATGGCTTCGTGATGGCTGTCGTGCCCTATGCACGAGGGGAGGGGCGACCGGCGGGCCAGCCTCGCCTCGCCACCCGCGGCTTCGTATTCAAGCCTGAGGCGAGGGAGTTGTTATCCCGGGCAAGGGATGTGGTCCGATCAGCGGCCTCTGTCAAACCAGGAACCGCGCCGGGCAGGGTTGAGAAGAAGGTAGAGGAAGCGCTGTCCAGATTCCTCTACCAAGAGACCAGGCGCAGCCCTGTCGTGGTGTCGATGGTGATGGAAGCGTAGGGGCGACCAGCCGGTCGCCCCTGCTAGCCACTGTACCACTCATCGCCTATCTCCGGGTGCTGTTTGAACTTGGTCCTGAATACCTCCTTGATCTCCTCCAGCCTTTCTGGCGTTTGAGCCTCGAAGCGGAGGACCAGGACTGGCAAGTTGGATGAAGCTCTCACCAAGCCCCAGCCATCCCCAAACAGGATCCTAGCTCCGTCAATGTCGACCACCTCGTATTCCTTCTTGAATTCCTCCGCCAACCTGCTCGCCACCTCGTATTTCACCTCGTCAGCGCAATCCACATGAAGGGTCGGGCTGGAGAAATAGTGAGGGATGTTGGAGATGAGCTCTGAGTAGCTTTTGTCCTGATTGGACAGATACTCGATCATCCTGAGGCCAGCGAAGACCGCGTCATCGAAGCCATAGTATCCGTCAAAAATGAAGATATGACCGCTCATCTCCCCACCCATCGCGGCCCCGATCTCATGGCACTTGTTCTTGACCCAGGAGTGCCCCGTCTTCCACATCACAGGCTCGCCGCCATGAGCTTCGATGTCCTCCGGAAGAGCCTGTGAGCACTTCACATCAAATACGATCTTCTTTGCCTCTGATCTCTTCAGGATTTGTCGAGCCAGTAAGATCAAGGACCTATCGGGCCAGACGATTTCCCCCTGCTCGTCGGTCGTGCCTATCCTGTCCCCATCCCCGTCTATAGCTACGCCGATGTCAGCCCCCACCTCTCGGACCTTTTGGCCGGTGTCCTCCATCATCTCCATCAGGGAGGGGTTGGGGAAATAGTGAGGGTAGCTCATGTCGATCTCACAGTGCAGGTCCACGACCTCGCAGCCAGCGCGCTCGAAGACCTTGCGAGCGATTGGCCCGGCTGTCCCATTCCCAGCGTTGAGCACCACCTTGAGCGGCCGGCCCATGCTGACGTGCTTCACCAGATCCTCGGCGTATAGCTCGTCTATGCTTTCATCCCGAAGAACCTCCCCCTCACCTCGGGCGAAGTCGTCGCGTAGGATGATGCCATACAGCTCATCTATCTCATGCTTGAGCGTGGTATAAGAATAGCCGAGGGTGAGCTTGAGTCCATTCCATCCGCTGGGATTATGAGAGGCGGTGATCATCGCGCCGCCTTTAGTCTGATAGTGATACTGCGCCCAGTACATCATCGGGCTCAGGGCCAGGCCGATGTCGTAGGCGTCTATGCCTGTGGACAGCAGTCCTCTCTCGAAAGCGGTGTGGAATGCCTCCGATGACTCCCGCGCGTCATAGCCAACCACGGCGCTGGGGATGCCCCTCCTCCGAAGCATGGTCCCATATCCCTTGGCGATCAGCTCCATGCTTCCCTCGTTGAGCTCCTCCCCTGAAACTCTGCCCCGAATGTCGTAGGCTCTGAACATTGTTTTCTTGAGTGCAGTCATGTTTGCTCCTCCTGGCTGAGCAAAATCCCTTCCGCGAAGCTTGTGCCCAAGCTCGGTTTTTGCACATTCAGCAGCTGAGCTATCGTGGCTCCTACGTCAGCGAAGGTCGAGCGGGTGCCCAGATCAACCCCTGCACAAATGGCCGCACCAGCCACCAAACAGGGTGTGTACTCCCGGGTGTGGTCCGTGTGGGCTATCGTCGGATCGCAGCCATGATCGGCGGTGATGATCAGGACATCCGTCTTCCGAAGCGCCCGTTCGATCTCCGGAAGCCGGGCGTCGAGGGCCTCCAGCGCCTGCGCGTAGCCCTCAGGATTGTTGCGATGCCCGTAACGGGTATCAAAGTCGCCCAGGTTCGCGAGGAGCAGTCCCTTCTCAAAGCCAGTATGCATGGCCCGCAGGATTTCGTCAACTCCATCCATGTTGTTCTCCGCATGGATGGAGTCAGTGAGGCCCTGCATGGAGAAGATATCGCCCACTTTACCTACGCCGATCACCTGATAGCCAGCTTGTTTCAAGTGATCTAGCACCGTTGGCTGAGGGGGTGGAGCCGCGAAATCCCGCCGCTCCTCTGTGCGTAAAAAGTGGCCGGGCTCGCCGACGAAAGGGCGCGCTATGACGCGCGCCACGCGATGCTCTCCCACCAGAAGCTCGCGCGCGATTCGGCAGATTCGGTAAAGCTCCTGAAGGGGGATTACATCCTCGTGAGCGGCTACCTGAAAGACGCTGTCGGCGGAGGTATACACAATTGGGTATCCGGTTTGGAGGTGCTGACGCCCCAGCTCCTCGATGATGACCGTCCCGGAGGCAGGGCAATTGCCCAGGATTTTCCGGCCTATCCGTTCCTCAAAGTCGCTGATCAGATCTGGTGGAAATCCATCAGGGTAGGTGGGGAAAGGTTCAGAGGAAACGAGCCCCATGAGCTCCCAATGGCCGACAATTGAATCCTTCCCTGCCGACCTCTCCGTCAGCCTCCCGTATGCCCCACTGGGTTGAGGAGCTGGCGGCACCCCACGTATCGGGGTCAGATGGCCGATTCCCAGGCCGCCTAGGTTGGGCAGATGCAGGCCACCTGTCACGGCCTTGGCGATGTTCCCCAGCGTGTTGGAGCCCGCGTCGTCATACGACGCTGCGTCAGGCAGCGCGCCGATACCCACGCTATCCAGGACGATGCAAACTACGCGCTGAATCATGGCCTGTCAGACTCTCCTCCTCGGCTCTCTCACAGCTCTGTGAACACATCTTCTAAGGGTATGACCAGCTCCGGGAAGCTCGGCGAGTGAAGCGATTCGTCGCGGGCGTACAGCCCGACCCGTCGGTAGCCCCCCTCTGCCAGCTCCAGCACCTCCACCGTCTGCGCCTCAGGGCTCACCACCCAGAACTCCCGCACGCCGTGGGCGGCGTAGAGCTTGCGCTTCAGGTCCCGGTCCTTTTGCGCTGTGCTCGGTGACAGAACCTCCACCACGAGGTCGGGCGCGCCCCGTATGTTGCGCTCGGTGATGATGCCTCTGCGCTCCTGGGTGATGAACAGGATATCGGGCTGCACGATGTCAGTGGGGGAGAGGACAACGTCACAGGGGGCGTCAAGGACCAGACCTAAGTCATGCGCCTCCACGAATGTGCGAAGCGCGTCCTCCAATCGAGCTGAAATCCACTGGTGATAGGGCGTGGGTGCAGGGACCATGTAGCGCCTCCCGTCAATGATCTCGTAGCGCTTCTCCTCCTCCATCAGCAGGTAGTCTTCGTAGGTGAACTTGATCGCTTCTGTCACAGTCATGTTTCCTCCTCGCCAAACTGGTCACTTATCACCTTCTCACGTCCAGCTCCACGAGCTTCCTCACATACTTCACCCTCTCTCTGACGGAATTGATGTCGAGCCTCGTCTCGTGGAATCCCTCGACGTGGAGGAACCAAGCTGATTCCCACCAAAACCTCACTTCTTCGCCCAGTTCCCTCACCAGTCCATCCATCGCCTTTTCCAATAGCCTCACCGTCCAGCGCCCATTCCTTCTCACCTCCTCGCATGTGTCAGCTGCGTAGAGCTCAGCTAAACCGTTAACAGCCTCCTCCGCGGCCTTGTACAATTTCTCGCTGGCCTGGATGGTATCACCCTTCTCAGCCCATTTCTCCCCCTCATTCAAGAACTTAAGCGCAAGCTCTGAGTGCTAGGGCTCACCGGCGACGGCGCTGCTGCTTGGCCAAGGCCCGCTCCATTCGCCGCTGACTCTCCCTCTCGGCGATGGCTCGTCGTTTGTCGTAAAGTCGTCTGCCCTTCCCCAACCCCAGCTCCACTTTTGCCCACTTGCCTTTGAGGTACATCCTTAGAGGAACAATGGTATATCCCTTCTTTTTCTGATCCCTGGCTAGTCTATTGATCTGATAGCGGTGCATGAGCAGCTTGCGGGGACGGCTAGGGTCGTAACCCTCATGGGTGCTGGCCTGCGAATAGGGGCTGATGTGCACATCAATGAGCCACAGTTCCCCATTGCGAATTTGGGCGTAGCCGTCTCGCAGATTCACTCTGCCGGCGCGAATGGATTTTATCTCCGATCCTCGGAGTACAATGCCCGCCTCGTAGGTTTCCTCAATGGAGTAGTCGTGATAGGCTTTACGGTTGGTAGTCACCACCCGTACATTTTCAGGCTCTGATCGAGGGGCCACTAAAGCATCTCCTCCATGGAAATAGTCAGCTCTCTGCTCTCCTGCTGGGAGGTGAGGTACTCGATAGCTTGGTTGAGCTGGGGATCACGACCGGCCTGGAAATCCCGGCTGGTCATGGAAACCGGGATATCGGGAAGCAGGCTGTTTCCATCTCGGAGAGCGTGCCCACTGGGGGTGAGCCATTGGGCGATGGTGATGTGCAATTCTGACCCGTCGCTTAGCTGATGGGGTAGCTGCACTGAGCCCTTGCCAAAGGTCGGCTCGCCCAAAAGCACCCCTCTATCATTGTCCTTTATCGCTCCAGCGACGATCTCCGATGCGCTGGCCGAGCCGCCGTTGATCAGGACCACCAGGGGGATGTCGGTGACCAGGGGACGCCCCTCAGCTCGGTAGGTCTTCCTCTCCCCACCCTTGCGGAGCTCGATCAGGATGACCTGATCCTGCCTTAGAAACAGACCGCTGATATCAACCGCTGTGTCCAACAGGCCGCCGGGGTTGTTGCGCAGATCCAGGATAAGCCCCGATGGCTCTTGATCCAAGAGGGAGCGCAGTGCGCGCCTGACCTGAGCGATGGCTTTCCCATGAAAATCGTTGAGCCGCAGGTAGGCCACATCCTCAGCCAGGATCTTGGCCCGCACAGTCGGGATCTCAATCTTGCCTCGGACTACGGATACCAGGAAGGGTTCCTCCTCACCCAGCCGCTGGACGAGCAGTTGAACCTCGGTGCCCGCTGGGCCTCGGATGTGGCTGATGGCTTGGTAGATGTCCATTCCTTGGATAGAGGTCCCATCCGCCTTCAGTATGATATCTCCTGGCAAGAGCCCCGCTTTGGCAGCGGGTTGATCCTCAAAGGGCTGGACGATAACTAGATATCCCTCTTCGTCCATACGCACTGTAGCGCCGATGCCCTCGAACTCCCCCTTCATGTCCTCGCGGGCGATGGCGGCGGTCTGAGGGTCAACCAGCATCGTATGAGGGTCATTCAGGGTGTGTATGACCCCTCGAATTGCTCCGTAGGTCATCTCCTTCTCATCCGGCAGCTCACCGTAGAAGTCCTGCTTGATGAATCCCCAGGCCTCCCAGAAGAGATCGAAGGCCTCGTTCCTCTGGGCGAATTCCCCTGTGGACCCGCCTGCAGGGGTAGCTGGCACCTCCGCCTGAGTGAGATGGGGCAGAAGCGAGCGGATAACGTAGCCGGCCGCAAAGCCGCTGCCCACAAGCAGCAGGGCCACCAAGCCGATGAAAAACACCTGTAGACAACTAACGTACCATTTTCGCGACATCTTCTACTCCTTAGGATAAGTCACGGCCGCCACAGGTCAATGGGCTTGGTGACTCCCTCAGGCGGGATGAAGGGCATTTCGACCGCAGCGCCTCGGCGGGCTGATTCGTAGGCGGCGTAGATTACCTCCAGCACCTTCTTGCCATCCTCGCCCGTCTCCAGGGGCTCCAAGTCCTCAGCCACGCAGCGCGTGAAGTGAGCCATCTCCTGAGGAAATCCATAGTTCCAGGTCTCCTCGAACATGGTGAAGGTCCAGCCCGTGGTACTGGCTGCCTTCTCCACCGCGTAGCCGTATCCGGCCTCGGAGTAGGTGACCAGCGAGCTGCCGCGCAGCAGGTCCGCCCGGGTGATGCCCAGCGATCCGTTGATCTCGGCTACGTCGTCCACGCCGCCCTGCTTAGCCCAGGAGTTCTCACAGATGCCGATGCCGCCCTCGTCGAACTTGAGGATGACGACCGAGTGATCCTCTCCTCGGGTCTTATCGCCATGGACATGGGTATCCAGCTCAGCGTAGACGCTTCTTAGGGGCTGCTTCTCGTAGATCCAGCGGGAGAACTCGATGGAGTGGCAGCCCATGTCCATCAGCACCCCACCTCCAGAGAGGTTCACATCCCAGAACCAAGGCGAATGGGGTCCGAAGTGCTCCTCGCTCTGCTTCACCCGGTACACCTCCCCCAGCGCGCCCTCCTCCACCAGCATCTTGGCTCGAACGTACTTAGGGGCGAAGCACAGTTCCTCCGCGTACATAAGCTTCACCCCTGCCTCTCGACAGGCCCCGATCATCCGGTCAGCGTCCTCCAGCGTGAGGGCCAGGGGCTTCTCGCAGACGACGTGCTTGCCCGCCTGGGCGGCATCAATGCAAGCCTGGGCGTGGAGATAATTGGGCAGGGCCAGGGTCACCATGTCAATCTCCTCCAGGGCTAGGAGATCGTGGTAGTCGGTGAACCAGCGCGGCACGCCATGCTCCTCCGCCACGGCTCGCACATGTTCCTCCGTGGGCGAGGCGATGGCCACCACCTCAGCATGAGGCACCATCTTGAGGGATTCCAGGTGGATATTGGCCACGAACCCTGAGCCGATGATGCCTACATTCACAATGTCCACAGTTATACCTCCCTTGACTTGAAAAGTTGGCCCCACTGAAAAGGTGTTGGATCATATATCAGTGGGAAGAAGTGGTCAAAAAAACCAGGTTTTGAGCCAAAGGGGAGCGCTGATCCCGTATGGCTCTTGAAAACCTGGTTTTTAAGTAGAGTCGAGGGTTGACAACAATTCATCGGACATCCCCAAAACCGTTCCGAGCCCGATGGAGACACTTACCCGTCTGTCGGCGGACAGGGAACCGCTGAGATGGAGGCAAATCTCCTAATTATTGCCAACCCTCTAGAGTCATGTAAACTATCAGCCATTTCCATTAGCCATTGGCCATATTACTTGGTGGAGCCGGCGGGACTCGAACCCGCGACCTCCTGAATGCCATTCAGGCGCTCTCCCAACTGAGCTACGACCCCGTTTCGGCTTAAGCATGTGGCTTATGGCTCATAGCCTATAGCAAATCATCCTGGCGGATACAGAAGCACAATCAGCCACCTGTCCATTGACCTATAGGCCATAAGCCATCGGCCACTTGATGGAGCTGAGGGGACTCGAACCCCTGCCCTCATCAGTGCGATTGATGCGCTCTCCCAACTGAGCTACAGCCCCTGAGTTGCCTTATGATAACATGTAGCTTTCCGTTTGTCAAATCGTGTGCTATAATCCGCTAGCATCGATGGGTATGGACGGTTCAGGGCAGCATATTGATGGTTGATTCCACCTCTCTCAAGTTGCTGGCCGATGGTATGCTGGGCCGCTTGGCCAAATGGCTGCGCATACTGGGCTACGATACGGTCTACGACCCCCACTTGGATGACAATGAGCTGGTGCGCCGAGCGCGGGCCGAGGGCCGAGTACTTCTGACCCGTGATCATGAGTTGGCTGAACGCCCCGGAGTGCACAGCCTCCTGATCGAAAGCGGGGAGTTGCTGAATCAACTGGGCCAGGTAAGAGATCGACTGGGGCGAGCGAAGGGAAGCCCCTTTTCCCGCTGTCCGGTGTGCAATACCCCACTGGTGAGCCTGTCACCCCAGGAGGTGAAGGGGCACGTCCCGCCCTTCGTGCTGCGCAGCCACTCCCGCTTCCGTCGTTGCCCTTCCTGTGATAAGATATATTGGCCGGGAAGTCATTGGAAGCGAATGCGGGAGCAAATTGCTCGGCTGGAGGGGTGGGATCAGGCCTTGAAATCCGATGAAGGTGCGCTACAATCTCAAAGCTCTGAGGCAGATAAGGAGAACAGGGAAGGAGGAGCCTCTGGACTCAATTGAGCTAGCACGGGCGGCTGTAGATGCCATCGCTGAAACTCAGGGACTGGATATCGTCATACTTGATATCCGTGACATCTCCCTTTTGGCCGACTACTTCGTCATCTGTACAGCTCACGTCGAGCGGCAGGCTCGAGCCATTCGAGAGGAGCTCGTCCAACGCCTCAAGGCTCAGGATGTACAACCCTTGGGCGTCGAAGGCGCCGCCGCTGGAGGATGGGTTGTATTGGATTACGGGACGGTCATCGTGCACATCTTCACCCCCACTGAGAGGGAGTACTATCAGTTGGAAGGGCTCTGGAACGATGCTTCGGTGGTAATGAAGATGCCCTGAACTACTCGAAGATCCAGCGGTCGGCATCCCGCTCCCAGTTTAAAATCTCTTCCTCATCGAAGAAGAGCGCCACCTCTCGCTTCGCCGTCTCAGGCCCATCGGAGCCGTGAACTAAGTTGCGGCCGATCTCCAGCCCGAGGTCGGCTCTGATCGTCCCCGGCGCGGCCTCGGCCGGGGCAGTGGCGCCCATCGTATGTCGGACAACCTCAATGGCGTTGCTCCCTTCCAGTATCATGACCACCACCGGGCTGGAGGTAATGTAGGAGATAAGATCCTCGTAGAAGGGCTTGCCTCGGTGAATGGAGTAATGTTTGCGAGCCAGCGGCTCATCAATCCATACCATTTTCATGGCCGCTATACGCAAGCCTCTGCGCTCAAAACGGCTGATGATCTCGCCGATCAGACCTCGCTGCACAGCGTCTGGTTTGATGATGATTAATGTACGTTCCACGCCCCCTCCCTCTTCGATGGCTCTGCTGTCTGCATTCAAACCGACAGGACTTGAGCTATTATGCCCTCTCCCCCGCATCCCGGCAAAACCTTATGAGGAGATGGCAGCAATTCTCAACTTGACCACCACAGAATATCGCCACAGGGTATAAGGGAGAGCGAGAGGATGAGCCGACAGTTCTGAGAGATGGAAGGAGGGTCAGGTGACGAATTACTCCTTCACCTCCTGCCGTCCCTCGAACGCTTGGACGAGGGTCACATTGTCGGCGTACTCCAGGTCGCCACCAACGGGCAATCCGCGGGCCAAGCGGGTGATGCGCACTCCTAACGGAGCCAATTGCCGATGGATGTACATCGCCGTGGCCTCCCCCTCCAGGCTGGGGTTGGTGGCCAGGACCACCTCCCTGAACTGGCCATCTCGCACCCTCTCCACCAGCTCCGGGATACGGAGGTCACTGGGTTCGATCCCCTCCATGGGGGAGATCACACCGTGCAGCACATGGTACAACCCCTCATATCCCCCCGCCCGCTCCAGGGCCAGAACATCCAACGGCTCCTCCACCACGCACAGCAGGCCTCGGTCACGGGAGGGGTCCTCGCAGATGGCGCAGGTGGAGGACTCGGAGATGTTGTAGCACTCGGAGCAGAAGGTGATTCGTTCCTTGAGCTCCCTTATCGCCTCTGCCAGGGCTTTCACCTGCTCATCATCTGACCGCAGGAGGTAGAAAGTCAGCCGGGAAGCGGTCTTAGGGCCGATCCCTGGCAAGCGGCTGAACTCTTCTATGAGGCGGGTAACTGGCTTAGGCGCGAATGGCATCTATGTCAATCCCGGGATGTCAATGCCCAATCCAGAGGTAAAGCGGCCCATCCGCTCCGAGGCCAACTCCTGCGAACGATCCACTGCCTCGTTGACGGCGGCGATGAAAAGGTCCTCTAGGATCTCCACGTCCTCAGGGTCAACCACACCAGGATCAATGTCCACCGACTGCACCTTCTGATGCCCGGTCATAACCAGCTTCAAAACCCCTCCTCCCACGGAGACCTCCACCGTCTCCTCGCCCAGCTCCTCCTGGGCTTGGAGCATTTCCTCCTGCAGATGTTGGAGCTGCTGCATCATCTGTCGCTGTTGAGATCTATCACCCCCACCAGGGGGGAAACGCCTGCCTCGCCTTGACATAGGCTCTCACCCTCCTACCCCGCCTGTCGACGGGCAGATGCCCGACAACAGACGGGAGATCTATCCCTCTATCTGCTCCACATTCACCACTTGGGCCCCATAGCGGTCCACCATAGCCTTGACCACCGGATCATTGATCGCCGCCTCCAGCTCGTCCTTCCCTAGAGCAGGATGGCCCTCCGGCCTCGGTTCCTCCGCTGGGGAGGGCGCTGAACTGGCCGGCACACAGCGGATGGGACGAACTTCGCCCAAGACGGAGCCTATCGCCTCCTCTACCATCCCTTTACTGGGCTGCTCCCTAACTTTGTCCCGATGGAAAGCGTATCGGAAGCTCAAGGTGATTCTCCCATCCTCTACGCTCACCGGCTCACAGTCTTTGAGCAAAGCCTCGGTGGACACGCTGCGCTCCCGCACCTGCTCTAGTATCCTGGGCCAGGCTGCCCTCACATCCGCCAACCCGATCTCCCCTGCCTGAGAGGGGGCAGGAGCTGGGCTTGAGGCCTCCTCCGCCATCTCTGGCTTAGTCTCCCTAATCACCTTCCTCTCCACTCGCGCTGGCTCGGCCGCCTGTCGAGCCTTGCCCGCACCTGCCTGCACCTGATCAGGCACAGGTGATCGAGTGAAGGTGAAAACAGCCTCCAGCAGAGCCAACTCCAACGGCAGTTGAGGTTGAGGTCCGCCACCCATCTCCCGACTCGCCCGATTGAAAAGACGCAGCATCCGAAGGATCTGAGGGGTAACGAGCTTGTCAGCCTGCTTTCGCAGCTTGGCCGCCAGCTCCGCGGGCAGAGGCGGCTCCATCTCCCCCACTTTCCACAGCATCATCCCATGTAGGTAATCGACCACCTGAGCGGAGAACTGGCGCGGATCGGCCCCCTCGTGGATGACCTTGTTGATCAACTGCAGCCCGGAGCTGATATCCCCCTCTACGAGAGTGGATACCAGCTCGGCGGCCGCACTCATGCGGGCCATGCCCAGGGTCCTCCGTACCCCTTCCAGCGTGACATTCTGCCCTCCAGCGGTCATCACCTGATCCAGGAGGCTGATGGCATCACGCAGACTCCCCGTAGCCGAGCGGGCGATCAACTCCAGCGCCTTCGGCTGAACGGTCGCCCTCTCCAGCTCGGCTATGTGCTCCAGTTCGCCGACGATATCAGGGAGGGAGAGGCGGTGGAAGTCGAAGCGCTGACAGCGGGAGGTGATGGTAGCTGGAAGCTTATGGGGCTCGGTGGTGACCAACACGAAGATCACGTGAGAAGGCGGCTCCTCCAGCGTCTTGAGCAAAGCGTTGAAGGCGGGATTAGTGAGCATGTGAGCTTCGTCTAGGATGTAGACCTTGTAGCGCGCCCTAGAGGGGGAGAAATTGACCTTGGACCTCAGATCACGGATCTCGTCAATCCCCCGGTTAGAGGCAGCGTCGACCTCAATCAAGTCCATGCATTGGCCATCATTGATGGCCTGACAGATAGCGCACTGGTTGCATGGTCTCTCAGCATCCTGGCTCAAACAGTTGACCGCCTTGGCCAGTAAGCGCGCAGTAGTGGTCTTTCCCGTGCCCCGCGGCCCGGCGAAGAGGTAGGCATGAGCTACATCGTCCGCCGCCAGAGCGTTACGCAGAGTCTGGACCACATGCTCTTGCCCCACCATTTCCTCAAATGTCTGGGGCCTCCACTTGCGGTATAATACTTGACCCGCCATACTGCCTCCCGCTCCCTAGTCCGCACCGATAGATACAGGTAACTCACTGGTTATAGTTTATCACCAAACTCCTGATTAGACAAGCATATTGGTGATTACCCAAGTATGCTACCCTAACGGCAAACACTCTGGTACAATAAATCATAGCCTTGCCAGGCGGTCACAGGCGTCCAGAAAAGCCAGCGCGGGTGGGTTGTGGGCACAGCGGATCGCGTTGAAGCCGCTGGCTTTGAGCAGCTCGACCTTGCACTCTTCGGACCGATCATAGGAGGCGGCGCCCAGCACGCCGTTTCGCCAGGATAAGAGTCTATCTGATCGCGGTCGCAGCTATAGCACGCCCTGCCGGACTAGATGAGCTCGATGGACATCTTCCATCAGCTGTACGTCGGTGCGCGTGTCCTGACCGGAGGAGAGGAAGGGCTCGCCGGAGCGAAGGCGCTCAACGTGCTTGCCCGCCGCCAGCAGGTCCCTGGCGATCTCTCCCTGGAGGCTGAAGTCGGCCGAGACAGCCACGGCCTCAATATCCGGGTCCTCAGCCAGTTCCAGGTGATGGGGATACAGGCGCGGTATGCCGTAATGGCCCTGAACCTTGCGGCCAAGCTCAGTTCGCACCTCGGCCAGAGCCACCATCTCGCACTCGGGGATGGAGAGGAAATTGGGGATGTGGACCTTCTGGGCCATGAATCCACATCCCACGTAGCCCAACTTGATGGGGTTCATATATCTACCTTCTCATGCACTATAGAGACCGGAACAGAGTTCAACTTCCAGCGTTCTCATGGTCTCGGACAATCGCTTATTTCTCACTGTGCTGGTCTCAGAGCACGGACATCATAATCATCCAATTGGATACTGGCACCGACGGCTCGTCCAGATAGAGCGTCCACAAAAGCTGCTGGCAGATCCACGCTCATGACGTGACCTACACCTACTGGGGTATGCGCTGGGTATTCGAGCGCCTGGACTTGAGGAACCTGCCTGCGCACCCGTGCCTGCCCACACCTGATCGCCCGTGCCTGATCGGGTGCAGGCGGGTACAGGTGATCGGGTACAGGCAGACAGGAAAGGTCCCTCGCCCCACATCTCCCCAGGCGTCTGTCGAAGTGATGGAGGAATTGCCAACAGACACTCTCTACTTGTTGGCGACCTCCATTACAATGAGTGCGTTTCAAATAGGTTAGGGATGGGCCTTGCGCCCACCCTGGGCACC
>JAYEMR010000130.1:0-8318 GCA_034718215.1 Chloroflexota bacterium
CTACGCTCTGGTTATCCACAACAAGAATTTCGTAGTTGACGTAGTCGGTTTTTTCCAGAATTGCCTCAATGCAGCGCTTCAGAATGGCCACTTTGTCTCTTGTGGGGATTATAATGCTAACCAATGGATTTCCAATGATTCTTCTTTTAACTCGATATGAACCTGTCCAAGCGCCATCGGTGACTTCTCCCTCAATATCGTTTCTGACCAAATAATCACCTATGGCTTTTTTAGCAGCAACATAAGCCTCCGGTTTGGCACCTGGGCCAAAAGCTGCCGATTGAGGCAGAACTCTCCAGTGATATAAAATCTTAGGAACATGGTAAATTTCGTCTGTCCTTTCAATAAACCTTAAAACAAGGTCATAGTCCTGGCTACCCTCATACCCCGATCTAAAGCCGCCGATTTGGTCTACGATTTTCTTCCGGTAAACGCCGAAGTGTCCTGTATACATACAGGACAAAAACATATCTGGCGACCAATCTGGTTTGAAGAAATGGTCAATCCTCTTTCCTCCGGGTGTGATCTTATCCTCATCTGAATAGATGAAATCTGCCTTCGGCTTTTCATTCAAAAGCTTCGCCACTTCATATAAGGCAAAAGGTGCTAATTCATCATCGTGGTCAAGTAGTCCTATAAATTCGCCAGTGGCTAAAGATAAAGCCTCGTTGGAATTACCAGCTATCCCTTTATTTTCTGGCAAGAATTTTACCTTGATTCTTGAATCCTTCTCGGCATACTCTTGTAAAACTTTTTTCACATGTGATTTTGCGGAGTTGCCATCAGCGATACATAGCTCCCAGTTGTCATATGTCTGATTTAGGACAGATTCAATTGCTAATTTGAGCCATCTTTCATCCGTGTTCCATACCGGGGTTATGATGCTGATTTTGGGTCGGTATTCAAAGGAAAGGGATTCTCGTTTCTGCCTTTCAAGCTCTTCTTTACTTGGCTCATTTTGGGCAATCCAGAGCTGATGTGATTCATTTGGGGCAATCTGAACCAGCTGTGTCTGAGGCCAATGGTTGACGAATGATTGTGCCTTCCGCAAGAGTACCTTTGCCTGCCAGGGAATCTCCCTCATGATAAGGCGCATCAGCCCAATGAACGCCTCTCGATTCCGCATTTGTAATAAACGGAACATAGCCTCCAGCAGCCGTTCCCGCCTGCTGCCGGGTGGGGCGACGCGCAACCGCAGATATTGCAGTCTCCGCAGAAGTGCCCACCCGATGCTACTTTCGAGGCGCGCCCAGCGCATCTCCCACTCTCTCACCTGTGCCCTCAGAGACTGTACCTTCTCTGCCATTTCAGCTTTTACAGCCTCTACTTCCCGCTCCTTCTCCTCTGCCTGCGCTTTCAGCGCCTGCACTTCCCGCTTCTTCTCCGCCAATTCGTTGCGCTGCTCGATGCTGAATTCGCGGCGAGCCTGATTTTCCTGCAGCAACCGCCAGAAACGACGCTCGTAGGCAGCAATCACCCGGGCCACGGGTTCGTGCGTCTTGCGAAAGCGCACTGCCCAGGGCGTGATGAACGAAGCATCGAAATCCACATCCCGGAAAAAACCGTGACGGGCGAACAGCTCAGCCCAGTATTCGGGCGGCTGGACGTTGGAGTGCGTCGGCTCTTTGTAGTCCAACGGCGTTGAGGAGAAGAGTATATCATCGGCGTGGCGACAGAGGTTCTCGACGGCTTGCTCTGCCTCACGGGGCGGCAGGTGTTCTAAGACCTCAATGCACACGATCAGGTCATACGTCCGAGGAAGCGGATCGGTCACAGAGCCTGTCCAGCAATAGGATTGGATGTCCGGATGTACATTTTGGATGGCATACTTTGAAACATCCAACCCAAACGCTTCCACTCCTCGCTGACGCAGAGCTTCCACCAGGAATCCCATGGCACAACCAGCGTCTAAAACCGTGGAGGGCTGGATATCCCTTATAATCCGTTCGGCGATTGCGTCAAAGAACCGTAGCCACTTCTCATCGCGATCGTACGGTCGCCCACAGCCAGTTGCAAAATAGCAGGCATCATATAGCTCTGAAACGTCTCGTGAGTCCACTGCTCTCCTTCCAGCCAGCAGAATATGTCTCCTGGTTATTACCTGTTGGCTACGACGCACTCTGGTTGGGTCGCTGTCTCAATTCGCCAGTTCCCATTCAACGTGATCAAACCGTAGCGCTCCTGAGATTCCCCCGGATAGACACGGAAAGAATATGCTCGATCATGATAATCATATGTCTCGGTATCTTCTCCGTTGACAACGGCGATCGAGAGCAAATATTTACCCTCAAGGAGATTCAGCGATGGAATGTGGTACACCACCTGCCCCTCTCCCTCAACGAACGGGATGTACAATCCGCCAAAGTTAGTGTTCGGCCCACAAATATGGGCGCCATTTTGATGATAGATCGCCAAGCCAAAGTTCGGGTCTTCTATCCGCTCCTCAGCCCGGTAGTGCAGCCGTATTTCCATCGGAGCGCCATTGACGAAGACGGAGCGCGGAGTGCCGCTGCCATCACAGAATTCAACCTGTGTGACCTGAACCTTGCCGGTCCCCCAACGCCAATCACGCTCGATCTCCGAGAGAGGCTGAGGCGTCTCCTCCTTCTCCTCCTTTTGGGCGATGGAATTGAGGTAAGCCATCACCACATCAGTTGGATATCCCTGGGCTCGGAGTTGACCCTGATCCAACCAAATTGCCTGGTCGCAGAGCGATTGGATCGTACCCAGGGCGTGGGAAACCAGGAGGATAGTGACGCCGGAACGCCGAAGGCTTGCGATCCGATCCAGGCATTTATGTTGAAATGAAGCATCCCCCACCGCCAGCACCTCGTCCACCAGGAGGATCTGCGGATCAGTGTGCGCTGCTATGGAGAAACCCAGTCGCATGTACATCCCCGAGGAGTAGCGCTTAACTGGTATGTCAATGAAATCCTCCAGCTCGGAGAAGGCGACGATGTCGTCGAGTCTCCTCTTGATCTCCTCTCGACTGAGCCCCAGGATAGCGCCATTGAGGTAGATATTCTCGCGCCCGGTCAGATCGGGGTGGAAGCCGGCTCCCAGCTCGATCAGGGCTGACGCCCGCCCCTGGGTCCGGATGTTCCCTTCCGTCGGCTCTAGAATGCCGCCCGCCAATTTAAGAGCCGTGCTCTTTCCCGAACCGTTAGGACCAATAATGCCCAGTGTGGTACCTTCCTCCACGGTGAAACTGACGTCGCGCAGGGCCCACAGGGTCTCAGCAGGTTGGTTGATCTGTCCATGCAGCAGTTGGAAAAAGGTGTCTCGCAGAGAACGGGGGCGATCGTGGTGAAGCGTGAACCGCTTAGAGACGTTTCTGAACTCGACAGCAACTGACATTTCGTACTATCTCCACTGGCCTAAATGGAAGAAACTATACTTCCTCGCTGAAGAGGGAATCGTAACGATCGAAAACCAAAGAGCCGGCGACGAATACCAGCAAGCTGATGAGGAGGGTCATCCCCAGGCGCTTGAGAGAAGGTGCTCTACCATAGTAGAGCACGGCTCTGTAGGCTTTGATCAGCGAGGCCATGGGATTGAGCGTATAGATAAGATTGCGGAGATCAAGGCTCAGTCCAGAGAGAGCGGGCTGCATATCCTCAAGTGAATAGAAAATTGGGGTCAGGAAAAACCAGAGGAGCATCAACGTGTCCATTATATGCTGGGTATCCCGATAGAAGACATTCGCTGTGCAGAGGACAAAGGCCAATCCCAGTGTGAAAAGCAGTTGGATCAAGAGAATGAGGGGTAGCAGGAATATCCATACAGTCACCCTCATCCGAAAGAAAGGGGACAGAGCGAAGAAGACCGCAAGGGCCAGGAGAAAGTTAACCAGATTGGATAGGACCCCAGCTAGGGGTAACACCTCTCTGGGGAAGTAGACTTTCTTTATGAGGTGGGCGTTGTCCACTATGCTGCGGGTGGTCATTGCCACTGAGTTGGCAAAGAATTGCCAAGGCAACAAGCCAGCCAGGAAGAAAATGGGGAAGTCCTCCTTCCCGCTGGGAAGTATTATGGTAAAGACGAAGGTGAAGACCACCATCATCAGCAGGGGGTTCAAGAGGGACCAGATAAATCCCAGAACTGAACTCTTATACCGTACTTTCAGATCACGGATCACGAGGCTCCTGATCAGGTCCTTGTATCGGATCAGTTCGCCGATCTGTGAGGCTGGGCGTATTTTCTCAATGTTTACACCCATAGCCGACTCTTTCACTTACTCTTCCTCCTCGTGCACCACCGGGATATGTATCTTCTCACTCTCCTGCTTATTTCCGGCGGCGTCATAGGCCACGGTGTGGATCTCATGGATCTCTGTGTATTTGTCCTCGCGGATGGTGATGACCTTCCCTCCATCGAAGATCCACATGGGAGCACCTGTATCTGGATCGCGCTCGAATCGGCGGGCGATGTAGGTCTCCTCTGAGGTGGTGCCGTCGGGATGAGTGATCACCCGCGTCGCCTCCACTGGTGGGCCCTCCACGGGCGGGGTGTCCTTCATGATGATAGTCCACCGGGCGGTGTAGGGCGGGACGGTGCTGGTCTTGAGCAGCTCGCCGTCCAAGTAGAACTCCACCCGGTCCATGGAGACGTTGTCCTCGGCCTTGGCCTGGATGTTCACGTACTCATCCTCCTCCATGACATACTCCTTTTCGTCAGGGGGGTAGATGAGCTGGAGGCTGGGTGGCGTGTGATCCACCGTCACCTGGATGGCTGCCTGATCTGGCGGTCGATTGTGGTGCATCACCGTCAGTCGAAGGGTATACAATCCCTCAAGCTTGCTCACATCCCAGAATTCCAGCGGGCCATGATCCACCTGGTGTCCATGCTCGCCGCCGATGGGGCTCCAGGAAGAGGGGTTGAGGCCCGGGCCATATTCCAGCCGCCAGGCTCGAAAATCACCCCCCTTAGCATTGCCCGAGATGAGCTGGCCCTCCCTCAGGTAGGCGTAGGGGGCGGGATCGAGTATGGCCACATCGCCTGCCACCTGTCCCGGCCCATACTCATCATACTCAGAGGGAGGCTGGGGAATCTCGTTCTCCCGCACCCAGTCCTGTGCCTCTGGAGGGAAGATCTCGTACACCCGCTCCTCCACCAGCTCCGGAGGGGTGTGAACCGAGGCTAATTTCCCCGTCTCCTTGTTGACTCGAAAGACCTGGTGCACATCGCAGTGGGCAGTGGGCGCCGTCCCTTCCAGGAAGAGCTCGGTCACGGTATGGGGACAGTGCTCCGTAGGTAGGAGCCCCGACACAGCGCACACCTCCGCCTCCACAATCCCCGGCGGGCGGGCGAATTCCTGGACCGGCTCGTCCTTCAACGCGTATTTCATCACCCCCTGCCAGATGGGAGCTGCGCCGCGGGACCCTGGTACATCTTTCATGGGTTCGTTATCGCTGTTGCCTGTCCACACTCCAACCGCCAGCTGAGGAGTATAGCCAATGGTCCAGGCATCGCGCCAGTCGTCGGTGGTGCCCGTCTTGGCCGCCGCCGGCCGATCCTCCAGGTGAAGCTTGTTGCCAGACCCGAAGACCGCCAGTCGGGCCTGATTGTCAGAGAGGATGTCATTCATGAGAAAGGCCAGTTGGGGGCTGAGGACCTGACGGGTCTCGGGATGGAGATATTGTTTGATCACCCGACCCTGCGAATCCTCGATGCGCAGGATGGCCACCGGGTCTAGCTCGCGGAAGCCAGGGTGACGGCGATCCTCGGAGATAGGTTGACCAGCCATGACGCCGCCGTTAGCGAAGACGGAGAAGGCGTAGGTCATGTCCAGCGGCCGCACCTCACCGCCGCCCAGAGTGAGGCTCAGGCCGTAGTAGTCGGCGTTGAGGGTGTTGACGCCCATGCGGTGAGCGGTGTTTATCACATTCTTGACCCCCACCTTGCTGAGCATCCACACCGCGGGCATGTTATAAGATCGGGCCAGCGCCAGTCGCAGCCGCTGCGGGCCGTGGTATCTGCGGTCGTAGTTTTCGGGGACATACCAGGGGTTACGTGGGCCACCGTAGAAGCCGGTGCGCACATCCATGATCATCGTAGCCGGGGTGTAGCCCTGGGAGAGAGCGGTCACGTAGGTGAAGGGCTTGAAGGCTGAACCGGGCTGACGGTTGGCCAATGCCATGTTGACGTTGCCATCAATGGACTCATCCCAATAGTCCAAGCTGCCCATCATAGCCAGGATCTCACCCGTGTTAGGACGGATGGCCACCACCGCCGCGTTGGAGACATTATGTTCCCCCTCTTGGAGCTTATTGACGTGCTCCCGCGCGATCTCTTCCGCTCTCCGCTGCAGGTCAAGGTCTAGAGTGGTGTAGATCTTCAGCCCCTGGTAGGCCCGCTGCCCCAACTCTTGCTCCAGGAACTTTTGGACATAGAGGGAGAAGTGGGGGGCCCGGATGTCGAACCGCTGCCCCAGCGAGCTCTGCACCTCCAGGGGCTGGACCTTGGCCGCCACCGCCTGCTCAGCAGTGATGTAGCCCTGCCGGAGCATAGCATCCAGCACCAGGTGCTGCCGCTTCTGCGCCTCCTCCGGGGCGTTGATGGGGTTGAGGGCCGGGAATTGGGGTAGAGCGGCCAGCATGGCGCATTCCGCCAGCTCTAAATCCTGCACATGCTTTCCGAAGTAGATCTGAGATGCCGCCTCCACCCCATAGGCGAAGTTGCCGTAGAAGTTGTAATTGAGGTACCACTCCAGGATCTGGTCCTTGCCCTCCCGACCTGGATAGCGGCGCGAGATCTCCAGGGCCAGGATGGCCTCTTTGATCTTGCGGGAGTAGAGTTTCTTGTACCGCTCCTCAGGCGGGATGAGGACATTTTTGACCAACTGTTGGGTTATGGAGCTCCCTCCCTGGACGGGCCTCCCCAGCAGGTTATTGACGAAAGCGCGGAAGATCCCCTCAGGGTTGATGCCTGGGTTCTCGTAGAAATTGCGATCCTCAATGGCGATGGTCGCCTGGCGAAGGTGGAGAGGGATCCCCTCTAGAGGGACGATGGTGCGGTCTCCTCTCCGAGGATCGAAAATCTCATACAGCAGGTGCTGGCCGGTTCGATCGTAGATCTTGGTGGTCTCGAAGGTCTCCTGAGCGGTCTCGATGGCGCTGGGGTCGGGCAACCCCTGGGCGAAGTGAGCGTAGACCCCCGCCACGGTGCCGAAGGCAATCAGGATGGCCAGCAGGACGCTGAGCGTGATGAATCCCAGCGTCCCCAGGGCCAACTGCAGTCCGATGTGCGCTGGACCGCGCGAGTTTGAATTAGAGCGCCGCCGTCGGCGCCTCATCAGGATCGCCTTGAGCGAGCTGCGCATAGCCCCCAATCCCTTTCAGACTCATGTCATTTCGGCTTCAGGAGCAGGACAGAGCGAGCCACATCCTCCACTCTCTCCCGGGACCAGGCGATGGACACCCCTAGAGCGTGGGCTGGATCCCCAGCAGAGCGAACTCGTGGGCTTTTCGGCGGCATCCAAGCCTCGCCCCCTCAGTGGCACCTTGAGCATAGGCCTCAAGTATTCGACGGACCTCATCGTCGAGGGTCTCCAACTGCTGTTCGGCGGCGTGGTGGAAGCCGATCCGCCGGGAGAGGCGGTCTAGGGGAAGGGCCTCAGGGCCGATGAGCTCGGCCATGGTGCCGCGCACGATGCGGACAAGCCCTTCAAGCTGGAAGGCCCGATCCTGTCCGTGGCAAAAACCGAGGCCATACCAGGCGTCCTCGTCCCCTTCCGCTTCGATGTATGCGATGCCGTAGCGATCGCGTCGGATCAACACCGGCTGGTTGATGCCAGGGGCCTCCAGCGTCCCGCTGGTGATGGGAAGGCGACGGCCTAGAAACAAGCGGAAGATAAGTTTGGGTAGGTTCATAGTGGTTTCTTTAGAGCACCTTTCGCAGTAAATACTCAGCCTAACAGGTTCGCAGTTAGTGAGGGAACACCGATTCCAATCGAGCAGTCTACTCGTCTATTAGTTCCCCGACAAGTGGAAATTTTCAATTGAAGCGACCATAGCTGATCGGACTGCGGTATATCCTCTCCGCCCAAAAAGCATACCTAAGAATAAGCTAATAAGGCCAAAGATTACACATGTTACAACTATAACGGCTGGTGATATGTTGGATGGTTGCTGAAACATCTGGATGATTCTCCTCCACCACTCTGCGATGTCAGCAATAGTCGCACCTGTTAAGGAACCGCGATTAAATAACTTTCCCACTTGCTTGAGCAAGAGGGATAGCTCGATAGTTCCATTGAGGTAGGAATCCATCAAAGACAATCTGCATCTTCTCCTTGAAATCCGCTGCCACCTTTCGCC
>JAYEMR010000131.1:0-36014 GCA_034718215.1 Chloroflexota bacterium
ATCGTAGACGTACTCGGTGGAGATATACTGCGGATGATAGACCAGCGTAAGTCGATCGGCGGGCTGACCACCAGCCGGCGGCTCGGCAGCGAAGGTCCAGCCCGCTAGATCCTGTCGCTCGTTCCATCCCTTCTCCTCGGCGATCCTCCACAGGGTGTCGGTATCGGTGAACAGGGTGTGCTCATAGGCCCGACCCGGCTGTGGGATGCGCTTGAAGCCCTCGGTGCTCCAGTTGGGATCAGGCGACAGCACACGGTCCGCGAAATCGCTCTCCTTGATGCGCTGCACCACGCCGGGGCTGGCTCCGGAGAAGGCGAAGAAAGCCTTGAACATGGCCACGATCTCCAGGTCAATCAGGCGCGCGCTGCGTACCGACCCCACCTTCTCCGCATCCTCCCCGTAGAATACAGCAGTTAAGCGGGTGAGCCCCGCTTCGACCTCGTGCTCGAACACAACATCGGCCTGGCTTAGCCCCGCCTGAGGACGCACTATGGGCGGGAAGTTGGAGATCTTGACCGCCACCGGCCTCCTCTCCAGACGGGAGGGGTTTTTCACTACCAACCCAGTCAGGGGATTAACGTTGGCTGGGGTGGTGGACTCCGGTGTGCTCGTTGACTCCAGCGTAGCGGTAGGTGTCCGCTCAACTTGCATCGCACCCCCGATGGGAGTCAAGGTAGGTGTAGGTGTGGAGGTGGCTGTGGGAGGGGTAACCTCTGAGGGCGTCGCGGTCGGCTTTCTTGTCCGTCGGACAGACGGGGGAGACGAGACGGTTGCGGGTGGCGGTGGAGTGGCGGTAGGCGCTGAGGAGCAGCCGACTAGTTGAGCGATCAGCAGGGCCGTGCAAAATATGGGATACAAGACATCCAGCACATGATGGATACTGCCGCGACCGGGTGAAATGCTATTCATAAAATCTAAGCCTTCCATGATTCCCCTGATCCCGTATGGCTCTTGGAGTAGAGGCTTTCCTGTCTGAATATCAACTCTTTGTGACGCTATCTACGCTTGATAAAGTAGCCCCCTTCTCATGCTCATGGGGCGCGAGTTGAGCCGTCGGCACCTGGAGTTCGAAGTCAATCTTCCGATGGCGCAGGGCCACGCTTTGAGCTAATCCCTCGGCGATTAGGATGCTGAGGAGAGAGCTGCCCCCGTAGCTGATGAAGGGCAAGGGTATGCCCACCACTGGCAGGAGCCCCACGTTCATCCCTATGTTCACCAGGCTTTGAAAGGCGATCATGGTCGCTGTGCCAAGGGCGATCAACCGGCCGAAGGTGTCGCGCGCTCGTTCAGCGATGCGCAGCAAGCGCAGAATCAGAAGCACCAGCAGGATGATCACGAGTATAGTGCCCACGAAGCCCAACTCCTCACCTATGACAGAGAAGATGAAATCCGTGTGGCGTATCCTCAGGAAATGGAGTTGGCTCTGACTCCCACCAGTCAGGCCCTTACCCAGCCATCCACCGGAGCCGATGCTGATCAGTGCCTGATCCATGTTGTACCGCTTCGCGGGGTCAAAGCCAGGCTTGAGAAACAGGAGCAGACGGGCACGCATGTATCCCTCCAGTTTCCACCATATAAAAGGCACGGCCCCTATGCCCATCAACCCCATCAGAAGCAGATGTAGTACCCTCATCCCAGATACGAACACCATAGCCAGCCAAATCACCCCTACGACCAGAGCCGTTCCCAGGTCGGGCTGCAAGTAGATAAGAATGATGGGGGGGATCACATAGATCAGAGAGAGCAGTATGTAGCGCAGTTTGTGCAGTGATCCCTCCCAGTGGGCCAGGTAGCTAGCTAGAACCAGGATAATCAGCACTTTGCTCAGCTCCGAGGGCTGAAAAGTGAAGGCGCCCAGATCGATCCAGCGCCGAGCGTCATGGATGTGACCCACGACGAAGAGGAGCAGCAGCATAAAGATCACCAGGCCATAGATCAGCCCTCGCAGATGACTCAAAGCTCGGTAGTCCAGGGCCCCCAAGGCCATCATCAGCAACAGCCCAGCAGCCGCGTAGATCGCCTGCCGACGGGCGAGCCCCTGCAGAGCCAGGGAACCCTGGGTGGCACTGCTGATCATCACCACCCCCAGGCCCATCAGAAGCAGAGTCAGGAGGAGCAAAACATAGTCGAAGTCACGCCACGTCAATGGCTCTTCTCCCTAATCGCCAGCGCCATCTGGTCTAGATACCCCCAAGAGCGCTCGAAATCCATCCAGGGCAGAAATTGCCTCTCCCCGTCGTATGGATCCAAGGCCCACAGGCCATCTTCGGTGTAGCCCTCGATCACGACCGTGTGCTCGTAGGGCACCATCTTCATCTTCGCGCCACTGCTCAGCTCCAGCTCCACGGGCGTCTGCTCCCAGAGATGATAGGTGATCCAGGCGATCACTGGATGACCGGCCTTCAGGGCCCTGCGGACGCCGTCCAAGCCGCCTTCGACCTCGGCGGCCCGTAGGCCATGCTCAGTTAGTAGCTTCTTGATAGGAGCAGCGTGCACGCCGTAGTCCTCAAGGCCGCCAGTCGGACCATCTATGTGGCCCCGAAACCCGAGGTTGGGGTTCTCATTCCGCGGCAGGGCCTCGATGACCTCCTCTTCTGTCAGGGACACGCCGAAGAAGTCGGCGACCATGGCGACCGAGGCCGCCTCACAGCTCAAGCTGTGGGTCTGCTCATGGAGCGACACCCCCAGAGACGCCGGCTCTGATGTAGGAACCTCACCCCTACTTTGCAGCTCTTCCCGGATGGTGGCCAGGTCCGCACGCATCGCCGAGAGATCATCCAGCCGCTCACCTCTCTCTGTCTCCAGGGCCTCGATGCGGGATCGCATGGCCTCCTGCTCTTGAAGAGCCGCATCCAACTTTTTCGTGAGAGAGTGCAGCGCTGCCTGCGTCTGCCTGTGACTGGCCCAAAGAAGATTTTTCATGCGCCAATAGGCGACCGCTCCTAAAAATAGGATGAGCAGCGCGGCCAGGGTGATGGTCAAACAGATCCAAAGTGGCTTCTTGTCTTGTCTCATAGGCATCTCTCAGGGGTTTTGGCTGAAATAGTAACGTAAAATCTGAGCGGCGATGGGCACTGCCGTGCTCGTCCCCTCGCCTCCCCCCGCGACGAACACCACCAGCGCGATCTCCGGGTCCTCGTAGGGGGCAAAAGCTGTGAACCAGGCATGGGTGAGCAGGTTTCCTTCTTCATCCTTGGGGCCTGGGAACTCCGCTGTCCCCGTCTTGCCCGCCACGGCTACCTCTGGTAGATTGGCCCCTCTCGCCGTCCCCCAGGCCACCGCTCCTCTTAGTCCTCGACGCACGACCTCCAAATTTCGAGGTGAAACGCCCACCTCCCGGATCACCTCCGGCTGAAATGAGCGGACCAACTGGCCGTCTGCGTTGTGCACCTCCCGGACGATCTGGGGGCGATAGAGAGTTCCCCCGTTGGCCACTGCCGCTGTGGCATTCACCATCTGCAGCGGGGTGACCAGGATGAAGCCCTGGCCGATGGAGATATTGTAGGTGTCGCCCGTAGTCCAGTTCTCGGCGTAGTTGATGCGCTTCCACTTGGCCGTAGGCACCAATTCCGCCGTCTCCCCAGTGAGCCCGATCCCCGTTCGCTGTCCAAGCCCAAAGCGCTCATCGTACTCCGTCAAGCGCTCCAGTCCCAGCCCTTCGAAATCTCTGAAACCGCCTCCTAATTTATAAAAGAAGATGTCGCAGGAATAGGCCAGGCCCTCCACGACGTTCAGCGCGCCGTGGCCGGATCTCCGCCAGCAGTAGAAGGGCTGAGCCAACTCTGGATCGTCGGGGAAATATTTGTTGGGAAGCCAAAGCGTTCCATGGCAAATAAGCTGCGTCTGAGGGGAGATGACCTCCTCCTCCAGTCCAGCGGCGGCTAGTATGGGCTTGATGGTCGAGCCAGGCGGATATTGTCCGCCAATGGCGTGATTGACTAGGGGATGCTCCGGATCCTCGGCCAGGCGCTGATAGTCCTGGGCTGAGATCCCCCCAGCGAAGAGGTTATCATCGTAGCTGGGCAGCGTTACCATGGCCAGCACCTCGCCCGTTTTGGGGTTCAGGACGATAGCCGAACCTGAGGTGGAATCTACTTTCCCCATCCCCTCCCTCAGCGCCTCCTCCACCGCCTGCTGCAGATCCAGATCGAGGGTCAGGATTAAATTGCGGCCGGGGCTGGCCTCCCGAGCCTTTCCCACGGTGCGCACCTCACGCCCCGCCGCATCCACCTCAATGTACTTTTGCCCCTTGCGCCCCCGCAGCTCCTCCTCGAAGGTGTACTCCACCCCGGCCAACCCTACGCGATCCTGGTGAGGGTCATATCCTCGCTCTTTATACTCCTCCGCCCTTTCAGCGGGGATGCGGCCCACATAGCCCAAAATATGAGCGGTCAGCTGGCCCTCCGTATATTGACGGACGGGTGTGATCTTGAGGTGCACCCCCGGCAGGTTCAAATGCTCCTCGGCTACGACGAAGGCGGTCTCTCGGTCCAAATCCTGAGCCACGACAACCGGTCGAAAGGGAGCCAACTCCGTATCATCCAGCAGCTCCTCCAGATCAGCCACGGAGAGAGAAGGATCATCTAACAGCTCTACCAATCGAGTCAGCACTTGCCCTCGCCCACTCTCCTCGGAGGGCAGGTAGGCGGGCACTATCTCCACGCCGAAGCTAGGGATGTTGCGCACTAGGATCTGCCCCTGGCGGTCGTAAATGATCCCCCGCGGAGCATTGAGGGAGACCAGGCGAAAGCGGTTCCCATCCGCCCAGGCTCTATATCGATCCGTCTCTACGATCTGAAGCTGCCAAAGGCGGATTCCTAAGCTAGCGAAGAGGAGGAGGATGATCAGTCGGAAAAGGGTCAATCGGATTCGCATCTTAATTAATCACCATGACAGCTCTACCCCTTTGATGTGTTGATGGAGCTGTCGCAGCAAAGCATACACTAAGGGCATTAATAAAGTGTTCAGGCCAGCAGCAGGGAGTATCAACCGCCACAGGCTGGTAGGCCAATCCACCTGCCAGCCCATGAGCTGTAGGGTAGCTAAGAAAACCGAGTCATAGAGCAGGGAGCCAGCGAAGCCGACCGCTAGGGGTAGGGAGAGGGTGGTACGAAAGAGAGTTTCCTCACCCAGGCTGGATAGAAAGCTGACCAAAAGTAGAGGGAGAGTTGAGGCCCCGAAGGGCGCGCCGGAAAGCATATCGAGAAGCACGCCACCCCCAAAAGCCCACAACATTCCCTCTCTCCCCGTCCGAAGCAGAGTCCAGGAGAGGACTACAAGGAGCATCAGGTTGGGGTACGCTCCCAGGATAGCCAGGTGAGGGCTGAGGGTCGTCTGGACCAAGGCTATTAAGATCAAAAGCAAAGATGCGAGATAAGGGCTCATGTAGAATGCTGAGGGCAGGCGGCAGGGAGGGTCTAACGGACGGGAAAGCCAGTGATCACCAGCACCCTCTCCAGACAACTGAAATCCACGGTAGGCTGCACCTGCGCCTGTTGGAACATCTCAACGTCCCGCTGATGCACCGCCAACACCTGACCGATCACCAGCCCTTTGGGGAAATTGCCTCCTAGGCCGGAGGTGAGGACTACGTCTCCTACGCTCACTGGTTGGTCTTGGGAGACATACTTCATCACCAATCCCCCGCCCAGCACGCCCTCTACCATCCCACTGGCCCGTGTACTCTGGAAGAGGGCGTTTACCGAGCTGCGAGCATCAATGATCAGAAGTACCTTGGAGGAGGAGAGTCCCGCCTCGGCCACCCGGCCCACCAAGCCCCTGTCGGTGACGACAGGCATCCCTGTCTCGATGCCCTCCTCCTCTCCCACGTCAATGGTCAAATAGGAGAGAAAACTGCTGGGGTCCCGGCCGATCACCCTTCCGATCACCTCAGCGGCCCTGTACTCCTGGCGCGGATTAGCCCGCGTGAACTTAAGCAGGCGACGCAACTCCTCATTCTCCGCCTCTGCTTCCTTGAGCCGCACATTCTCGATCATGAGCTTATCGGCCAGCTCTCGGAGGACCTCGTTCTCCCGACGCAGGGTGCCCAACTCGCGTAAAGTGGTAAAGAACTCGCTCACGCCACCCGTGATGGAAGCCAGAGTGCGCTGGGGTGGGGCAAGCAGGCGAAGTATCCAGCGCTGGATAGGCTCCAAATAGCCCAGCTCGTTGAGTGCCATGCCAGCGAAAGTAAGTAAGATCAGAAGTACAAGTAGCTCCACAGGGGCGACGCGCACATCGCCCTGGTCACGCCAGAGATTCACCGGCTCACCCTCCTAATGGCGGGTGCTGCCCCGCTGGGTGCTGGTCAGCACTTTGTGCAGGGTGTCCAAACTCTCCAGCACCTTACCCGCGCCTCGAGCCACGCAGGTCATGGCATCCTCAGCCACATACACCTGCATGTGAGTCTCCTCAGAGAGGCGCTCCGCCAGTCCTTTGAGTTGGGCACCTCCCCCCGCCATGGCGATCCCATTCTCCATCAGATCGGCCACCAGCTCAGGCGGTGTCTCATCCAGAGCATCCTGCACCGTATCCACGATGATCTCCACCGATGGGGCCAACGCCTCGCGGATCTCCACGCTGGATACCTCGATGGCCTGCGGGAGGCCAGTGATGAGGTTGCGGCCTCGCATGGTCATGGTCTGCTCCTCAGGCAGGGGGTAGGCCGAGCCGATGGCGATCTTCACCTTCTCCGCCATACGCTCACCGATGAGGAGATTGTACTTCTGGCGCGCGTAGTTGATGATGTCCTCGTCCATCTCATCGCCCGCTATTCTGATGCTGCGGCTGAGGACAATGCCTCCCAAGGCGATGACCGCCACCTCAGTGGTGCCACCACCGACGTCAATGATCATGCTGCCCATCGCCTCGGTGACTGGCAGGCCAGCACCCAGGGCCGCGGCCATGGGCTCCTCGATCAGGTAGGCCGCCCGTGCCCCAGCGCTCATGACGGCCTCATAAACCGCCCGTTTCTCTACCTCGGTCACACCACTGGGGATTCCTACCACCACCCGAGGGCGGGGGATAGGGGTGAAGAGACTGTTGTGCACCTTGCTGATGAAGTAGTGCAGCATCCTCTCCGTGATGTCAAAATCGGAGATCACCCCATCGCGCAGGGGGCGGATGGCGACGATGTTGGAGGGAGTCCGCCCCGCCATCTCCTTAGCCTCCAGGCCGAGGGCCAGCACCCGTTTGGTCTGCTCCTCAATGGCGACCCACGAAGGCTCGTTGATGATGATTCCCTTGCCCCGGACATTGACCAGCGAATTGGCCGTCCCTAAGTCGATTCCAATATCGAGGGAGAAAAGCCCCAGTAAAGCGCTGAGTGGACTGAACACATCTAGCTCCTTGTCCATTTGAGTGTGCCGGATACCTCAACATCACCTCCTCCGGCGAGACGCCCTGACTACTTAGGAGGATTATAGCACTAGACGCGATAATTGAAAAGCGGGGCGCGATAAGGTATAATAAAAGTGTGAGATCAGTGAGGTGCGGAGATGAAGCTTCTGAGACGAGTGAGAGAGACGATCGAGGAGTATGGCCTCCTTGAGAGGGGGGAACCCGTCGTGGTCGGCGTATCCGGCGGCCCCGACTCCCTCTGCCTGCTGCACGTGCTAAAGCAGCTGGCGTCGGAGTACGAAGTCACGCCTCACGTAGCCCACTTGGAGCACGGCATACGGGGCCAGGAGTCCGAGGCGGAGGCCCAGTTCGTATCCGATCTGGCCCAGCAGTGGGGGCTACCCTTCACCGTCGAACACGCCGACGTGCCGCGATGGGCTGAGGAGGAAGGGTTGGCTGTTGAGGAGGCGGCCCGCCGGGCCAGGTATGGCTTCCTGGCGCAGGTGGCGATCCAGATCGGGGCCAGCCGCATTGCCGTGGGTCACAACGCCGACGATCAGACGGAGACGGTGCTAATGCACTTCCTGCGAGGCTCAGGGCTAGCGGGCCTGCGCGGGATGCTTCCCCTCTCGCCCCTGGGGGAGTTGCGGCTGGGCGAAGCCCTGCGCGACAGCTCCCTGGCCGCCGAGCTGCGGCTCATCCGCCCCTTGCTGCGGGTACCTCGCTCTGCCATCGAGGACTACTGCCGCAGAAAGGATTTAGAGCCCCGCTTTGACCGCTCCAACTTGGATACCACCTACTATCGCAACCGCCTGAGATGGGAGCTGCTCCCCGCGCTGGAGAGCTACAACCCCAATATCCGTGAGGTACTGCGCCGCACCGCCCAGGTCGTAGCTGCTGACTACGAGCTTCTGCGGCAGGGCCTGGAGCGAGCATGGAGGCAGATCCTTCAACGAGAGTCGGAGGAGGCCATCGCCTTCGACTTGGAGGGCTGGCGAGGGCTTCCACTGAGCCTGCGTCGCTCCACGCTGCGGGAGGCGATCCATCGCCTGCGGCGAAGCTTACGGGATATCAACTGGGTGCACGTGGAGAACGCTCGGCAGGTGGCGGAGGGAGGGGAGACAGGGGCCCAGGCCGCGCTTCCCAACCACTTGATGCTCACCGTGGGCTACGAAAAACTGCGAATCGCGGAGAAGGGATATGTTCCCCCCGTGAAGTGGCCCACCGTGAGATCCCACCTACCCGTCGCCGTGCCGGGGACTACGGAGCTTCCAGGAACCGATTGGCAGCTCACAGCTCGGATCATTGACCGCGCTGCTCTCCCTGATGAGGAGCTGTACAGCGAAGATCGGTGGCAGGCTTTCTTGGACGCCGAGGTCGCGGGGAGAGATCTCATCCTGCGTTCTCGGCGGACGAAAGACCGCTTTCAGCCCCTGGGGATGGAGGGGCACTCCCAGCGGCTTCGGGACTTCATGATCAACGTCAAGGTCCCCGCCGCGCATCGCGACGAGGTGCCCATACTTGCAGCCGGAGACAGAATCCTGTGGGTGTGTGGCTGGCGTGAGGATGAGCGGGCCAAGGTGACGGAATCCACCCAGCGCATCCTGTGGTTGCGGTTTGTGGGGGCGCGTAAACAACGATGTCAGCTCCATCAGTAGGTTCTGAAGTGGACTACTGGCTCAGCCCCGTGCAGACGGAGGACAGGCCGATGGACAGGCTCTCGTCAGGCTCGCCAGGTAAGGGATGATCTGCAAGATGCCACGGGCGAGGGTGTGGATATCGACGGCGAGGTCATTGAGCTCTCCACCGTGGACAACGCCGCGCCCGCTAAGTCAACTTCAACGCCCTCCCCTCGATCTCCCCATCGTCCAGAGCCGAGGCCGCCTCCCCCTGGCGCAGATGGATCAGGTACTCTCGATTGCCGCCCCCACCCCGGATGGGCGAGGCGATGAGCCCCTGGATAGCCCAGCCCTGGTCGCGCATCCAGCGGAGGAGCCGGGCCACGATCCGGCGGCGCTCAATGGGATCAATCACAACGCCCTCCACAAGTTGATGGGATTCCGCCTCATACTGGGGTTTGATGAGAGCGATCACCTCGCCCCAGGGCTTCAGCCAGCAAGCTGCCCTGGGCAGCACCAGTCGGAGTGGGGTGAAGGAGAGGTCCACGGTGACCAAATCCACCTGCTTTGGCAGCTTCTCCAGGTGCATGGCATTAACGCCCTCCATCACCACCACCCTCGGATCGGTGCGCAGCGACCAGGCTAACACGCCGGTGGCCACGTCAATGGCATACACCCGCTCCGCACCATGCTGCAGCGCGCAGTCGGTGAAGCCGCCGGTGGAGGCTCCCCCATCAGCCACGACCTTGCCGCCCAGGTCGAGGTCGAAGGCGTTGAGCGCTGCCTCCAGCTTCAACCCTCCACGGCCGACGTAGCGAGGCTTACGTCTCAACCGCAGCTCGGCCTCTGGATCAACCAACATACCCGGCGTGATGGCCACCTGTCTCCCCACCAACACTTCGCCAGCCATCACCCGCCGCATGGCCTGGTCGTGGTCCTCACACAGCCCCCGCTCCACCAGGAGCTCATCCAGCCGCCGGGCCATCTACTCCTCCTTGATAATCCGTATCTGCTCCGGCGAATCTACGATGATCTCTGGCGCCCCCTCGTACTCTTTGATGAGACCCGTGACCCGCACCCACTGGTTCAGGTAGAGCTCCTCCGGCGGTTTGGGAAAGAGTGGCCAGGCATCGGGGAAGATCACCACCTTGAAGGTGTGTCGCCAGTCGGAGCTGAAATTAAGGAAGACGACTTTGCCTGAATTGTAGGTGTCCACCACCTCCCCCTCAACTGTGGCCTCTTGGCCGATGTGACCGGCAGCCTCATCGAAGGAGATGACCTCCGGAGGTGGAGGGGAGACCGTGGGAGCGGGGGTGGAGGTCACCCTGACCCCGCTAGTCGGGATAACGACCCGCGGCTCCTGGGTGGGACAAGGAGGACAGGTAGGATAGGCGCCGGGCTGGGCTACGATCTCAACCTGAGCGGGCTCGCTGACGATGATCTCCGGCGCGCCTTTGTACTCCTCGATGAGGCCCGTGATGCGCACAAATTCCCCGTAGAAGAGCTCCTCCGGAGGGCGGGGGAACTTGCCCCAGTCATCGGGGAAGACCACCGCTTTGAAGGTGTGCTGCCAGTCGGTGCTGAAGTTGAGAAAGACCGCCTCGCCGCTGTTGTAAGTGTCAATCACCTTGCCCTGCACCGTGCCTCGCTGCCCGATGTGGGCCTCGGCCTCCTGCCAGGGGATGGCCTGCGATCCAGGGGCTTGGGCCTCAAGGCGGAGAGTGGCGGGAAGCGGGGTGTAAGTGGGGTAGGGTGTGTAGGTGGGGTAGGGCGTGGCCAGGGGACAGGGAGTTGGCGCACCACACCCGCTAATAAAGGACGTCAGCAAAAGCGTCGCCAGTATAAGTCCGTAAAGAGGAATGTGTCGGTCCATGTCTTCAAGATCAGCTATCATCTCTCTCCTCGTCCGACAGCCTGCGGGAGAGCCTCCGCCAGTCGGCCCGCACCCGATCGGCCAGCCCCGGCGGCAGATGGTCCACCGAGTACCGGGCCTGTATGTATGCCTCGGTGATGGTGCGCCACTCCAAGGCGGGATGGCGGCCGTGAAGAATATGAGCGTATTCCCGAGGGGTGGCACCGGGCGGCCTGATCAGATCATGATCTCCTGCCCAGGCCAAAAGTCGTTGGTAGACCCGGCGGATTATCAGACGACTGCGCTTCTCTCCCCGCAGCGACAGGAAGGGAGACCGTGCCTTCTCGGCTCTCCGCCCCCCGCGGCGCAGTCTTCGGAGCAGATCACGCCACTCCCCCCTCATCAGCTCCGGCGACCAGATCAGCTCCCGCGTCTCCTCCACGCCCTCCTCATCCTGGCGGGCGTACCGCCGCAGCGCCAGGGCGAAGAGCAGCCCGATGCCCCCCACCAGAAGGAGCAGAAATACACCCTTGGCCGTCACCCCGAGCCAGGACGGAGCCTGGGCTCCGCCCCGCTTCATCTGCTCAAACTGTGAGGAAAACCGATCCTGAGGCTTCTGCTCCAGCTCAGGCATCTGGAGGGCGAACATGCGGCTCAGGGCCTGAATGAGAGGGGTCAGGATCCAGAAGAGGGGGTAGGCGATGGCCATGAGCAGGTAGTAGAGTACGAAGCCCAGGAGGTCTGCCAGGAAGTTCACAAGCGGAGTCAACGCCTTCAGCAAAGCCTCGATCCGTGAGGGGGCGGCGATGTAGGTCAGGACCAGGCCCAGCAAAGTGATGAGGCCGATGGTGGTCAGGAGGGTGGACAGCCAGTATCGGTTCACGGTGAAGAGGGTTCGGGCCACCGCCCCGCCTCGCCGCCGCACCTCATCCAGGTCAACCAGAGCCATGGCGGACAGCGAGCTGACGACAAATGTCACAGCTGCCGTCCAGAGGCCGGGTGGGCGGGCCGCAGGCCAGTAGTTGGAGAGGACAGCCAGAGCGACCAGCCAGAAAAGCCCTACCCTGAAGGTGCGGAAGATAATCTCATGCCAGGGATGGCTGCGGCCATCGGCGATGCCCCTCCACCAGAGGTAGGCCCCCAGGAGGATCAGAGCGAGCGGGCGCACCATCCCTCGCCAGCTCGTCAGGTCTCGGACCAACCGCTCCATCCAGCCCACATCCCACATGGGGAAAGCGGGCTGATACAGCCTCCACCACAGGAGCCAGAGCAGCAAAACCAGGCCCAGCACGGCGATAAAGAGCTGCCACCGCCAAAGCTCTGTCCCCTGATTGACGGCCCACAATGTAAGCCCCCAGCTCACCAGGAGGATCAGCCCCACCAGCCAGAGGGGGATGAGAGGCCGGTTGAGCTGGAACGGGGAATAGCTCACCAGCTCGATCCAGGGGTAGAGCCAGGACACCCGCGTTATCACCCGGGCCAGCCCGACCAAACTACCGTTGAGCCAGCTCCAACCTCTCGATCTCACGGTCTTCCTCCCTAGAGGCAGGGGGGTTCACATGATAAACAGGGAACTCATCCACTTGAATCGGGAATGGCTTCTCTCCCACGGTCAAAAGCGTTACCCGCCGGCCTGTGGCCTTGACGTCCAGGAGTGCGCTGAACAGATCCTCATCCGCCAGGGCGGAGATCACGACCACCGTTGACCCGTAGGGGAGCTTAGAGAGCTCCTGGCTCAGCAAACCGGTCAGCGGCACATGTCCCCAGAAGATATCCTGAGCCAGCATCTCTAATATCAACATCAGCTGATCAGAGCGGCCGGAGGGAGGGATATGCATGTACAGATCGCCCATGCCCCACTCATTCACGTACAAGCCGACCTGACATTCCTCCTCAATCGCGGCAGTGGCGACAGAGGCAGCCACGGTTATCAGAAACTCCAGCAAGGGAGGGTTGAGCCCCTCGTAGATATATTCAGCCGTGCTGGCGTTCAGGAAGACCACCAGGTAGCGGCTTGCGCCAGGCTCATACTCCTTGGTCTGCAGCTGCCCTGTGTGGGCGGTGGCCTTCCAGTGGATGTGCCTCATGCTGTCGCTCGACCGGTACTCGCGCGCGCCCCGAAGGCGGAGAGGGTCCTCCACCACTCGGCGGATAGGCTTCTCCTCGCCGAAGGGGAACTCGGCCGGCAGGCCCAACTCGGCCAGCGGCAGGATGCGAGGGTACACGATCAACTCCTCCGTCTCATCGAGCGTCTGGCGCTGTCGCCTGAGGCCGAAGAGGTCCCCCACCTGGAGGGAGACGGGGCCCAACTCGTAGATGCCGCGGTGAGCTGCTCGCAGGCGGTAGCGCCGGGTCACCCGCTCGTACCATCGCAGGGAGAGGCTGTTGCGCAGGATACCGCGGTGGGGAGAAGTGCTCAGCTCAAGGTGGCCTCGCAGAAAATCGAGGGCTCGAGGAAAATGGTCCTCCGCCTTCAGCCAGGGGAGGGGAAGGAGCTTGCCGTTGGTTATCTCCACATCCAGGGTGGTCTCATCGCCGAAGAAGAGCCGTTTGCTGCCCAGGCGACGGCGATAAGTGACCCTCGCCAGGCCGTAGCGTTTCCAGAGGGCGGAAGTCAGGGCCGCCAAAACGAGAAGGAGATCGAGGAGCAGAAGGGTAGGCTCGCGGAGGAGGATGCTGAGAAAGAAGAGAGAGCCAAGCAGGAACTTCCAGCCAGTGCTAGTCAAAGGCCCCTTACCTCCTTGATTGAGGGGCGGACCAAGCCTCCTCCACGGGGATGGGCACATCAGCGAGCTGATCGCTTAGGATCTGATTCGCTGTCTGGCCGCGCAAGCGAGTACGCGAGGAGGGGATGAGCCGATGGGCCAGGACGGGTTGAGCCAAGTGCTTCACGTCGTCGGGGATGACGTATCTTCGCCCTCGGATCGCGGCCCAAGTCTGGCTGGTGCGGTACAGGGCCAGCGTTCCCCGGGGGCTGACACCCAACCTCAGATCCGTGTTGCGACGCGTGGCCCGGATCAGCCGGACGATATACCCTTCTATCGCCTCGTGGACGTAGACTCTTCGGACGGACTTCTGCAGCTCCAGGATCTCCTCCCCCTTGATGACAGAGGTCAACTCTTCCAGGGGATCGGCCTCGCGGAAGCGGCGCAGAATAGTCCGCTCTTCCCCCTCCTCCGGATAGCCCAGGGCCACTTGCATGAGGAAGCGGTCAATTTGGGCTTCAGGCAGAGGAAAGGTCCCCTCCAGTTCGATGGGGTTCTGAGTGGCGATGACCATAAAGGGACGCGGCAGGTGGTGGGTGACCCCATCTACCGTGACCTGCTGCTCCTGCATCGCCTCCAGCAGGGCCGACTGGGTGCGGGGCCCGGCGCGGTTGATCTCATCAGCCAGAAGGACCTGGGTCATGATCGGGCCGGGTCGATACTCAAACTCCGTAAGCTTCTGGTTGAAGACATTAGTGCCAGTGACATCGGAGGGGAGCAGATCGGGGGTGAACTGAATGCGCTGGAAGCGGAGGTCAAGGGAGCGGGCCAGCGCCTTGGCCAGGGTGGTCTTGCCGATGCCAGGGACATCCTCGATGAGGACATGTCCCTCGCACAGCAGGGCCACCAGCAGCAGCTCGACGGCCTCACTTTTACCCACGATCACCCGGCCCACATTGTCCCGGATCGCCTCAGCGGCGGCCTGGACGCGGGCGATCTCCTGCTTCGTGGCCACGCTGAACTCATCGGGGAAGAGATGAAGATCAGATCCACTCATGAAGTCCACCAGCTCTCAAGGTCTGGCCATTCTGATAAGCTACCCAAGGATCAATGGGGCGGAAGGGATTCGAACCCTCACGGAGAAAAACTCCAGCGGATTTTAAGTCCGCAACGTCTGCCGTTCCGCCACCGCCCCATAACAGCAGAGCGGGCCGCTGGATACGACCCGCATCTAAAGGCGACGGCCGGATTCGAACCGGCGAATAAGGGTTTTGCAGACCCATGCCTTCCCACTTGGCTACGTCGCCTCAGTGCCGAGGCCCAGATTTGAACTGGGGACACCCGGATTTTCAGTCCAGTGCTCTACCAGGCTGAGCTACCTCGGCCCCAGGAGCAAAGTGATCCTCACTTCTCCTTTAATTTTACCATCAATACTCTACCTTGGCAAATCGAGTATAGACATTTCGCCAGCACCTGGTACAGGTGAAAGCCAATCCGACGATGCAACCTTCGGAGTCGCTAACCTTCCAGCGGCAGGCGTATGGTCTGACCCGTCTGGCTGGACTTGAAGGTGGCCAGGATGATCTCCAGGGCCCGCTTGCCATCCTCGCCGGTGACCATCGGCTCTTTCCCTTGGGCTACACACTCCGCGAAATGGCCACAAGCGGTGCCCCAGGCTCCAGGTGTCTTCACCTCCGGATATTGAATGTCTGGTGTGCCTCCCTCTGTCTGGAGCTCCAAAGCGATGGGGTGCTTAGGATCTCGGCGCAGGCGTAGAACCCCCTTCTCGCCGTGGATGGTGAGCGAGGAATCACCCATGGGCTTCACGCTCCAGGAGGCCTGGAAGAAGGCGAAGGTGTTATCGTCAAAACGCATGAGGGTCATGCCATTGTCATCCACCTCAATGTCCTTCTCCAGCGTGCCCGCGAAGCCAGTGACCTCCACTACCTCCCTGTCCAACAGCCACAGGATGAAGTCGCAGATGTGGATACCCATGTCCAGCATAGCCCCACCGCCAGATTTGGCCTTGGTGAAGAACCACTCGTAGTTGGGGGTCCAATGCTCCGGCCCGCCGTGGCAGTGCACACCTCGTATCGTGTTGATCTTGCCCAGCACGCCTGAATCCACTATCTGTTTGACCCTGCTGTAGGGCGGGACGAAGCGGGTGGATTGACGTATCATGAGCGTCACCCCCGCTTCCTTTGCAGCGTCAATCATTGACTGAGCATCGGCCATGGAAATGGTCATTGGTTTCTCACAGAGCACATGCTTACCCGCCTCTGCAGCGGCGATGGCGACGGGTGCGTGCAGGTAGTTGGGCAGGCAGATATCTACCGCCTGCACCTCATCCAAGGCCAGCGCGTCGCGGTAGTCAGTGTAGACCTGGGCTCCACCCACCCGCTCGGCTAGACGCTGGGCTTTCTCCCTGACGATGTCCACACAGGCTATGATCTCAGCCTCCTCGCTCCGGGCGTACTCAGGCAGATGTATCTTCTCCGCCACCGCTCCACAGCCGATGATAGCGATTTTTACGGTCATGATTGTCCTCCTTCGCCAGATACTTTGGGTATGGTCCCCCCTTCCCTAGGGAAGGGGGGACGACCGCTATTTATTGGGGATCCTCAGTTTTTGGCCCACGTGGATCAGATTGGGATCCGTGACCTGAGGATTGGCCTCAATGAGATCACTCAGGCTGACATCGAGTTGCCGAGCGATCTTGGCCATGTAGTCGCCTTGCTGCACTGTGTAGGTATCGCCCTCATCACCAACGACGACCGCGACAGCCGGGGGGTCACCATCAGACGGGGCCGTGTACCCCTTCAGGCTGATGCTATCCAGGTTGAGGATCAGTTCTCCATTGCCCGAGGGCCACTTCTTCCAAACCCGGATGAAGAGGGTCAGGCGCTCGGTCTGAGCGGTGAAGGAGGTATGGTAACTCATCATATCGCCCGGCTGGGTGCGGGGATAGACCTCATCCCAAGGCACTATGACCCAGTTGTCCACTCCCCTCCAGTCAGTGCCACCACTGTAATCAACTCCGTACTGGACGACATAGCTCCAGTTGTGTCTGTCCGGATCGCCCTCCAAGGCCCGCAGCATACCGCGGAAGCTGAGCTGATAAGTACAGCCAGGCTGCACTGCCACGGTCTGATGGATGCCCGCGTAGCGATCGGGCTCCACATCCGGCTTGCCCTTGGTGTCTATCTCGATCCCCTGGGAATGCTGGCCTTTCCCTACCGCTGGCGCCCAAGCCTCATCGTACCAATGATAGTTGGGTTTTCCGCCATTATCGAATCTGGACCAGCCTAGACCCACCCCCTCGGGGCCGAATCCTGCTTCAAAGCCGCCGTTGTAGATGCGCTCCAGGCTATCGCCGACAGGTACAGAAAGCTGAGTGACAGCAGCTTGGGTACCTCCCGCATCAAAGGCCACACTCTTTAGGGTATGAATGCCGGCCGAGGTCGGAGTCCAAGCAAAACACCCCTCCACAGCAGGAGGCCCTGGAGCCCAGTTGACATCACCGATACGAATCTCATTATCGTAGAGCTCCAACTTGGCTATCTCCACATCATCTACAGCCTTGAGGCAGACCGCCGCACTCTCACCCACTATCGGGCAATCGGGCCGCACGGACATCTCCACACTGGGAGGGGCGACGTCCTGCGGCGTGCATCCCCTCAGGCTGATGCTATCCAGGTTGAGGATCAGTTCTCCATTGCCCGAGGGCCACTTCTTCCAAACCCGGATGAAGAGGGTCAGGCGCTCGGTCTGAGCGGTGAAGGAGGTATGGTAACTCATCATATCGCCCGGCTGGGTGCGGGGATAGACCTCATCCCAAGGCACTATGACCCAGTTGTCCACTCCCCTCCAGTCAGTGCCACCACTGTAATCAACTCCGTACTGGACGACATAGCTCCAGTTGTGTCTGTCCGGATCGCCCTCCAAGGCCCGCAGCATACCGCGGAAGCTGAGCTGATAAGTACAGCCAGGCTGCACTGCCACGGTCTGATGGATGCCCGCGTAGCGATCGGGCTCCACATCCGGCTTGCCCTTGGTGTCTATCTCGATCCCCTGGGAGTGCTGGCCTTTCCCTACCGCTGGCGCCCAAGCCTCATCGTACCAATGATAGTTGGGTTTTCCGCCATTATCGAATCTGGACCAGCCTAGACCCACCCCCTCGGGGCCGAATCCCCTCTCAAAATCACCGTTGGATATCCGCTCCCCATATCCTCCATTAGCCCCTCCGGAGATAATCGGCGGCCCAACTATAACCGCGATCATCACGGCTATGAGAGTGGCTGCAGTCAAGATCCGCCAATCACGCAGGCAGAGGCGTAGGGCCTGATACCATTTCTGGTTCGTCATATGTGCACCTCCTTGTCAACAGGCTGCAACATTTCGGGTTTATCCCGCTGATATGCAGCCCGACTCGATAGATTGGTTCCACTCAATCCGCTTATCGCATGCACCTCCTCTCATCTGCGGGAGCCCACACACCAGTCATAGTCCCTCCTCCCTGGAGTAGCCGCTAGGGCGGTCTCTCAGACCTCAATAAGCTCAGCACGTTGGAGGCTAAGCTAGCTCTCGGAAGGTGCGGCGCTCAAGGTCGGAGATATAGGCGGAGTACTGACCCGCTATCGCCTGGGTCCGAGAGGTAACGGAATCCACTGCCTCATCTTCACACTCTATCTCTAGGGCGTAGCGAGGCTCTCCTTCCGTGGCCTGGAGGAGATGAACATATTCCACCCCCTCCACATCCTTGAGCTGGTCCACAACTTGTCGGGCCTGATAGCTATCCACTCCATAGAAAGGGACGTTGAAAGTGGCCACGATTTTCATCATCGGATCTGCTCCTTTCAACACTAAATGAGTGAATCCTGGCCTGTTATTTTACATTGTTTTGCCAATCTTGGCAACCTAAACAAGACCCCCAATTTGAGTTTTCTCAGACTTTCGTGTATCATAAGGGCAGTTTAAAGCTCAAATGGGAGAGGTGAAAAAAATGAAGATTTTGTTGATGCGGGATGTTCCCAACCTGGGGGAGGAAGGCGAGGTGAAGACCGTAGCCGATGGCTATGCCCGTAACTATCTCATCCCCCAAGGGATGGCCGTACTAGCCACTGAAGGAGTTCTTAAACAGGCGAGACTTAGACAGCAGATAGAAGCGCGGCGTGAAGCTCACCGTCAGCAGGAAATGCAGAGGTTGGCCGCCACCCTCAGGGAATTGAGTTTGACCTTCCGCATGAGGGCAGGGGAGAATGAGCAACTGTACGGCTCTATCACCAATGGGGACATCGCAGAGAAGTTGGAGGAACAGATCGGCCGCGCGATAGATCGGCGGAAGATCGAGCTGGAGAGCCCCATCCGTCGGCTGGGCAGCTATCGGGTGCTCATCCGACTGGGCAGCGACCTGACGCCCCACATCGGCGTGGTAGTTCAACGGCAGGAGGAGTAGGCTGAGGTAGCGTAATAAAATCTTGACATCCCGGCAGAATGTCAACTCTTTGGGATGCTATCTGGACCTTATCAAGGAAGTGAGGGGAACATGGACGAAGATATTGAACAGCTAATCAGATATCTGGCAGCCCACACGGAGTGTCCCGTCTGTGGCCACCGATACGATCCTGATGACTTTGAGGTGCTGCACGAAGGAGAAAATCTGCTAGTGCTCCTAATTACCTGCCACCATTGCCAGACCGAGGGCCTATTGATGGCTTCGGTGCAGGAACAGAGGTCAGAGCCTAGGAGGGTCGAGGAGGCGAAGCCCATAACCGCCGATGACGTTTTGGACATACACTGTTTTTTAGAGAGATTTGAGGGGGATCTTGAGACCCTGGTGGGGAATGTATCCCAGGCAGAAACCTCTGAGAGAAGGGGCTGATGGCAGAACTAGGCACCTGGCTACGAGAGACACGTGAGGCGCAGGGTATCTCGCTGGAGGAGGTAGAGGCCCAAACACGGATCCGACGGGCCTTTCTGCAGGCGCTTGAGGAGGGGGAGTATGATGTCCTTCCTGGCGAGGTCTATGTACGCGGATTCCTGCGTAACTATGCACTATACCTGAGCCTTGATCCTGAGGAAGTGCGTCATCGATATAATGAGGAGACACTGAGCCAAGGACAGGGACAGCGTACCCAGCATGAGAGTGAATTCAGGCCCATCGACGCAGCTCTGGAACCTCTCAGCCATCCGATCCGTACGTTGGTTACACGCCTAGCTATCGCACTCCCGCTTCTGATCGGAGCCCTGAGCGTGGGTGTATGGTACCGGTATGGTCGTCCACTCCCCCAACCCCCAGCCTGGTGGCCTCCCCACTTAGAGAATATATTACCCCCTCCAGCCTCTCCTTTGCAGAGCTTCCCCACCTCCACACCTCCTATCTACACAAGCACGCCGGTTCGCCCCTCGATCACCCCAGCGCCTACAAGGACACTAACCTCTTCGCCGCCGCCTACAGCGATTCCTTCCCCTGCGCCACCCACGCCAACATCTAAACCGATTGCCACATCAGCGGTGCTGCCACTGCCCACACTAACCCCAGTCCCAACAGCTACACCAACTCCCACTTCTACTCCACTATCCCCCTCCTCTGAGAACCAGGGCATAAAGTTGAGGGTCCAGGCCATCGAAAGGGCCTGGGTGCTGATCACAGTGGACGGCGAAGAGGATTTCCAGGGTGTCTTGGAGGAAGGTGGGGAACGGACTTGGCAAGCTGAGCACAGTATCCACTTCCGTTGCGGCAACGCTGGCGGAGTGCAGATCGATATCAATGGTGAAGAGCTTGGTATTATGGGTGAGCGAGGCCAGGTAGTGGATCGAACCTGGGTCGTCCAAGAGGGGCAACTCACCACCGCGACTCCATCCTCCTAACCACTTTTCGACCACCTCGAGAGTTAGACTCAGCCAGCGTTAGCCTCTCTTTTAATACCGTAGATCGGAGGTTTCACCGGCGAGGCGGGATGCTTTGGTCACGCACCTCAGCCCTATGTCCGAGGCCAAGGCCGGGCCGTCGCCCCGGAGGATGAAGCGACGCATCCAAGCTAACGTTGCCCTGGATAAGATAGGTGTGAAGAGGCGGAAGGCCAAGCGCGAGGCCCCAGCAGATACCACAGGCGCCCCTATTGCCTCTGCTCAAGAACGCTAAGGTTTTGCACAAACTCATCGATTACTTCAAGCGGCATCGGTCTCACATCCCCTGTAAGGCGGATGCCCGCTTCGATGGCATCTATACCCTAGGTATACGCCGCCTTGTGCATACACCCCAAGAAGACCGCGAAACTCAGGGAGGTCAAGGACATATTGTGTAGCGGAAGCCACAAACGCTCAATCCCACCCGATTCCAGGCTCTCAGCCGGCGAGGGCGGTCGGTAGTGATGTGTATTTAATCCAAGGGGGAGTGCAATGAGTAGAAGTAGCAGATCGAATCTGGCTGGTGGGCTTGTGTTGACCCTGATCGGGGCGTTGATCTTGGCCGCCCAACTGCTGCCCGGCCTGGCCGTTTCATTGCCGACGTGCTCGAGGGTGCATACATATTCCAAAGCCAGACGGGAATTAGCCCTTCTATTAGAGCAGGCCGTCAAGGAGGGAGAGGTTAGAGTCAAGCGGCGGGATAGGCAGACCTTGCTATGAAGGAAGGTCTTGATGCTCGTTAGCTCACACCGGTTTGTGCCAGCGTAGCCGTCGGGCTATAATGTGTGTGGAGATGATGCACACACTGATCCAACCCCTTTACACAAAGCAGTGTGCCGAGATCGACCAGTTGGCGGATATGAAGAGTTGAATCTCTCACTGAGTGGTGTATAATATGAGGGGGAGGTATGAGATGGCAGCAGTTACCAGAGAAGAGATCCCCGAAATCGTTCGGGAGGAATTGACCCATTTGCTCCGCCATTCTCCTCCCGTCCGGCGTGGGGTTATCGAGATAATGTCCGAGTTCTTCATTCAGCGGGCAGACCTGCGGGCTGTTCTGGAGAGGATAGACGCCCAGGGCGAGCGGATCGAGGCGTTGCGCACGGACTTCAACTGTCGTATGGAGAAGTTTGCTCAGCGGCAGGAGGAACACTCCAAAAGGCTGGAGGAGCATTCCCAGCGTATGGAGGAGTTTGCTCAGCGGCAGGAGGAACACTCCAAAAGGCTGGAGGAGCATTCCCAGCGTATGGAGGAGTTCGCTCAGCGGCAGGAGGAGCACTCCAAAAGGCTGGAGGAGCATTCCCAGCGTATGGAGGAGTTCGCCCGGCGGCAGGAGGAACACTCCAAAAGGCTGGAGGAGCACTCCCAGCGGTTAGAAGAGCTTTCTCGGGAGATATTTGCCCTGAGGAAAGACTCCGCCCAACTCTTTAGAGCGGTCGGGCGGTTAGAATCAACCCTGGGAGGAATTGGGGCCCGCTGGGGGATGATGTCTGAGAGCGCTTTCCGAGAGGGGCTGGCGGGCATATTAACCGAGGAGACGGGCCTGAGGGTGGAGCACTATGATAAGATGGACACCGAGGGCCTCGCCTTTGGTCGCCCCAGATCTATCGAGGTTGACGTTATCGTCCGCGATGGAGAACCTATTTTGCTGGAGCTAAAATCCTCCGTCAGCTGGAATGATGTGGACGCCTTCGACAAGAAGGTCGCTTTCTACGAGCAGACGGAGGGGGTTGAGGTCGAACGGAGGATCATCATCTCACCCATGTTCGAGCCCCGCGCCGAAGCGCTGGCCCAGGAGCTGGAGATGGAGGCCTACACCTCGGCCTATGATGTGCGACCGTAATCAGACACTGACGATTGATCATAAGAGGGAGGATGAACATGCGAATCGGAATTTTAACCGGGGGCGGGGATGTCCCCCCTCTGAATGCCGCCATTCGAGCGGTAAGCCGCCGCGCCTTTCAGGAGGGCTGGGAGGTTTACGGCATCCTGGACGGCTATCGGGGGCTCATAGAAGACGATTTGATCGAGCTCGACCTCGATAGTATAGAGGGCGTGCTGAGCGCGGGGGGGACGATGCTACACTCCTCGCGCACTAATCCCCAGAAGGTGGAGGATGGGGTCCAGCGGTGCGTTGAGACAGCTGAGGAGAATGAGCTGGACGCGGTAGTGGCCATCGGCGGCGACGACACCCTGGGCACAGCTTACGTTCTGTCCGAGGCTGGGCTGCCAGCGGTGGGTATTCCCAAGACTATTGATAATGACGTAGCCGAGACGGATTACTGCCTGGGCTTCGATACCGCCATCAATGTCATCTCGGACTCGCTGGATCGGCTGCGCACCACGGCTGCTTCCCATCACCGGGTGATAGTCTGCGAGGTGATGGGACGCGAGGCGGGATGGCTGGCCATCGTGGGCGGGATGGCCGGCGGAGCGGATTACATCTTCTGCCCCGAGGTGCCTGACAAGTTGGACAACGTAGTGGAGCATCTACGTAAACTGCGTGGGCAGGGTAAGAAATACTCCCTCGTGGTGGCCTCTGAGGGAGCGCAGATCAAGGGCATTGGCCCAGAGGCAGAGGAGATAGGAACCGACGCCTTTGGCAACCCATTGCTGCGCAAGCGAGGCGTTGGGCAGCGGTTGGCTGATGCCATTGGCAATACCACCGGTTTTACCACCCGTAGCGTCACGTTAGCTTATCTCCAGCGGGGTGGCTCCCCCACAGCTTTCGATCGCACCCTAGCGACCCGCTTCGGCGTAGCGGCGGTGAACCTGATAAAAGAGGGGCAGATCGGCTACATGGTGGCCCTCAAAGGACGCGAGATCGTGCCCGTCAGGCTGGGGAAGATCGCCGGCGTCGCCGAGCAGGTGCCCCAGACATTCATCGAGGCAGCCCAGGCAATGTTCTAGCCGTATTTTTGCCTGCACCTACACGTTCAATCTGGGCCAACAAATCGCTGTCTATAAATGGAAAGGGGGTCAGAATGTCTTAGAATTCAGCCAAGCTAGTCACCTGTGTCTTAGCTGTGTCCACATCATTCGTGGCGGGCACAGTCGAGTCGATTGTGAGGAAATGAAAGGAGGTCAGCGATGACCAAAGTAACAAAACATCGGCACGTTTTCCTAACGGTTCTTTTAGTAACCCTGGTCTTAGCTGCGGTACCTGTTTCGGCTCAGGAGCCCCAGCCTCTCCCTGATGGACTTGCCATTGAACTGGGTTTTGAAGAGGATGGTGAGTGGGTGGCCAACGCTACGCTCAAGGGTTTGAGGTTGCAACCCGTAGCAGACTTCAACGCGAGCATTGAGGTAGATAGGCTGCAGCTCAAAGAGTTGACCCCAGCATCCTTAAAGACTGTCTTTGATAAATACCTAGGGCTTAAAGTCGCTATCCCGAAGATGAGCCCCAAGGAAGTCGAGTCAATGATGGACCATGGGACTCAATACTTGGCTGCTCGGAAAATCCTCACCGAAGCTGGTCAGGAGCTGTCCCTGTACGAAAATGGTAAGCTCCTGCTCACACTTCAGGTTTCGGATGAAGCGCTTGGCACAGCTCTTGCCCAATTTGGGCTGGCGGAGTTCTCCGACTTGATCATCACGGCCGCGAGCATGGACGAAGCGACAGTGGTCTTGCGCTTTCCAACCACAGGGGAAGAGATCCCGGTCAGCTTCGAGGACGTAGTTGAGCCTGTCTCTACTCCCCCGACCAACCTGATCGAGGCCGGAGCCACTATCAACGACACGGAAACTAAGACAGAGATGGTCTCCGTCGCTGGGATCACCAACGAGGAAATAAGCGAGGGATTAGAACAGATAAACGCCCTACCTCTGGCTGGTCTCGCACCACTTCCCCTTGCCGAACTCAACGTCGAGCAAGTGGATGTGACGCTGGGGCGAAACGGCCTTGAAGTCAACGATAACAACAGGCGCTGGGTTAAGCTGCTTTGGGACCAAGAGGGCCGTAATGCGATCTATGACTCCCTTCCAGTTGTGGGGGATTTCGTGGATCTGGGGCCTGACGTCCAGGGCCTTATCGAGGATCCCGACCTTCAAAGCTTCGCCGAGAGCTGGGTAGGTAACACTGAGATACGACTCAGTGCCTATGTTGACGAAGAACCCCAGGAGGGCTTACCTAAGCTCCACGTCGGCCAGCCCATCATGGCGGGGATTGACGAGCATGACAACCTCATCTTGGGAGGGGTCAATGTGGGTGCTCTACAAAATACCGGCCCCTTTAGACCTCTACTCCCGATTGCCGCTGGATGGGAAGGTGATCAAAGAGAACTCCGCGTAACAGTGAAGGGTGACAGCCCCTTGCCCTATCTTTTCCTCGAGGAGGACTCTCTCCCCAAGATAGGTCTCGTGCTGTCGAGGGATCTCCCCTGGGAGAAGGCAGAAGACCTCTTGGAAAACACTCAACTCACTGCGGTTGTAGCGGCCAAGGATGAGCTACCCTCCTCGGTCCAGCTCGACTATACAGCCATATCTGTGCCGTCCCCAGCCTGGAGATTGGTTCCCAGAATAGCTGTGGATCGAGAAGGACACATAGGCCTGGGTGAGCCGCCAACGCGTATCAGCGGTTTCCTGGAGGCTGTGGGGGTGTCAGTCTCAGAGATCGTCGAGCCTTACATCAACACGTACGCGGCAAACATCAACTCAGCCGGATTCAGCGTCGACCCTAACGCCGTCACGCTTAAGCTCGACGCCGAACCGGTGGCTGGGATACGCTGGGATTCCGAGCTGCGCCGAAACCTCACCGAGTCCATACCCGAGGGGGTCATACCCATTCCATCACTTCCATTTGGCCTTCAAACCCTTATCCCAAAGGGCTTGGGATCGCTGTTGGTTGAAAACCTAGTCCAGGTACAATGGGGATCGGAGATCGCGGTGATGGATGAAATTCCCGAAAGTCGCTGGGATCCTATCTTAGCCCGCTTCGGACGGCTTTTTGGCCGATGACTATAGGCTAATCTCCCGACCGATCATGTATCCTGGAGAGCAAAGATGGAACCCCCATCTCAGCCAGATGGGGGTTCTTTACTTTGACAAAAGCCTGGACAGTGGCTATAATGCCATAGGTTGGAGGGGACGTATGGCGTCAGGATTGACAGCGGTGATCATGACCGGTGGCGGAGGCCAGACTCAGGTGGAGCAGCTGGTGAGTGGCGCTCGGGAGGCGGTCACACGCGATACAGTGGAAAAGCTGCTACAGGTAGAATCCATAGAGCGGGTCGTAGTGGCCACGGATTCTCCCGCTCTGGCTTCTTCGCTGGCCACCTGTACCCGCCAGGGTGATGGATCTGTGATTGTGGAGGTTGACTCCCCCATCGGGCGTTTTCACTTCGGCCAGCGCCTGAGCCGGATCATCGCCGACCACGAAATCGAGCGCTGCCTCTACATCGGCGGCGGCAGCGGGCCGCTTCTCACCGTTGAAGGATGGGGGGAAATAGCCGCTAAGTTGGCCGATGTTGACGATATGGTGATAGCCAACAATCTCTACTCCACTGACTTCGCCGCCTGGGCGCCTGCCGCGGCCCTGGGGCGTGTCTCTCTAAAGACCGACAACGATCTGGCCTGGAGACTCCACTTCGACGCTGGGCTGCCGGCCCGGGCTCTACCTCGCTCGGCGGCAACGGAGCTCGATGTGGACACCCCTACTGACCTGATGACCCTGAAACTGCATCCCGACTGCGGACCCCACACGAGGCAATACCTGGAGGGGCTGAAGCTGGACACCAGTGCTCTGGAGCAGGTTTTGGACGTGCTGTTAGATCGGGAGGCGGAGGTACTGGTGGCCGGGCGGGTGTCGGCTGAGGCGGCGGCCTACTTGCAGGCCGAGGCCCTGTGCCGCAAGCGGATCCTGGCCGAGGAGCGGGGTATGCGGGCCAGTGGCCGCCAGGCGCGAGGAGAGGTGAGGTCGCTACTGGGAGTGCTTCTTGATGATCGAGGCCCTCGGGGATTCTTCGATACCCTTAGCCAGATTGGAGATGCCCTCATCCTCGACAGTCGGGTGATCCTGGCCCATCGGCGGAGTTGGCCCTCGGCGGCCGATCGCTTTCACTCTGACCTGAGGCAGCCGGAGCGTATGAAAGCCCCCTGCCTGCGGGAGTTCACCGCCGCGGCGATTGAGGCGTCCATCCCCGTGGTCCTGGGAGGTCACTCCCTGGTCTCAGGCGGGCTGTGGGCCCTAGTTGATGCGGCCTGGTCGCGGGTGGAGGGGGAAGTGCCTCGATTGAGGGTGCCCTTGGAATTGAGGAGGAATAAACTGATATGAGCAGTCATCTTGAGCGCCACGATTACGCGGATCAGTTCCTGAAGGCTGAGCTGCAGGAGGTCGATCCTGCCGTGGCGGAGCTTATCAGCATCGAGGCGGAGAGACAGGCGCGGCGCATCATCCTTATCCCCTCGGAGAGCCTGTCGCCCCTGGCGGTACGGCAGGCATTAGGCTCCGTCTTCCAGAACCTATACGCCGAGGGGTATCCCAGCCGTCGGATGATGACCCTCAGTGAGGAGGAGCTTCTGGACTACGGGCAGCGGCTGGCCTACCATCGCCGCTACTCCGATCGGCGCTTCTACAAAGGGACCGAGTTCGCCGATTTCATCGAATGCTTGGCCCAACGGCGCATCGCTCAGAGCTTCGCCACCGAGGAGGTCCCCGCAGACCAGATCCACGTCAATGTGCAGCCCCTCTCCGGCGCGGCGGCCAACCTGGCGGTCTATGAGACCTTCCTTGAGCTGGATGACGCACTCATGGGCCTAGCCCTGCCTCACGGCGGCCACTTGACCCACGGCAGCCCCTTCAACATCTCCGGCCAGCGCTACCAGGTGGCCTCCTACGAGGTCAGCTCCCGCACTGGGCGATTGGACTATGATCAGATCCGCGATCTGGCGCGTAAGCACCGCCCCCGCATCATCATCGCTGGTTACACCTCCTATCCCTGGGCCCCGGACTGGAGGGCCTTCCGCTCCATCTGCGATGAGGTGGGTGCGCTCCTCATGGCCGACATCGCCCACACTGCGGGGCTGGTCATCGGCGGTGCCCATCCATCCCCGGTGGGCATAGCCGATGTGATAACCTTCACCACCCACAAGACTGTCTGCGGACCTCGTGGAGCGGTGATCATGACCACGGATCCGGATAAAGCCAAACGCATTGAAACTGCCATCTTCCCCGGCGAGCAAGGTGGCCCCCACGTGCAGAAGTTCGCATCCATGGCTGTGGCATTCCAGATTGCCAAATCTCCCCAGTTCCGCTCCCTGCAGCACCGCATCGTCCATAACGCCCGTTATCTCGCTGATGCGCTCAAGCGAGAGGGACTCACCCTAGCCTACGGTGGGACTGAGACTCATATGCTGTTGGTGGATCTTAAGACCATTGACACACCCAGCGGCTATCCGCTCAGGGGCGAGATTGCAGCCCGGGTCCTCGATCTGTGCGGCATTGTGTGCAACAAGAACACCATCCCCGGCGACACCTCAGCCGCCGACGCACGGGGCATCCGCCTCGGCACCACCTGGATCACCGAGCGAGGCATCACGGAGGATCAACTTGATCGACTGGCGGCTATCATCGCCCAAGTGCTGACCCACATACATCCCCTCCACTATGATGGCCTCACCGGGCGTCTGCCCCGAGGCAAGGTGGAGCTGGACCTGCTGGAGGAGGCTAAGCGAGAGGTTGACGAGCTGGCCGGCGAGCTGATAGGGCAGCCTAGCACGCGGCGCGGCTATCCCTTCCACTTCTACCAAGGTGATCAGGTCGCTGCACACCCCAGCCTCCAACTCCCACTCTCATCTACGGGCGCCGAGGCACTAGCTGACGCCTCCACATCCGCTCTCCTCTTGGACCTCACCGATAGCGGCCTACTTCTGGTGCGCAATCGACTTCGAGCTCAGCCCTTCCTCGACGAAGCGCTCACCGGTGACATCATGGGGCTGGAGCCCGGGCAGGTGACTCGCTCTTGTCTGCTTGATGAGGGGGGGAACCTTATCGACGACGTCATCGTGCTTCGCCTGGAGGATGATGCGGGGCAGCGAGAGCGGTACCTGCTGGTCACAAATCCACCGAACCATGAGCGGGTCAAGGCTTGGCTGCGCGGCCTGGCCGACGGCTATGTGCTCTTCGATGAGGAGGATATCTTCCGCAAGGTGGAGGGCCCTGTTGTGGTGGAGGACCTGGCGGAGAAACCCGCCGAGGAACAAATGGTAGCCCTGGTCGTGCGGGGCCCGATGGCTGCGGAACTACTGGGAGGGGGAGCATCTGTCGGTCAATTCGTCGAGGCTCAGATCGGCGGCGCGGATGCGATGGTAGTCCGTCTGGCGAATGATGAGTTCCTCTGCCTGGTGAACCCAGAGCGAGCGGCCGAGGTGTGGGAGGAGCTGCTAGGGAGAGGGGCGGTAGGGACTGGTCGAGATGCCTGGCGTGCGCTTCGAACTCGGGAGGGCCTGCCGACCTATGAGGGAAATCCTCCCACCGGCCTGCAGCTCTACCAGGCGGGACACGCCCATCTCTTTCACCTGAACAAGCCCTACTTCATCGGCCAACGCTCTCTAAACTCAGTACGTCCTGATAAGAAGCGGCCAAGCTTCACCTGGGAGCAGCCCCCTGACGGGCACAGGCCTCAGGGGCGACCCCTCAAGCGCACGCCGCTGTACGAGGCTCATCGCCGCCTGGGGGCTAAGACAACCCCCTTCGCCGGCTGGGAGATGCCGGTCTGGTACACCAGCGTGCTGGAGGAGCATAGAGCAGTGAGGGAGGCGGCGGGCCTTTTCGACGTCGGTCACATGGGCGTGTTCGAGATCGCTGGCCCCAACGCTGTCTCCTTCCTCGATACAGTGACTACTAACTATGTCCGCTGGCTGGGGGATGGCGAATCCCAGTATAGCTACCTGCTGGATCCTGAGGGCCGGGTGCTGGATGACCTCATCCTCTACCGACGGGGGGCGGAGCGTTACCTGATGGTGGTGAACGCAGCCAACGAGGAGAAGGATTGGGCCTGGCTGAACGCGGTGAACAGGCGAGAGGTGCTGATTGACCGCGAGCGTACTGACCTGTATATCGAGCGCCCAGCTCTGCTGCGAGACCTTAAGGACCCCAGCGTGGGAGTGGATCAGCGGATGGACATAGCCCTGCAGGGACCCAATTCGCTGGCTATACTGCAGAGCCTGACCGATAACCCTCGCCTCAAGCGCCGCTTGGGGCTTATTCAGCGCACGGAGTTTATCGAGGCTGAGATTTGTGGCATGGAGCTGATCATCGCCCGCACTGGCTACACGGGAGAGAGGTTTGGCTACGAGATCTTCGTGCACCCCGACCAGGCTGTGGAGCTTTGGGAGCTGCTTCTGGAGCAGGGGGAGGGCTGGGGGATCAAACCAGCGGGTTTGGGCGCGCGTGACTCCACTCGCATCGAGGCTGGGCTGCCCCTGTATGGTCACGAGCTGGCTGGCCCCCTGGAGATCAGCCCCACCGAGGCAGGCTTCGGCCCCTACGTCAAGTTCCACAAGCCCTTCTTCATCGGGCGCGATCCCTATTTGGACCGCAATCTGGAGCCGAAACGAAAGCTCATCCGCTTTCGAGTGGATGAGAAGGGACAACGCAAGATAGACCCCGGGGACCCGGTGGTGACCCAACGGGGGCGGTGCATCGGCGAGGTCACCAGTTGCTCCCTGGATGCCGAGGGTTTCCAGTTGGGGTTGGCCTTTGTGGAGCCGCGCTACCAGCGGGAGGGGCTGACCATCGGCATCTTCCCCCTGCCTTCGCGCCGCATGCCGAAGGGCATACCCAAGAAGGAACTGAGCCCCGGCGATCATGTGCTGCTGCATGTGGAAGCTAAGGTGCTCCCCCGCTTCCCCTAGGGGAGGTAAGCAGACTGCTGAGCGATTATCATCGTTACCGAGAGCTAAGTTTCGATGTCGGCGGACAACGATGCACTTTCACCACTAAGCCGGGCATTGAAAGCTGGGATGAGCCTGATCCAGCCACTCAGTTGTTGATCGAAGTGATGGAGATAGGCTCGAACGATCATGTCCTGGACTTGAGATGTGGCGCAGGGTTGGTGGGTTTGATCGCCGCCCAGCGAGCCACTCAGGGGCATGTCTACCTCCTGGATCGGAACGTAGTCGCGGTGGAAGCGGCGCGGCGGACGATGGCCCTGAATGAGGTGTTCAACGCCGAGATTCGCCTGAGCGACTGCGGGGCCGCTGTCCGGGGACAGAAATTCGACCTCGTGGTTATCCACGCCCCCAGGGAAAGGGCGGTCGTCCGGCAGTGCGTGCGCGATGCGGCAACTCTTCTCCGCCCCGGCGGGCGCTGCTACCTGGCAGGGGCCAACCGTAGCGGGGTGAAATCGGCTATCCACTACCTAGAGGATGTGTTCGGGCAAGCCCACGTGCTTGCTTACAAAGGGGGCAGCCGTGTGGCGCTGGCGGTGAAGGGGGAGAGGGTAAGAGTTGACAAAGGGATGAGCGATGAGTATTACCGATTCCGAAAGCTGATCGCCCAGGTGCGGGGGGAAGATCACATCTGCTTGACCAGGCCTGGCCTCTTCTCTTGGAAGGAGATGGACGAAGGCACACGGCGGCTGGTGGAGAGCATGGAGATCAGGCCTCAGGAACGGGTGCTGGACTTGGGCTGTGGTTACGGACTAGCGGGGCTGGTCGCTGTGAGCATGGCCCCACGCGGGGAAGTGGTGCTGGTGGACGCTGACTGCGTTGCAGTGGAGGCAGCGCGGCGAACGATGGAGCGGAATGAGGTGGCCAACGCTGAGGTGCTGCTATCTGATTGCGGCGCAGCGGTGTTGGACCGCCCCTTCGATGTAGTGATCACCAACCCACCCTTTCACCAGGGCCGAGGGGTGAGCTACGAGGTGGCCAATCAGTTCATCCTTGACGCAGCGGTGGTGCTGCAGCTAGGGGGACGATTGTATCTGGTGGCCAACCGCTTCATCCCCTACGGCCAGGAGATGGATAAGCTGTTTCAGGAGGTAGGATTCGCTTATGGGGACAACCGTTTCCAGGTTTGGAGAGCGATCAAGTGAAATGTGGGCCTTTCAAATGTGCAGGGGCGGGCCTCGCGTCCGCCCTAGGCACCCACAAGGAGTGTCCCTACAACTGAAATGATCGAGTATGAGATCCAACGAAAATGCGTGGAGGAAGACATCGGAGACCATCGAGGAGTTGACTGAGGCGACTGAGGAGGTCAAGCGAATACTGGGTCCGAACCCTGACATGTGGGCATCGGAAAGTCGGTTCCGATAGCAGGGGGGAGGTCCATTAGTTTTTGGAAGGAAGGCAAATGGGAATGACACTGGCCGAGACGATACTGGCCGCTCATACGGAGGCCAATGAGGTTCGGGCTGGACAGTTCATCAATGTGAATGTGGATGTGGTGTTGGCCAACGACATCACTGCCCCTATCGCCATCCATGAGTTTGAGCGCATCGGCGTGGGGCAGGTATTCGATCCGGAGAAGATCATCCTGGTCAACGACCACTTCGCGCCCGCCAAAGATATCAAGTCCGCCGAACAGTGCAAGCTGGTGCGCGAGTTTGCCCGCGCTCAGGGAATCACACATTTCTACGGCGTGGGGACTATGGGCATTGAGCACGCGTTGCTTCCGGAGCAGGGGCTGGCGCTGCCTGGCGATGTGGTCGTGGGAGCCGATTCCCACACCTGCACCTACGGCGCGCTGGGAGCCTTCGCCACTGGCATGGGCTCCACTGACATCGCCGTGGCCATGGCCACAGGTCAGATATGGATGAGGGTGCCGGAGACGGTGCGCTTCGTCTACCACGGCCAGCTTCCCAAGTGGGTGGGGGGCAAGGATCTGATCCTCTTCACCATCGGCCAGATCGGAGTGGATGGCGCCCTGTACAAGGCGATGGAGTTCACCGGAGAGGTGGCCCAGTCGCTCTCGATGGATGGACGGCTGACCACGAGCAATATGGCCATCGAGGCCGGCGCCAAAACGGGCTTTTTTCCAGTGGACGAGACCACGCTGGCCTACGTGGAGGAGAGGGCGAAGCGGCCTTACGCAATCTACAGGGGCGATCCGGACGCCGAGGTATCATACATCTACGAATGGGATGTGAGCGACCTGGAGCCGCAGGTGGCCTTCCCCCACCTCCCCAGCAACACTCGACCTATCTCCGAGGCGAGGGGGATAGGGGTTGATCAAGTGGTGATCGGCTCCTGCACCAACGGCCGCTTGGAGGACCTATCCCTGGCCGCTGATGTCCTCAGGGGACGGAGAGTGGCGCCGGACATGCGCTGCATCATCATCCCCGCCACCCAGGATATCTACCTTCGCGCCGTGCGCGAGGGGCTGGTTGAAGCCTTCATTGAGGCCGGGGCTGTGGTGAGCACGCCCACCTGTGGGCCCTGCCTAGGCGGTCACATGGGGGTGTTGGCCGCCGGCGAGAGATGCGTGTCCACCACTAACCGCAACTTCGTGGGGCGCATGGGCCACCCGGAGAGCGAGGTGTACTTGGCCGGACCGGCCGTAGCCGCAGCCAGTGCCGTGCTGGGGCGTATCGGCGGACCGGAGGAGCTATAGGATGTCTGGTAGTCCATTGGCCTGGTGATCTATTTGTCTCCGGACCCGACCAGGTGACCAAGCGCTCAAATAACCAAAGGACTAGGAGCTTGACATCACCGAAGTTGCATCTATAATCTCCTTCGCAGGGAGACCAATCGTAGGGGGCAGCGAGGTGGAGGTGGCACATGGAACTGCAAAAACTCATTCAGGATATTCATGCCATGAACCAAGAACTGGAGAAGTTCGAAGAGAAATATGGTATGTTATCGAGAGATTTCTATGAGCTCTACATCAGCGGTGCACTGCGGGATGAAGAGATTGAGGAGGTCAACGACTACGGTCGCTGGGCGGCTTATTACAGGATCAAATTGCAGCGCGAGGAGGCATACGATAGATTGATTAAAAAACGTCTGGGCAAGCTCCGTGCTTCAGTCCCCTCGGGCGCCCTGGCGCTGACCCCTCATTGACGATGCTCTCCTCACTGAATAGCTACAGTTATTTCATCTATACCATCCCTGACCAGTTCCCTTCTGTGCAACGATCCACCCTTGTGCTCAAGCCGAGAAGCGCGACTGTGGCCGAGCTGGAGGGTGAACTGGAGTTCAGCCGGGGGATTGTGCTGAGGGTCCTTGAGATCATCAACTTTGCCACAGCGACCATTGAGCATTACTCATATGAAGTCTACGAAGGCCCTGAGAAATTGTACTGGTACGATCCCCAGCCTCATCCCAATGATCCCACTCTGGCTAGTACTCATCCCCATCACAAGCATGTGCCTCCCAATATTAAGCATCATCGCCTGCCCGCGCCAGGGCTGAGTTTCGACTATCCCAACCTTCCCTTCTTGATACAGGAAATCGGGCAGATTCTCTCACCTCGGGCCGATTAGGGGATATTCTTTCGGCTTCCGCCTGCGCGCTTGTATTGGAACGTGGGTTATGAGGGTACAATGAACCAAACACCGTACAGCGCCTGGTTTAAGTGCATTCGGGGCTGCGAGGACCGCTATCCACTCACCAAGGTGATCTACCGCTGTCCTCACTGCGGCGGCCTGCTGAATGTGGAACATGATATGGAGGCCCTCAAACGGCGCTCCGCCGCGGCCTGGATGAAGCTCTTCGATGAACGCGTCCGCATCAATGAATGGCCCTACGGCTCCGGTGTGTGGGGAAAGAAGGAGTGGGTCTGCCCCCAGGTGGAGAATGAGAATGTAGTCTCCATGTATGAGGGCTACACCAACTGCTTCTGGGCCGAGCGGCTGGGCCAGGAGATAGGCGTCCCCGATCTGTGGGTGAAGCTGTGCGGCAACAGCCACACCGGCTCCTTCAAAGATCTGGGGATGACGGTGCTGGTCTCCATGGTGAAGCAGATGCGGGCCGATGGCCAGCCCATCCGCGCTGTGGCCTGCGCCTCCACCGGCGACACCTCCGCGTCGCTGGCCGCCTACGCTGCCGCGGCGGGGATACCAGCCGTCGTCTTCCTGCCCCGAGGCAAGGTCTCCACCGCCCAGCTCATCCAACCCATCACCAACGGCGCTTTGGTGCTGGCCCTGGATACCGACTTCGACGGATGCATGGCCATCGTCAAACAGGTCACCCAGGACCCCACAATTTACCTGGCCAACTCCATGAATTCCCTGCGCATGGAAGGGCAGAAGACGGTGGCGTTCGAGATAGTGCAGCAGTTCGACTGGGAGGTGCCCGATTGGATCATCATCCCCGTGGGCAACCTGGGCAATGTCAGCGCCCTGGGCAGGGGCTTCCTCATGATGAAAGAGCTGGGGCTCATCGACCGATTGCCACGCATCGCCTGCGCCCAGTCGGAGAAGGCCAATCCCCTCTACCTGAGCTTCCTCACAGGTTTCCAGGAGTACCATCCGGTGAAGGCCCAGAAGACCTTGGCCAGCGCCATTCAGATCGGCGACCCGGTGAGCTACGAGCGAGCGGTGAAGGTGCTCAAGCAGTTTGAGGGCATCGTGGAGCAGGCATCGGAGGATGAATTGGCCAACGCCGCGGCCCGAGCCGACCGCACGGGGATGTACTGCTGTCCTCACACCGGCGCAGCGCTGGCGGTGCTGTTTAAGCTGGTGGAGCGGGGCACCATCCACTCAGATGACCGAGTCATCGTGATCTCCACCGCGCATGGGCTGAAGTTCACTGATTTCAAGGTGGGCTACCATGAGGATTCCCTCTCCGAGGTGATCGCCCGCCACCGAAACCCACCGCTGGAGCTGCCTGCCGACATGAGCGCGGTGCGAGAAGCTCTGGATCGAGAGCTTCCACGCCGGGAGTAGAGAAAGGGAACCGCATGAAGCTGACTGGCAAGGTCTGGAAGTATGGAGACAACGTGGATACTGACGCCATCATCCCCGCCCGGTACCTCAACCTCTCAGCGACGGAGGAATTGGCCCTCCACTGCATGGAGGATGTTGATCCTGACTTCGCGGGGAAAGTGCAGCCGGGGGATATCGTCGTCGCGGGGGCAAACTTCGGCTGCGGCTCCTCGCGGGAGCATGCGCCATTGGCATTGAAGGGAGCAGGCGTAAGCTGCGTGGTGGCGGAGAGCTTCGCTCGCATCTTCTTCCGAAACGCGGTCAACATCGGCCTACCCATCCTGATCTGTCCCCAGGCAGTAGAGGGGACGGAGGCGGGCCAGCGGCTGGAGGTGGAGCTTGGGACAGGCGTCATCCGTAATCTGGAAACGGGCGAGACCTTCAGAGCAGACCCTTATCCTCCCTTCATGATGGATATCATCGAGGCAGGGGGGTTAGTGGAACAGACGCGAAGACGACTAGGCCTGGTATAGATAGCAGAGGTCTGCCCATGGCGGGAAGATGCTATCTGCTGATAGCCGTAGCTTTGATGCTGAGCAATGGGCTGAGCGCGACGGCCGGGGTCTTGGCTCTCCCCCGCCCCTTGAGCGGTGAAACCCTTAACGCCATGTGCAACTTTTTCGCTTTTGGGATATACTCCTCTGAAGCTTACGCAACTTGTAGTTCAACGATAGAGGAGGTATCCCAATGTTTGACCTGGATATGTTTATCATTGCAGTCTACTGCC
>JAYEMR010000132.1:0-33302 GCA_034718215.1 Chloroflexota bacterium
CCAGCGCAGCGATCCAGCCAGCCCCGTCTCCCGTGCCTGCCCCGACTCCCGGTCCACCCCTCCAGTCCAGATGGGGGCCACCGTCCTGAGCCGGGCCCTCAATACTTGGGGCATAGCATGCTCCTTTCTAATCTAACTACTATAGTTGGACATAATCCTTCCACTGGGCAGGCCCTATTTTTCAACTATTATACAAGGAGGGGCGTGATTGTCAAATCCAGAATGCTGAGTCATTCCCAGCAGCAAATCTCAATATGGACTTCCTGCCGGACAAAATCGGTGCCGAGCGCACAGGATGGGCTGACTTCGGCGCCCACGCCCCAATTTTCGGGCGAAGACCGGAGAAGATTGTGACACTCTGCCTCAAGTTTAGAGTTGCTGATCTGAGCGTAAGCGGCTTGACTAGATTCCTCTCGTGGTCTATACTAGTATCGCTGGGCCGGAGTGGCGGAACAGGCAAACGCGCACGACTCAAAATCGTGTGAGGGCGACCTCGTGTGGGTTCGACTCCCACCTCCGGCATCTTCCACGGTGATTACACCAACAAGCCTCTTTTCAGTGAGCCTCTATCCCAGGGGCTTGCCGTCCGCTTGTGGGCAGCCGAAGAATGCGGCGATAAAATTGCGGCAAGTCCCAAATCCGTGCCTTTTGCGCTTTGTTTTGCCTGTCCTGCCTGTACCCGACACGGGTGGCCAGGGGAGTATCGCACCATCCAAAGAGTTATGCGCCATCATGTCCCCAGGGCAATCGCATCTTATGCGCTGCTCAGAACCTTGAGGAGGTAGTCCTCTCGCCGTAGGCATGCTTCGCGATCCCAGGCCGCTTTCAGCCGCTTGTTCTTGGTGCCGCACGTCGCCGTAGTCTCCTGTCTCCCGTCTGTCGACGGACAGGGAGGAGATTGAGGGCCAGGCGGCGCAAGATGGCCAGGTTCTCCGCCCTGTGGCCTTTCCGCACTCGGTTGTCATCTTCCCGCCAGTGCCTGGCACAGGCGGAAGGCGATATCCAGCACCCAATGCACGCAGTTTTCTATCCCCCAGTGACTGCGTACCGCATACCCGAACTCCTCTGCCTCGCCGGACAGGCTTGAGATGTAGTAGTGTGTCTCCTGTTCTGTCTTCCCGTCGACCCGTCGCTCTCCTTCGACCATCCCGATACTCTCCTGCCTGTGGCAGACAGGTGATTGGGCAACCCGAATCCCACCGGTACTATGTGCCGCTTGGCGAGCACGGATCCTGTCCGTCGGACCCTGTCTGCGCAGGCAGGAGACGGGAGATGCCTGAAACTTGGTCCTAAGAGACCCTCACCGCTGGGCATGAAGGGTTGTCGAAGAAGGAGTAGCTATGAATGCCTCATAGGCGCTGGCCTTAACCCCTGTCGGCAGGCCTGTGGAAGTTTGGACAATTGGCCAAGCACAATTGCTCCCAGTTCCACAAGCCCGACGGCGACTTGACAAACTGTTTCATAGATGCGTTAACTAATAGAAATGTGCTACTTTTGCGCAAAATATGGTACCAAATGTGGGAAGTTTTAGCGTTACCGGAACAAGCAGCACCCGATAAATCGGTCTTGTTACATCCTGTTGACATTTTGCTGGAGTCGAGCCTTCAGGTGAGTTTGTTGCCTGTCCCCTGCCTGTGCGGACAGGCACGGGCGATCAGGTGTGGGAGAGGGTGATTCATCACCCGCTGCTCTGTAGCCCGACGACTTAATCGTCGGGCGGCTATAGCATCGCTGAGAGAGCCATTTTGACTCCCCTCTGTTTCATGATATAATCCACTTGAGTTTGACTTGGGTGCGTTTCAAATAGGTTAGGGGTGGGCCTTGCGCCCACCCTGGGCACCCGCAAGGGGTGCCACTACAACCCAAATGAAATACACCCGTTTGACTTAGGCCCCTCTCAGCGCTGGAGACGTGTTGGAGAGGGGTTTCAGCTATCGTGAGGTAGAAGACATGCTTGAGAGGGTCTATCGTACCCAGGCTATCGTCCTGAAGCGAAGTGATTTCTTCGAGACGGACCGCCTGCTGACCCTCTACACCCCCGACCGGGGGAAGATAAGCGCCATCGCCAAGGGGATACGAAAGCCCACCAGCCGCAAGGGAGGGCACCTTGAGCTTTTCATCCACAGCAAACTCCTGGTGGCCAAGGGAAGGAATCTGGATATCATAACTCAGGCCGAGACCATCGAGCCCTTCCTTCCTCTGCGAGGAGACCTGCTGCGCATCTCTTATGCCTGCTACGTGGGCGAACTGCTGGATCAGTTTGCGAAGGAGAATGTCCCTAACCCTCGTCTTTTCTTCCTGCTGCGCGATACCCTGAGATGGCTGGGAGAGAGCGAGGACTTGGCCCGCACGACACGTTTTTACGAGCTGCGGCTGCTGGGATTGACCGGCTATCAACCTCAGCTCTTTCACTGCGTGCGCTGCCGTGCACCGCTGGAACCCGATGAGTGCTTTTTCTTCAGCCCCATGGAGGGCGGTGTTCTGTGTGAGGAATGCAGCCTGTCCCCCACAGATGAGACCCAGCGGCGAGGAGTGATCTCCCTCTCACCGCCAGCGCTCAAGGTACTGCGTTTCTTACAGACCCGCAAATACGAGATATGCCAGCGGGTGCGCATCCGTCCTGCCCTGCATGCAGAGCTAGAGCGAGTGATGTATCGTTATATTACCTTCATCCTGGAACGCAATGTGAAATCGGTCGGCCTTCTGAACACGCTACGCCGTCAGATGGTGACAGCGAAGAGGCCGGCTGCGGAGTAGAGAGTCAGGGACGAGAATGGAAGAGAGAAGATCACTGACTTTCCAACAAGTCATCCTGCGCCTGGAGCAGTTTTGGGCTAGGCAGGGGTGCCTCATTTGGCAGCCCTACAGCGAGAAAGTGGGAGCTGGCACGATGAACCCCGCCACCGCCCTCCGCGTCCTCGGCCCGGAGCCGTGGCGTGTGGCCTACGTGGAACCTTCCTACCGGCCCGCCGATGGCCGATATGGAGAGAACCCCAACCGCATGCAGATGTTCATTCAGTACCAGGTGATCCTCAAGCCCGATCCCGGTAATCCTCAGGAGATATACCTGGAGAGCCTGGAGGCACTGGGCATCAATCGGCGGGAGCATGATCTGCGTTTCGTGGAGGACAACTGGGAATCGCCCGTGCTGGGAGCCTGGGGGCTGGGCTGGGAGGTGTGGATGGATGGGCAGGAGATCACCCAGTTCACCTACTTCCAGCAGGCTGGAGGGGTGGCCCTTGAGGTGCCCGCGGTGGAGATCACCTACGGATTGGAGCGCATCGTGATGCCCCTGCAGGGCGTGCGCAGCGTGTGGGGAATAGACTGGGATGGCACTCGCACTTACGGCGATGTGCTCCTACGCGGCGAGGTGGAGCACTGTACCTATGACTTCGAGCTGGCCGATGTGGAGCGGCTCGAGCGGATGTACGACCTCTACGAGGCTGAGGCCCAATCCTGCTTGGAGCGTGACCTGGTCATTCCGGCCCACGATTATATCCTCAGATGCTCTCATACCTTCAATGTCTTGGATGCGCGCGGCGCCATCGGCGTCACCGAGAGAGCCCATTATTTCGCCCGCATGAGGGAGCTGTCGCGGCAGGTGGCGGAGGCCTATTTGAAGCAGCGAGAGGAGCTGGAATGTCCCTGGTGTGAGCGTCCCAGCGTCGTAGCGTCTCAGCGTTCAAGTGCTCAAGGGCATAAGCGCTATGACGCTAAGTCGCTAAGCCGCTTAGACGCTGTCCTTGAGATCGGCACCGAGGAGCTTCCGGCGCAGGATGTGACCGGGGCTATTGAGCAACTGCGCGAGAGATTGCCGGCCATGCTCGCCGACGTGCGACTGGACTATGAGGATATCTGGGCCTCCGGCACGCCCCGCCGATTGGCCGCAATAGTTAAGGGGCTAGCGGCCAGGCAGACAGAGAGGGAACAGGTTGTCAAGGGGCCACCGGTCAAGGTCGCCTACGACGCTCAGGATAACCCCACCCGTGCCGCTGAGGGATTCGCCCGATCTCAGAAGGTGCCGGTAGAGAGTCTGCAAGCGCGGGAGATGGATGGCGGCCGGTACGTCGTGGCTGTCAGGGCCGAGCCCGGCCGCCCTGCTGCTGAGGTGCTAGCCGAGGAACTCCCCGCCCTTATCACCTCCCTGCGCTTTCCGATGGTCATGCGTTGGAACGAGACTGGTGCGACCTTCTCCCGTCCCATCCGCTGGCTGGTAGCCCTGCACGGCCAGCGGGTCATCCCCTTTGCATACGCCGGTGTTACCAGTGGCCGCACCACCCGCGGCCTGCGCCCCGAGGGCTCGCCTGAGCTGGAGCTGGCTTCGGCCTCCGACTACCTGCCCACCATGAGAGCGCAGGGGATCACGGTGGACGCGTCGGAGCGCAGGGCCGAGATCCGCCGACAGATTGACGCCCTCGCCGCCGAGGTGGAAGGCGTCGTCCCTGAGGACCCAGAGCTTCTGGACGAAGTGACCAACTTGGTGGAGCAGCCGAAGGCTCTGCGGGGAGAGTTCTCGCCTCAGTACCTGACCCTGCCCTCCGAAGTGCTCATCACCGCCATGAAGAAGCATCAGCGTTACTTCCCGTTAGTTCAGGTAATGAGTCAACGAGAAACAGGTAACGAGGGAGATAACTCGTTACCCGTTACCCATTCCTCATTACTCCCCTACTTCATCACCGTGCGCAACGGTGACACCACCAACCAGGAGGGTGTGTGCCAAGGCAATGAGGAGGTATTGCGCGCTCGCCTCGCCGACGCCGCCTTCTTCTTCGATGCGGATGCCAGTCAGCCGCTGGAGGATTTTCTACCTCGACTGGATACCCTCATCTTTCAGGAGCGATTAGGCTCCATGCTGGACAAGGCGCAGCGGCTGGAGGGGCTGGTGCCCGCCTTGGCGAAGAAGTTGAGGCTTTCAGAGAGGGATAGGAGCACCGCCCGTAGAGCCGCTCATCTGTGCAAGGCGGACCTGGCGACCCAGGTGGTGATCGAGTTCACCAGCCTGCAGGGGGTCATGGGACGGGAGTATGCTATGCGCTCAGGCGAGTCGGAGGAAGTAGCCCGGGCCATCTTCGAGCACTATCTGCCTCGTTTCGCCGGCGATGATCTGCCAGAGACAAAGCCTGGCATACTCTTGAGCCTGGCGGACCGGCTGGACAGCCTGCTGGGGCTCTTCGCTACAGGCCTGGCCCCCACCGGCTCGGCCGATCCCTACAGCCTGCGTCGCGCGGCCATCGGTATGATCCAAGTCCTCGTTGAGCGGGAGGTGGACCTCGATCTCCGAGAGGGGTTAGCGCTGACAGCGGAACAGCTCCCCATCCCTGCTGATGAAGCGGTTCAGGGAGAGGTTTTATCCTTTGTGGAGGGACGTTTGGAGGGCTGGCTGAGGGAGCAGGGGTATCGTTACGATGTGGTGGCGGCGGTATTGACCGAGCGGGGCCACAATCCCTATCTAGCCGCCCAGACGGTGAAGGGCCTCGCCCCCTGGGTCGAGCACGAGGACTGGATGGACACGCTCAACGCCTACTCCCGTTGCGTGCACATAGTGCGCGAATTTCCTGCTTGCGCACCTGTATCCGATCACCTGTGCCCGATCAGGTGCGGGCAGGCACGGGCAGACAGGAAGGATATCTTTTCTCTGGACCCATCGCTTTTCGTCGAGCCGGCCACGGAGGAGCTGTATCGGGCCTATCGGCAGGCCGCGGAGCGCATCTCATCGGAGAGCTCCATCGGTGCGCTCCTGGAGGAATTGCGCGCTATGATCCCGGCCATCACCTGCTTCTTTGACGACGTGCTGGTCATGTGCGAGGATCGAAGTCTGCGGGAGAACCGTTTAGCGCTGTTGCAGCGCATCGCCGCGTTGCCCAGGGGCATCGTAGATCTGAGCGAGATGGAGGGTTTCTGAGCACGTTCACGGGTCGCTGCTGCGTAGCTCGCACACTTTATGTTCGGGCGAGTGGCGCGAAAAGTGTCAACCTGTTTCTGCCCGCACCTATGGGCACAGGTGCCCGTACCTGATCGGGCACAGGTGCCCGTACCTAATCGGGTACAGGTGAACCATCCCGAAATATAGGCTAAGGAGTGAAATGTGGTAGACTATTTTGACATAAAAGACCCATCTCTGGCTGAAAAGGGGCTGGCACGCGTTGAGTGGGCGGAGCAAGAGATGCAGGTGCTGCGGCTGATCCGCACTCGCTTTGCCGAGGAGAGACCGCTGGAAGGGGTGCGGGTGGCCGCCTGCCTGCATGTGACTACCGAGACAGCTAACCTTATGCGCGTTCTCAAAGCCGGCGGGGCTGAGGTGCGCCTCTGTGCCTCCAACCCCCTCTCGACCCAAGATGACGTGACAGCGGCGCTGGTGACGGAATACGATGTGCCCACCTTTGCTATCAGGGGAGAGGATCGTGACACTTATTACCGCCATATTCACGCTGCTCTGGACATCCAACCTCACATCACCATGGACGACGGCGCGGATCTGGCCTCCACCCTACACCAGGAGCGGCGAGAGCCGCTCAAGGGGGTGTGGGGAGGCACGGAGGAGACGACGACGGGGGTGATCAGGCTGCGGGCCATGGCCGCTGACCGCGCGCTGCGCTATCCCATCATTGCCGTCAATGATGCCAGAACTAAGCATCTCTTCGACAACCGTTACGGGACAGGACAATCCACTGTTGATGGCCTGATCCGAGCCACCAACTTCCTGCTGGCAGGGAAGAAATTGGTCGTGGGGGGATACGGCTGGTGCGCTAGGGGGATCGCCATGCGTGCCAGAGGAATGGGGGCCCAGGTGATCGTCACCGAGGTTGATCCCCTGCGGGCATTGGAGGCAGTGATGGACGGCTTCCAAGTTATGCCCATGCTGGAGGCAGCTGAGATCGGCGAGATCTTCGTCACCTCCACCGGGGATAGGAACGTCATCGACCGGGCTCACATGGAGGTGATGAGGGATGGGGCGATACTAGCCAACTCTGGCCACTTCAATGTGGAGATCAACATCCCTGCGCTGGAGGCGATGGCTGTGGACAAGCGTCGGGTGCGCGGCGTGGTGGATCAGTACATCCTGGGCGATGGACGTCGGCTCAATCTGCTCGCCGAGGGGCGGCTGGTGAACTTGGCCGCGGCGGAGGGACACCCTTCCTGCGTGATGGACATGAGCTTCGCTAATCAATCGCTGTGTTTAGAGCACATCGCCCAACACGCCGATGAGCTGGAGCATCGAGTCTACTCCGTGCCTGAGCACATAGACCAGGAGATCGCTCGACTGAAACTGCAGGCCATGGGCATTGAGATTGATACCCTCACTCCCGAGCAGAAAGAATACCTCGCCTCCTGGCGAGTGGGAACATAGAGCAGAGAAGGGGATCCGGGGATCGCAGCGGTCATAATCGTTTTCGACTTACGTCGGAGGGTCATCCATCAACCGGTTCTCTGAATATAACCCAGCTGACTCCGGCCAAGGTCAGGATCATGCCCAGTATGGTCTGTGGACTTGGCTTCTCGCCCAGCAGCAGATAACCGAGTAGCACCCCGCCGGTCACTTCCTGAGTGGCGATAACGTTGACGCGGGTGGGATGAGCCAGCCGCAGCGCGGCGTTGTACAGAGTGTGTCCCAGGCCTAGGGGGAGAAGACCCAGGAGGAGGAGGGAGCCCACGGCTCGGAATGGGGGATGTGGAGGCAGGCCCCGCAGCGCTAGGGGGGTTAGCCACAAAGCAGCCAGGCCGTAGATAGTGGCGGTGTAGGCCAGGAGCGGGTAACGAGTGCGAGACGCCCGGCCCATGGTGGAGTAAAGGCCGAAACAGATGGCCGAGCCCAGGGCCAGGATATCTCCGACGAGCATTCGGAGGGTCATCTGAGGCTCAAAACCAGCCAATACCGCCACCCCTACCACAGTCAGCCCAACACCCAGGTAGGCCTGGCGGGACATCGGTTCACCCAACAGGAACGCAGCGAAGAGAGTGACAAAGATGGGCGAAGTATAGGTCAGGGAGAGGGAGTGGGCTACGGTGGTGTAGTCCAATGAGGTGACATAGCATAGGAAGTGAAGGGCAGTGATCAGCCCAAATATCGCAAGGCGGGGAAGGTCTTCCCAACCCAGATGTAGGCGTCGGCCCCGCAGCACCATCAGTCCCAGCACGGTGACCGAACCCACCGCCAGCCGTCCAGCGGTGATGCTCAAGGCATGGTAGGGATGCGCCCAGCGGATGAGGACCGGTGATGTTGAGAAAAAGATGGCGGCGGTGACAGCGTACAGCAGGCCACGATGTGTGTTGGAAGCCATGGCGCCCCTCTTATTTGCCCGCTGGTGATTACCCACATCTCACCTGTACCAGGTACTGGCACCTGTACCAGGTACTGGCAGATTTGAGGGCTGAGGCGTCCTCGCCGAAGCTGTTCCCCTGTCCGTCGGACCCTGTCTGCCTGTACCCGATCACCTGTGCCCGATCAGGTGCGGGCAGGCACGGGTGCCGACAGGCAGGAGACGGGATGGTCAGCATATCCCTCGGCGGGGACGCCTCGGTCCTCTCGTTGAAGATGTTGAGGTTAGCATAGCGTAGAATCTTCACAAAGGCAAAAGGGGCATCTGCTACAGGAGGGAAGGGTGGACTGCTGAGATTCCGTTTCGGATACCCTGGGGCTTGGGAAGTAGAATTGCCCTTATGTCCTGAAAGGAGGTTGCTCTATGAACGTACTGGGGACGGGGGAACTGTTAATCATTCTGTTCCTCTTAGGGATGCTCCTCCTCCTGATCCTTCTGGTCGTCGGGGCCGCGGCGCTGTTTCTTATTTGGGGTCCCAACTGGCTGGAGCAGCAGCATCGGCGGTGGCACGCTGAGCACCCAGAGATAATCAAGGAAGAAGAATGAAGGAACAGGTCGTAGTGGCTATGAGCGGTGGGGTGGATAGCTCTACCGCCGCCCTCTTATTGATTGAGCAGGGCTATGAGGTGATGGGGGTGATGATGCGCCTCTGGGCCGAGGGGGGGGCTGACGGGTCCCCCGGCCACAACCGCTACTGTTCCCCTGAGACGGTGGAAGTTGCTCGCCGGGTGGCCGTTCAGTTGAACATCCCTTTCCACCTGGTCGACTACGAGCGCCTCTTCAAGAGGCAGGTGGTGGATTACTTCGTGCGGGAGTACGCGAGAGGCCGGACCCCCAATCCCTGCCTCAGGTGCAACCGCCGCATCAAGTTCGGGCGACTGTTGGCCCAAGTCCAGGCTCTAGGAGCGGACTACCTAGCTACGGGACACTACGCTCGTATCCGCCGCGTCGATGGCCATTTCCAGCTCCTCCGCGGCCGTGATTCTCAAAAGGATCAGTCCTACATGTTGTACATGCTGGGCCAGGAGGAGCTGGCTCACATCCTACTTCCCCTGGGAGAGTACACCAAGGAGCAGGTGCGCGCTTTGGCGGCGGATCAGGGGCTGGCGGTGGCTGACCGGGCTGAGAGCCAGGATCTGTGCTTCCTGGCCGACGGAGATTACCGCCGCTTCCTGAGGGAGCGCGCACCTCAGGCGCTGCGCCCTGGTCCCATTATTGATCGAGAGGGGCGGGTACTGGGCGAGCACGAGGGGTTGGCCCTCTACACCATCGGCCAGCGGCGCGGGTTGGGCATCAGCGCCTCCGAGCCCCTCTACGTTCTGGCACTAGACCCCGGGCGCAACGCGGTGGTGGTGGGCACTGCCGATGCGCTGGGCCAGCGGGAGCTGCTGGCTGAGGAGGTCTCATACGTGGCGGGTGAACCACCCTCAGAGCCCTTGGATGTCACAGCCGAGATCCGCTACCGGGCGCACGAGGCGCCTGCGCACTGGATTCCGCTGGGGGACAGGCGGGCTCAGGTTATCTTCGACCATCCTCAAAGGGATATAGCGGCGGGACAGGGAGTGGTGGCCTATCAAGGGGAGATCCTGGTAGGAGGAGGGATCATCGCCTGAGATGGATTTCTCACCCGCTCTCGTGCTCTCTGGAGTCCTGGCTGCTATGTACGCATGTGCCTTTCATCTATGGGTGGGGAGGACCCTTCAAGAGCTGGCGCTCTATTTGGTGTCCAGTAGTCTTGGCTTCGCCCTGGGGCAGATGGTGGGAGATCGGGTGGGCTGCGGGTGGCTGATGATAGGGCAGGTGCATCTGTTGGAGGCCGCGATCGGATCAGCAGCGTTACTCCTGCTGGCCCGCTGGCTGGGGATTCACCCCCGCCGGTGAAACCTCTTTTGACCAGCCGGAAGAAACGTGATACAATCAGTATTAAGTGAGAGGGTGGTAGACCTTCGGAAAGGAGCAGAGTATGGCGACGGCCCGCGATGTGGCGATCATCATATTGGCCCTGGAATCAATCGTCATCGGGATCCTGTTGGTCTTTTTGATCTTTCAGATACGAGGGCTCATCCGCCTTCTCAGGGAGGAGGTCGAGCCCATCCTGGACTCAGTCAAAGAGACGACCAAAACTGTGCGAGGTACCACTGCCTTTGTCAGCGACACGGTGGTCTCGCCAGTGATGCGTGTAGCGAGCATCGTCTCCGCTCTGCGGCGTATCATAGATTTCCTGGCGCGGCGGAGGACCGAATAGGTCCATGGATCAGGGGTGAAAATAGCGCAGGTGAGTGAAAGGAGGGTGTAATGGCTAGAGATAATGGAGGTGGTTTTTGGACAGGGTTCATCCTGGGCGCCTTCATCGGCGCAGCGGCGGCTCTTCTATTCGCCCCAGCTCCTGGGGAGGAGACCCGCGAGCGATTGCGCGAGCGAGGAATTGAGTTGGGAGAACGAGCTGAGGAACTCTCCGAGGAGCTCTCCAGGAAGGGGCGAGAGGCCGTGGAGGAGCAGAGGGAGCGGCTGCAAAGGGCCATCGAGGAGGGCAGGGTGGCTGCTGAGGAGACGCGCGAGAAACTCCGAAGCAAGCTGGAGGCCCAGAAGGAGGGCCTTGAGGCATAGGTCAGATGAGTGGGCAGGTGATAGCTCCACCTGCCTACCCCCCAATGCGCAAATGCCATCATAGTATCTTCGTTTCCAGGGGGCAGGGGGCGCTGGTGATTACCCACATCTCACCTGTACCAGGTACTGGCAGATTGGAGGGCTGAGGTGTCCTCGCCGAAGCTGTTCCCCTGTCCGTCGGACCCTGTCTGCCGACAGGCAGGAGATGGGATGGCCAGCATACCCCTCAGCGGGGACGCCTCGGTCTTTTCGTTCCGCCGGCCAACCTGGTGATGATCACCGTGATCAGCAGCCAGCCGCCGGGGCTTGACGATGTCAATGTGACCATTGACAGCAGTGACGCAGCGGGGTGGGGATTGAGTTGCATGCTCTGCCTCAAGATGGAGGGGCTCGTCTCATCGACGAGCCCCTTGATTCGTTGCGCGTTCCCTGACCACCTGTGCCAGGTACAGGCAAGGCATGCTGGCAGCCTACTTTGCCACGGCCGCCTCCTTGCGGGTGAAGAGCTCCTCATCCACCGGGTAGCCTCCCTTTCGGGTGAAGACGAGCTGGCCGTCGGTCTCATCTACGACGACCACATCGCCGGGCTGGAACTGGCCCTTTAGAAGGCGCTTGGACAACGAGCTCTCCACATGCTTCTGCAAGGTGCGTCGCAAGGGGCGCGCGCCAAACTGGGGATCGTATCCCTCCTCGGCCAACCATTCGCGGGCCGCCTCGGTCAGCTCCACATCTAATCCCATCTCTACCAATCGCTCCTCAATCTCCGCCATCTGCAGGTCTACGATCTGCTTCACGTGCTCCTTAGTCAGGTTGTGGAAGATAATGATCTCGTCAATGCGGTTCAGGAACTCGGGGCGGAAAGTCTTCTTCAAACCCTCCCGCACATCCTCCCCAAACTGTACCTCCTGCGGCGTGGTATCCTCTTTGTGGAAGCCTATGGTGCCCCCCTGCTTGGCGTACTTGGTGCCGATGTTGGAGGTCATGATCAACACCGTGTTGCGGAAGTCCACCACCCGGCCTTGGCCGTCGGTCAAACGCCCATCCTCTAGGATCTGCAGCAGCGCGTTCCACACATCGGGGTGCGCTTTCTCGATCTCGTCGAAGAGTATCACCTGGTAGGGCCGACGGCGGACGGCCTCTGTGAGTTGGCCACCCTTCTCATAGCCCACATAGCCCGGCGGAGCGCCGTAGAGCCGGCTGGCGGTGTGCCGCTCGCGGTACTCACTCATGTCAATTCTCAGTAGGGCGTCCTCGTCGTCGAAGAGGAACCAGGCCAGCGTCTTGGCCAGCTCGGTCTTGCCCACCCCTGATGAGCCCAGGAAGATAAAACTTCCAATTGGCCGCTTGGGGTCTTTGAGGCCCGACCGAGCCCGTCGGATGGCGTCGGACACGGCGGCGACCGCCTCATCCTGGCCCACGATACGCTCGTGCAGCCGTGCCTCCATGTGGAGCAGCTTTTCCGCCTCGGTCTCCATCAACTCACTGACTGGGATGCCGGTCCAGGAAGCCACCACCTGGGCGATGTCCGATTCCTCGACTATCTCATCCAGTTGCTGCTCCTCCTGCCAAGCGTCTCGCTCGGCGGTGAACTCCGCCTCCAGCTTCAGCCGCTCGCTCTTGTACTGAGCTGCCCGCTCGTAATCGCGGGCGGCCCAGGCCCTCTCCTCCTTTTCGGTCAGCTCCCGCAGCCCCCGCTTCATCTCCTTCAACTCCTGCGGCATGGAGTAGATATCCACCCGCAGCTTGGCTGCCGCCTCGTCAATGAGGTCAATGGCCTTGTCGGGGAGGTGCCGATCGCTGACGTAGCGATGGGAGAGGCGGGCTGCCGCCTCCAGGGCCTGGTCGGTGTAGGTGACGCCGTGGTACTCCTGGTAGCGGGGACGCAGCCCCTGCAGCATCTCCACGGTCTCTTCAACGCTGGGCTCCTCCACGAAAATGGGGGCGAAGCGGCGCTCTAGCGCTGAATCCTTCTCGATGTAGCGACGATATTCGTCAGTTGTGGTGGCGCCGATGCACTGTAACTCCCCGCGGGCCAGGGCGGGCTTCATCATGTTGGAGGCGTCAATGGCCCCCTGGGCTGCGCCAGCTCCCACGACGGTGTGCACCTCGTCGATGAAAAGGATGATCTGCCCCTGAGAATTCTGGATCTCCTCCAGCGCCGCCTTCAATCGCTCCTCGAACTCGCCCCGGAAGCGCGTTCCAGCGATCATGGCTCCCAGGTCGAGCTGCACGATCCGCCTGCCCATCAGGATCTCGGGCACATCGTCGGCGGTGATCTTCTGGGCCAGCCCCTCCACGATGGCCGTCTTGCCCACACCCGCCTCGCCGATGAGCGCTGGGTTGTTCTTGGTGCGCCGACAGAGCACCTGGATCACCCGCAGTATCTCGGCATCGCGGCCGATGACGGGGTCCAGCTTCCCCTCCTGTGCCTGTTTAGTCAGATCGCGGCTGAATTTCTCCAACGCTTGGTACTGCGTCTCCGCTTTGGGGCTAGTCACCTTCCGTCCTCCACGCACCTTCTTAATAGCCTGCAGGGCCCGATCGTGGCTGACCCCCACATCGGCCAGAATGCGCGCCGTATGGGTGCTCCGCTCCCGGCACATGGCTAGGAGGAGATGCTCGGTGGAGACGTACTCATCGCCCAGCTGATTAGCCTCCTCGTTAGCGGTATCTATGAGCTGCTTCACGCGAGGGGTGATGAATACCTGACCCGTCCCGCCGCCGTAGACGGCTGGTTGATTGAGGCTCTTGAGTATATCCTCCACTTTTCCCCGCACCACATTGGCATCCACTCCCATATCGCTCAGCACCTTAGGTATAAGCCCCTCCGGCTGCTCCAGCAGGGCCAGCAAAAGGTGTTCAGTGTCTATCTGGCTATGATTATAGCGCTGCAGGACTTCATAGGCCCGCATGGCTGCATCCTGCGCTCGCTCCGTGAACCTATCAAATCTCATCATTTTGCTCTCACCTCACTATTCCAGTATATCGCTTCCCACTCAATTAACTGGTAATAGTATACCATGATCGCGTTAGAATGACGTTAGAAGGACATAGGCCAGAGCCAATTTCTTAGGCCTGAACTTGCTGAGTGGGTCTCACCTCGTAGACGAAGCCAAGTGGTTCGGTGATATGCTCTGAAGCGTCCAGCATCTCTATAGAAATGGCCTGCCCTTCTCGATTGTAATCTATGATGATCCCTTCGCGAATCTCATCGCTTTCAATCACGGGATCGTCTCGCATGATCAGCGTTAGCGTATCGGTCTCTGGATCGTAAATCGCTTTCATCTCAATGCCCCTGCGACCATCTGCTTGGCCTTCCGCCAAGCCTTCCGCGGCCTGGCGTAACGTCTCCAATTGCGGCACGCCCAGCGCCTGAAGGCGTTCCAGGGCTTGCGGCGCTGTGATTCTTTCAGCGCCCACTGCAGGAACTCGTAGTCCACCCCCTTGATCTTCATCTCGGTGGGGTTACGGCGGTACTGATCGTGGGAGGTGACGAGGGAGAGATCGTTTTCGAGGCAATAGTCGTAGAGGTCGCTGCCGGGATGGGGGGTGTAGAAGGATGGGCTGTAGTAGTCGGGGTCAATCTCCTTGAGCATGGAGATGGTATCCATCACCTCCTCTTTGGTCTCGTTGGGGATGCCCAGCATGTAGTTGGCCCAGATTTTTATGTCATACTTCCTGCAGGTGCGGGCTGCCTCCAGGTTGATCTCTCTGGTAGTCCCCTTGCGCAGGAACCTTAGGACCTTGTCATTTCCCGATTCAAAGCCGATGAAGTAAAGCCTGCACCCTGCGTCGGCCATGAGCTCCACCATGTCCTGGTGGTGGACGATGATATCCGCCCGTGACTGGCAGGCGAAGGGTTGAGTAAAACCCTCTGCCTTGTAGAGCCTGCAGAAATTCCTCACCCATTCCCTGTCCTCGGTAAGGCAGTCATCGTGAAACATGAAGCTGGCGAAATGGTATTTGTCACGCAGCAGCTTCAACTCCTCAATGATACTGCGGGCACTTCTGGTGCGCACATCCCTCCCGAAGAGGATGCGCTCGGCTGGCTGACAGAAGCGGCAGTTGTATATGCACCCTCTGGCGGCGATGATAGTGAAAAAGGGAGGAGAGAGGTCGGGCACAAAGGGGACCTCGGGTGAATCTAAGTCATAGCCCCACTTGCGCCACTCCTCCAGGAAGAGGTCACGATCCGGGAAGGGGAGTTCATCCAGAAAGGGCTTCCTACCCATCAGGACCCTCTCCTCCGGCGGCTCTCCCCTCTCCATATCCATAAGCAGCTCGGGGAAGGTGATCTCCCCCTCCCCGGTGACGATGTAATCGATATTCTGGTTCTTGGCCACCTCATCCAGGGCCACGGTGGGATGGGGACCGCCGACGACGGTGACGATGCTGGGATCCACCTTCTTGACGATGTCCACGCACCTCATCACCGGGTTGTAGTCCACGCTCATCATGGTAAGGCCCACCACGTCAGGAGATCGCTTCGACAGAACCTGGCGGAAATGATCCCAGCTCTCAAGCCCTCTGAGGTCAATGAGATCAACCTCAAATCCCTTGGCCTTGGCGGCCGAGCTCAGGTGAGCCAGCCCGTGGCTTATCCATCCCGCCTCCATCCCCTTACCCAGACTCTTGAACCCGTAGCCGGCGATGCCGGCGTAGATTAGTGTTGTCTTCATAGTATCCCCACTTTGCTGTGATCTCCCAGCACCATTTTGTAGGCCTTGGGCTTGATGGGAGAGCGGAAGATCTCCACGTTGCGGCCTATCAGGCTCTCCTCGATGCGGTGAGGGATGCCCACGATGCGGCAGTTCTCCATCACGATGCAGTGCTCCACCTCGCTGTCCTCAATGAGCACATGGTGGTAAATAGAGGTGAAAGGACCGATGTAGGAGTTGACGATGCGCGTTTCCTCGCCGATGATGGCCGGGCCACGAAGGACGCTGTTGACGATCTCCGCCCCTTCCTCCACGGCCACCCGGCCATTGAGGTGGGATTTATCATCAACGGAACCTTCCATGCGCGGCCCCAACTCCTCTAAGATCAGTCGATTAGCCTCCAGCAGATCCCCCATCTTCCCTGTGTCTATCCACCAGCCCTGATGAATGTAGGGATAAACTTGATAATCGTGGTCAATCAGGTACTGGATAGCATCGGTGATCTCCAGTTCCCCTCGCCAGGAGGGCTCGATGGCATTCACCGCCTCGAAGACTGACGAGTCGAACATGTATATGCCCACCAGGGCCAGGTTGCTGGGAGGTTCATCGGGCTTCTCCACCAATTTCATCACTTGCCCTTCTCTCAGCTCGGCCACGCCAAACTGGTGTGGGTTATCCACCTCCTTGAGGACGATTTGGGCGTTCCAATCGCTTTCCTCGAACTGCTCCACCAGGGGGACGATGCCCCCCTCGATGACGTTGTCGCCCAGAAACATCACGAAACGATCATCTCCCAGGTAACCCTGGGAGATTCTGACGGCGTGAGCGAGCCCCAATGGCGCCTCCTGGTGAAGGTAGGTCACTTCAGCTCCCCAGGCGGAGCCATCGCCCACGGCGCCTTTTATCTCATCGGCGGTATCGCCCACCACGATGCCGATATCGGTGATGCCCGCCTCCACCATGGCATCGAGGACGCGAAACAGCACCGGGCGATTAGCCACCGGCACCAGTTGCTTGGCGCTGGTGTAGGTGATAGGCCTGAGGCGTGTCCCCTTCCCTCCGCTTAGGATCAATGCTTTCACAATATGAGCTCTCCTCTACCCAGAATAGGGCACCACACTACATAGTATCACAAAGTCTAAGGCCAGCAGCGGCGAGGTGATTCGACAGCCAGGATAACCTGGAGCTTGATCTCCTTTCATCAGCCATAATAGCGGCGGAGGCGGGCATCCAGGGGCACGTTGTTCATGACAGCCCCTACCAGATAGGCATGCACTCGGGCCAGCCGCTGTTTTGCACGACGCAGATGTTCCCGCTTTGTCCGTCCCGCGCTGACTACTAGCAATACGCCATCCACATGGGGAGCCATCATAGAGGCATCGGACACGGGGATCAGAGGCGGAGCGTCGAAGAGCACCATGTCTGCCTCCTCGCTCAACGAGGCGATGATCTCCGGCAGCCGACGCGAACCTAAAAGTTGAGAAGGGATGGGCGGCGGCGGGCCACTGGGGAGTACCCACAGGTTCTCTACCCCCACCCTCTGCAGGGGTGGGTTGGACCGAGCCCCCTCATCTGTAAACAGGGAGGTAAAACCTCGCTCATTGGATAGATCGAAGATCTCGTGCTGCACCGGGTTACGCAGGTCGCAGTCCACGACGATGGTCCGCATCTCCCTCTCAGCCATCGTCACCGCCAGGTTAGCCACGTTGGTTGACTTCCCCTCCGCAGACTCAGCGGAGGTTACTAGTAGTGTCCTCAGCGGCTCCTCCAGCCCGGCGAAGGTCAAATTGGTGCACAAGGATCGGTAGGCCTCAGCAACGGGCGAGCGAGGGTCGGCGAGGGTGATCAGATCAACCTGAGGATTAGAACTCATGCCCTCACTGGAATGGGCAGGGATAGCTCCCAGGACAGCCACATCCAATTCCCGTTCCGCATCCCGAGAGGTGCGGATCAAGTCGCGGGTAGTCCATTCTAGGGCAAAGACCGTCAGGCCACCGAGCAGTCCGCCGAAGACCACCCCGGCCAGGGTATTGATCTTCTTCCTTGGCGAATGGAGGCTGTAGCCTCGATTGTAGACGTTGTCGCGAATCTGCACGTCAATCCGGTCCCGCTTATCCTGCTTCTGATTCCAGGCCTGCCGATCCTCGACGAAAACCTCACCCACCGTCTGGGCGATCTGCTGAGCTACAAGTGGGTCATAGTCGCGGGCCTCTATCTTCAAGCTGAAGGTGGAGGGATCAGAGCTGACATATAGCTGAGAAAGCAACCGGTTGGCGGTCATGTCCAACTTCGCCCGTTCTATCACCTCGGTGGCCTTCGTATAGGTCTGGATGTTCTCCACGTAGTTACGCAGCAGGTCCTTTACCGTGTTGCTCAGCCCCCAGTCGGCCCGCGCGGGCTGCACGCTAAGCTCGACCGAAGCGGAGTAGACCGGTGTCTGCTGCAGGCTGAAGAAAAGTGCGCTGGCCCCACCGATCAGGGCTACCAGAGCGATGATCCACCCTCTTCTCCAGAGAATCTGAATGTAATCCTGTAGCTCCATCCTCACCTCCCGATTATCCAAACATCATCTCTCTAAGGCAGGGGGCGCTGCCAGAAGAAGCGCTGACGACCGGGATGGGGAGGCAGCTCGCCCAGCACTGTGATGTCCAAATCCTCCACCTCCGTGCGGTCGTACACGGCGTCATCCAGATAGTGCAGCAGGAAGGCCAGCGCCACTCCCGCCACCAGTGCCAGAAGGAGGCGCAGGGGAAGATCCAAGCGCTCCCGGAGTCCAGGGCCGATGGGGGCAACAATCGGCTGATCAATAGATCGGATCTCGGCCTCCCCCTCCTCCAATTGTCCGAAGAAGCCGCTGCTTCGCTCGACTAACACCTGCTCCGCAGCAGTGGCGATCCCCCTCAGCTCCTCCGGGTCGCTCCAAGCGATCCGCAGGGTAAGCGTCCTATGTTTCGTGGAAGCGGAGAAGGCTCCCGACAGGGGATGGGAGAGGGGAATGCCTTGAGCTTGGAGCGCGGCCTCTACCCCCTTAGCGAAGGCTGCACCTCTAATCACCTCGGCCAGGTCATCCACCAGGTACTCGGAGGCCAGCCAGGTGTAGTAGTGGTCATAACCATAGAAATCGCCGCTTCTGGGCTCCGGCTTTACTGCTACCATAAACTGTGATGTGGCCTGGAAGCGGAGGGGTGCGGGCGAGTGGGTGACGAGGCTAGCCACCAGGACCACCAGCGTCAGCCCCACGATCAGCCACAGGCGACGGCGCACGATTCTCCAGTATTCACGAAGCTCCATGAGGTCTCCCCGTGAAAAGGCTTCACAGCGTCCAAGCGTCTGAACGTCACAGCTGAGACACTACGACGCTGAGACGCTGCTTAGCACCGCCGCAGCGATAGCCCGCGTGTGGTCTGGGGTGCTGCCGCAGCAAGAGCCGATGATGCGGGCTCCAAGCTCCAGATAGAGGGGAACGTAGGCTGCGAGGTCATCCGGCCCAGAGCTCCAGGTAGGCACACCATCCACAAGCTCGGGCAGGCCGGCATTAGGCCGGGCGATGAGGGGAGAATCGGGCAGGAGGGGATGCATCTGCTCCAGCGCGGCGCGGATCACCTCCGGCCCATCCCCGCAATTGGCCCCCAGCGCCACCACCCCCGTGGTGCTGAGCTCTCGGGCAGCCTGCTCTGCTGAAACTCCCATCATGGTCCGGCCCTGGAGGTCGAAGGCCATAGTGGACACTGCCGGCTTGCCCGTGGTCAATGCCCCCTCCACCGCCGCCTTCGCCTCCTCCAGGTCGCTCATGGTCTCCACCAGCAGTATGTCCACGCCTCCCTCGACCAAAGCTTCAGCCTGTTGGGCGAAGGCCCTCATCACCTCCTCGTAAGAGAGCGTCCCTAAAGGCTCCAGGAACTGACCAGTGGGCCCCATCGAGCCAGCTACGATCACATCGTCGCCAGCCACCTCGCGGGCCAGTCGAGCGGCGGCGAAGTTGAGCTCGAAGGTGCGATCCCCCAGCCCCTTCGCCGCTAAGCTGATCGGCGATCCCTGGAAGGAGTTAGTGGTGAAGAGATCCGCCCCGGCGGCTTTGTACCCTCTGTGCACCTCCTTCACGGTCTCGGGTCGCTCGATATTCCACAGCTCAGCCACATCGCCGGATCCCAGTCCTGCCTGCTGCAGCATCGTGCCAATTGCCCCATCGAATATGAGAACCTCACCGGCGGCCAACCGCTCCCGTAAACCTTGAACCATCCTGCGCCTCCTAGCCCTGCTGCTGACGGAAGAAGTTGATGTAGCGCATGGAGAACTCATCACGACCCATGAGCAGGTCGCTGATAAGGATCGCCCGGCGCGTGCGAGCCGGATTGGTTATGGCGCAGGTGAGGCCCTGACATATGGCCATAGCCAGGAAGAGGTCATTGATCGCTCCTCTATCAGGAAGCCCAAAGGAGACATTGGAGGCCCCCAACACTTGGTTCACCCCCAGCTCCTCCTGCACCAGCCTCACCGCCTCCAGCGTGACCAGGGCGGCCCTATGGTCAGCGCCGACGGTGAGAGCTAGACAGTCGACGATGACGTCCTGGCGGGGGATGCCCATCCCCTCGGCCCGTTCCAATATATTTCGAGCAACCTCCAGCCGCCCCTCCGGCGTATCCGGGATACCCTTATCATCCATGGTCAGCGCGATCACAGCGGTATCATGTTCCCTCACCAGTGGAAGCACCCTCTCTAATGACTTCTCCTCACCGGTGACAGAGTTGACCAGCGGCCTACCTGGGCACACCTCCAGCGCTGCCGCCAGAGCTTGAGGGTCGTCAGTGTCGATGGATATAGGCACATCCACCACCTCTGCCGCAGCTGCCACCGCGCCGGGCAAGACCTCCACCTGATCCACGCCCGCCGCACCCACATTGACTTCGATTGCATCAGCGCCCTGGGCCACTTGGGCCCGAGCTTCCTCTCGCACCATGCTGAAATCGCCCTCTAGGAGCTCGGCGGCCAGTCGCTCGCGCCCTGTGGGGTTGATACGCTCACCGATGATCACCGCTGGCCGATCAGGGCTGATGGTAACCGACTGCATGCTTCCACGAAGTGTTGTCTCCAAGATGTTACCTCTCCTCTAGAATTCGATGCCCGGTCGGGCCTTGATCCCTTCAGCTTACTCACCTTCCATCGCGTGGTCGAAAGGGTTCTCAACGAGTAATCCCTCTACTTCGGCTGCATCGAGCGCTTGGCGATCACCACTGACAAAGGTCAAACGCAGTTCCTGCTCTGACAGGACTTGCTGCAGGTGGAGGGCTGTCGCTACCTGCACAGCATCATATCTCAATGCATGACCTGCTCACCGGCAACCACCGATAGCGGCGTACGCAGTCCTCTTCAAATATCCGCCAATACTCATCACATTGCCGTCGGGTGAGTCGCCCCACTCGATGCATGATCTTGAGAGCCGCCGCCATCTCTACCAGTGTGATTTCCACCAGGAAGAGTGGAGAGGGACTATCTACCAGAGTGCGCACCCAGGTGCTGCCGGGTTCTGTCACGTAATACTTCGCCAGGACGCTGGTATCAAAGAAATAGATCACCGTTCGATTTCCATGGGCCAATCACTGCCGGACCACCTCTCACGCATCCATCGGATGACCTCAGAAAGTGGTGGGGCTAGCCTAAGTTGACGCAATTCTTCGCGGATGCGCTGTCGTTCTGCAGGTGGTACTTCGGCCTCGTAGGCTTTGACGCGGGCAATCTCGTCCACCGTGGGATAGCTGAGAAGCCCTTGAGTTGCCAGGTGGGCATCCAATCGAGCCAGATGTTCCGATGTCCACTCCTCCCCTTCCGATGGCCATAATTCCTCCCTCGGCTCGGCCGGATGGACAGAGGGTTGGATAGGCAGGAGTCCCTGCTCCTCCAAGATGCTCTGTATCCAGGATATCTTGTCCTGCACGAGCTTCAGTTCTTGAGATAACTCCTTCAGTTCCTGAATGGATACGCTCATTCTGCAATTCCCTCACACTGTCTCCTGTCCGTCGACAGACGGGCTCGGCGCAAATTGCCTCTTACCTGCCTGCGGCACCCGTGCCTGTCCGACCTGATCGGGCACAAGTGATCGGGTACAGGCAGACAGGGTCGGGCAAAGGTCCCTTAGAATTCGATGCCCGGTCGGGCCTTGATCCCCCGATCGTAGGGATGTTTCACGGCCACCATCTCGGTGACCAGATCAGCTCGCGAGATAAGCTCCTGTGGAGCGCCGCGGCCGGTCAACACTAACTCCACTCCGGAGGGCCGCTCCTCAAGCAGGGCCAGTACATCCTCGAGCGAGACCAGCTCCAGTGTGAGGGCCACGTTGATCTCATCCAGGACGACGATGTCATATTCGTCGCTGAGCAGGACATGGCGGACCCTCCGCAGTCCCCGGCGCGCGAGGGCAGCCTGCTGAGGATCCCCCTTGGTGAGGACGAAATGGCGATCCCCGAACTGTTCGATGGTCAGGTATGCCTGCACCAGCAGCTCCGCTCCCTTCAGCTCCCCCGTCTCCCAGCCCTTGATGAACTGCCCGATGTAGGTACGCAGCCCATGGCCTGCCGCGCGCAGCGCTAGCCCCAGCGCGGCCGTGGTCTTCCCCTTTCCGTCACCGGTGTAGACCTGAACCAAACCCATTCGTTCTCCCGCCTGTGCGGACAGGTGCCTGTGCACCTGTACCCGATCGGCTACGGGTACCTGTACTCGATCAGCCACGGGTATAAGATCGAGATCTCTACGAGGTGATCTTTGGAAACCCTACTGGAGTATACCATTCTCTGGGGCAGCGGTCAAACAGCAGCACCGATCGTAGGCCATCCTTTGGACACAGAGGATATTTTACAAGAAATTTGCACAGAGTTCGAAACGATGCTAATCTATATCGAAGGAGTAAAGACGGCAATGACAGATCAAGTCGAGCGCGGAATATTCAGGCGTTTACTGGGGATGATCAAAAGGGAGGAGACAGATGTCGATCAATGAGTTCCACATTATCGAGTCCACCCTGCGTGAGGGGGAGCAGTTCGTGGGGGCGAACTTCACCCCGAAGCAGAAGGTGGAGATCGCTCAGGCGTTGGATGAATTCGGGGTGGAGTACATCGAGCTCACCTCGCCCTATGCCTCGCCTCAGAGCTACCGCGACTGCAAGCGCATAGCGAGCCTGAATCTGAAGTGCAAGGTGCTCACCCATGTCCGCTGTCGTATGGATGACGCTAAGCTAGCCATGGACACGGGGGTGGATGGGATTGATGTCCTCTTCGGCGTCTCCTCATTGCTCCGGAAGTTCAGCTACGGCAAGTCCATCCCCCAGATCATTGACGCGGCCATCGAGGTGGTCTCTTACATCAAAGAGCAGGGGTTTGAGGTCCGATTCTCCTCCGAGGACTCCTTCCGAAGTGAGGAGGAGGATCTAATGAGGGTCTATACCACTGTGGACCAGGTCGGCGTGGATCGGGTGGGCATCGCTGATACGGTGGGTGTAGCCACACCGCTTCAGGTGTACAATCTGGTGCGCAGGCTGAGGGAATCAGTTAAAGCGGACATTGAGTTCCACGGCCATGACGACACTGGCTGCGCTATCGCTAACTCCTTCAGCGCGCTGGAGGGAGGCGCGACCCATATTGACACCAGCGTGCTGGGCATCGGCGAGCGGGTGGGTATCACCCCCCTGGGAGGATTCATAGCTCGAATGTACTCGCTTGATCCAGACCTCGTGCGCGATAAGTACGACCTCTCCAAGCTGCTGGAAGTCGAGCAGATGGTGGCGGACATCGTGGGGGTCAGCATACCTTTCAACAATTACATCACCGGAGCCACGGCCTTCACCCACAAGGCGGGCATCCATGCCAAGGCGCTGCTCAACAACCCCCGCACCTACGAGATCTTGGCCCCCCAGGACTTCGGCTTGACCCGCTACATCAGCATCGCCCATCGCCTTACCGGCTGGAACGCGGTGAAACACCGGGCGGAGCAGTTGGGGCTGGAACTGAGCGACGCCCAGATCAAGGAGTGCACCCGGCATATCAAGTCCCTGGCCGATGAGAAATCGCTAAGCCTATCGGATGTGGATGCCATTCTGCATCGCTGGGTGGATGGCCGCATTTTTGGAGAGGAGAGCTGATGGCACAGACCCTGGCCGAGAGGATCATCTCCCATGCCGCTGGACGCGATCTCCACGCTGATGACATGACTGTGGTCCCAGTGTCCATGGCCATGAGTATTGATTCCATCGCGCCCAACGTGATAAAAATCCTGACCGAGGACCTGGGAGCGGATTTCGTGTTCGACCCTCAGCGAGTGGCACTTTTTGTGGATCACGTTGCCCCCGCCTCCAACATCTCCACCGCTGATGCTCAGGTAGCGATCCGCCGCTTCGTGCGTGAGCAGTCCATTGAGAATTTCTTCGATGTGGGACGAGGTATCTGCCATCAGCTCATGATCGAGGAAGGACTCGCCCAGCCGGGGGAGATCGCAATGGGCTCCGATTCCCACTCCACCCTCTACGGTGCCATCGGCTGCTTCGGCACTGGGATGGGCGCCACCGACATCGCGCTGGCCTTCGCCACGGGGAGGACATGGCTGAGGGTGCCGCGAACCATCAAGGTTCAGCTCCAAGGAGCGCTGCCGGAATGGGTGATGGCCAAGGACCTGGCGCTCAAGCTCATCGGCGATCTGGGGGCTGATGCGGCGACCTATCGGGCCGTCGAGTTCCATGGTGCAGAGGACCTTTCGTTGGCCTCGCGGATGAGCCTGTGCTCCATGACCACCGAGCTAGGGGCCAAGGCTGGGATGGTGGTGCCCGATGAGCTGACACGAAGCCTGTACGAGGTGCCGGAGTGGTGCTACCCTGATGAGGATGCCCACTACATCCGAGAGATCAAGTTTGATCTCTCGGCTCTGGAGCCTCAGATCGCCTGTCCTCACAGCGTAGACCACGTGCTACCTATCTCGGATCTTGACCCTGTGAAGGTGGATCAGGTGTTCATCGGCACCTGCACCAATGGGCGGCTGGAGGATCTGCGCATAGCCGCGCGGATCCTGGGGGGAAGACAGATCGCATCCGGGGTGCGAACGCTCATCGTTCCCGCCTCCCATCGGGTTCTGGAGGGGGCCATCGGCGATGGCACGATGGCTGCGCTTCTGGGGGCAGAGGCCACGCTGGGCACTCCGGGCTGCGGTCCCTGCATCGGACGCCACATGGGGGTCCTGGGGAGAGGAGAGGTGTGCTTATCCACCGCCAACCGCAACTTTCAGGGACGCATGGGCTCGCCGGAGGCTAAAATCTACCTGGCTTCGCCGGCCGTGGCTGCAGCGACAGCGCTGAGGGGTCGTATTACCGATCCGCGGGAGGAACAATGGCGGTAGCATTGTCAGAACGGATGGTTCGCCTCATTGAACAAGTGGAGCCGGCGGGGAACGTCAACGCCAAAGTGAAACGGCTGCTGGAGAGGGAGTTGATCCGGCGACTGAATCGCTATCAGTTGACCGACCGAAACCTGTCCCAGAAATATGGAATGTCCTTTTCTGAGTTCCGAAAGAACGAGGTGGTCAAGCAGCGAGGTTACTCCTTTGAGGTGGAGTCGGATTTCTGGGACTGGGAGATGGCGCTGGATGGAATAGAAACAGTTCAGGAGATGCTGGCCGAACTGCAGTCTATTCTGACACAGGAAGAGCTAATCTGAGGTTTGCGCTCAGTAGAATGGGAGTGAAAAATGCCCCGCATCTGGAAATTTGGCGATGACGTTGACACCGATCAGATCTTGCCCGGACGCTACGCTCCCTACATGACCTCTGAGGAGGAGCTGGCCCGCTATGCCTTCATCGAGCACCGCCCCGAGTTCTCTCAGTTGATCCAGGAAGGGGATATCATCGTGGCCGGGGAAAATTTCGGCTGCGGCTCCTCACGGGAGTATGCCCCTCGGGCGCTCAAGAAGTGCGGTGTGGCAGCCATCGTGGCTCAAAGTTTTGCTCGCATCTTCTACCGCAATGCGCTCAACTTGGGGATACCTCTGTTCGAGGCTGACATCGCCGGCCAGGTCGAGGATGGCACTGAGGTGGAGTTAGATGTAGAGGGGGGAGTGCTTCGAGTGGGCGAGCACAAGTTCCAGCTGCCTCCGCCGCCGGAGTTCGTGCGTCAGACCTGGGCCACAGGCGGGATCGTAAACTACTTCCGTCAGCATGGTCACTTTCCCAGCTGAGGACGTTGGCCTCAGCATTGTGGGATCAGATATGATCTTCCGAGACTCCTCACACTCTGGGACTGAGAAGCCAAAAGCCGCTAGGAGCAGTCTGCGCCGAGCACTTCCGCTGCTGATCATCCTGCTCCTGGCCACGGGGCTGCGCTTCTACCGGCTGGATGAGCAGAGCCTGTGGGCTGATGAGGGGAACAGCGCCGCGCTGGCTCGCCGAACGCCGGCTAGCATCGCCCGCGACGCCGCCCACGACATCCATCCCCCCCTCTATTACTGGCTGCTGCACTTCTGGATGCGCGTCTTCGGGGGTAGTGAGACCGGTCTCCGCTCCCTGTCCGCCATGCTGGGGGTGCTGTTGGTAGCCTTAACCTATCTATTGGGGAATCGCCTCTTCGGGCACTCGGTGGGTCTGGCCGCGGCCCTCACCGCCGCGCTCTCCCCCTTCCAGGTGTACTACAGCCAGGAGGCGCGGATGTACATCCTGCTGGCGCTCGAGGGCGCAGCATTGATGTACACGTTGGTGCGCTACCTCGAATCGGAAAAAGGAGCTTGGTTGGTCGGCTTCGTCCTCAGCGCGGCGGCTGGACTCTACACCCACTACTCCTTTCCCATCCTGTGGGGACTGGCGAACGCGGCGTGGCTGGCCTGGATCATTCCCACCAGCGCCAAAGGTCGCTTGCCTCGGCGAATTGGGGTGTGGCTTATGGGGCAATTGGTCATTGTGGGATTCTACGCCCCCTGGCTGCCCATCGCCTACAGGCAGCTATCCGCATGGCCGGCTATCAGCCAGGCGCACGGGCTTCGCTTCTACGTGCACCAGGCCTTTCGGCTGTGGGGCTTGGGCAGGACCACTCCATGCGGCAGAGGAGCCTTCCTGTTGCTGTGGGGGATGATCGTGTTGTGGCTGATGGGGGCCTGGCCGGCGCGTCAGGATAAGGGACGCCCTCTATCTCTCTGGCTGCGCCAGGGCCTAGCCCTGAGTTGCTGCCTGCTACCCGTACTCTTCCAGTGGGGGATGTCCTTGTTTCGACCGGCCTATCGGCCCAAGTTCTTTCTCGTCGGAGCGCCCGCCTTCTCGATCCTAGTGGGCAGGGGGATCGTCGACGGGCTGCACACCAGGTGGTGGGTGCTGCGGGACGCCCTGGCCATAGCTGGGCTCTCGTTGATCCTAGTCGCTTCGTCTACCTCGTTGGCTCACTACTACTTCGACCCCGCCTTCGCCCGCGACGACTACCGGAACGTGGCAGCCTACATCGCGGCTGTGGAGCGAGAGGGCGACGCCATCCTGCTGAACGCCCCAGGGCAGTGGGATGTCTTCACCTACTACTACGAGGGCCAGCTGCCGATCTACCCCCTACCCCGAGAGCGCCCCCCTGAAGAGGATAGGACACTGGCTGAGTTGAGGGAGATCGGCAGGGGGCACCGCCGCCTCTTCTGCCTACTCTGGGCTACGGATGAGAGCGATCCGGAGCGCATCGTCGAGGGCTGGCTGGACCAGCACGCCTACAAGGCCCTGGATCTGTGGCGAGGGAATGTGCGCTTCGTGACCTATGCCCTGCCCAAAGCCGTCACCTCCGCTGAGATGGAGCATAAGCTCGACGTACGGGTGGGGGATCGGATCACTCTGCAGGGTTATACCCTGCGGGAGGAGTCCGTCACAGCGGGGGAGATACTGCAACTGACCCTTTTCTGGCGCGCGGAGGCCCCAATCGAGGAGCGGTACAGGGTCTTTGTGCAGCTGCTAGATGCGGGGAATCACATCGTCGGCCAGCGGGACTCGGAGCCGGGGGGCGGAGCACGGCTGACGACGCTCTGGCCGGTGGGCGAGACCATCACCGATAACCATGGCGTGCTCATCCATCCCGGCACGCCGCCGGGCCGCTATCGACTCATCGCCGGCCTCTACAGCCTGACGACCGGGGAGCGGCTGTCAGTGGACGGCGATGACAAGGCCCTGCTGGGCCAGATCAGCGTGACCCGGCCCCCTGCCTCACTGCCCCTGGAGGCCTATGACATCCAGCATCCAACTCAACTCTCATATGAGCCCCTTGCTCTTCTGGGCTACGATGTTTACAAGCTGGGCTTTGATTGGCGTCCGGAGGAGCCGCTGCACCCCGGCGACATCCTGCACCTCAACCTCTACTGGCAAGCCCGCCGCGCGCTCCACACTCGCTGGCGGTTAAATTTGCGCCTGGTGGCCTGTTCTGCAGCCGGGCACAGGGATAAGGATGATCAGACCTGGTGGAGCGGGCAGCAGATTCCGCTGGCCGGGCAGCTTTATCCCACCACCGAGTGGCAGCCTGGGGAGATTATACGCGGGCAGTACGACCTGCTCATCCCCGCCCATGCCCCTCCGGGACGCTACCGCCTGGAGGGCGAGGTGCAGCCATTGGGCGGGGGATCAAATTTGCAGCCCCTCTGGAAGTCCGAGTGGCTGCAGGTGAGGCGTTGACTGTGGAGGGGAGAGTCTCAGCCTCGGTCATCGCTACAGTCTACAATGAGGGAGAGAACATACGCCGCCTGCTGGACTCGCTAGCAGCCCAGACCCGACAGCCGGACGAGGTGGTGATCTGCGACGGGGGCTCCACGGATGAGACCGCGGACATCCTGCGGGGTTACGCTCGGGAGGGGAAACTGTCCTTGAGGGTGATCGTGCAGCCTGGGGCTAACATCTCCCAAGGGCGCAACGCCGCCATCGCCGAGGCTGAGGGGCCTATAATCGCCTCCACCGACGCCGGCGTGCGATTGGAAGCCGAGTGGTTGGATGCCCTTATCTCTCCCTTCGAGGAGGCTCCCCAGATCCAGGTGGTGAGCGGCTTCTTCGCTCCCAATCCCTATTCCATTTTCGAGATATCCATGGGGGCGACTGTGCTACCAGCGTTGGCCGATGTGGACCTGGGAGAGTTTTTACCCTCCAGTCGCTCAATGGCCTTTCGCAAGGAGGCGTGGGAGGCAGTGGGAGGCTATCCGGAGTGGATTGATTACTGCGAGGACCTGCTCTTCGACTTCGCCCTCCGGGAGCGATATGGCCCCTTCGCCTTCGCGCCGCAAGCTTTGGCCTATTTTCGCCCTCGGTCCAACCTGGCCGCCTTCTTCCGCCAGTACTACCGCTATGCTCGTGGCGATGGCAAGGCGGACCTGTGGCGTAGGCGCCATGCAGCCCGCTACCTGACCTATCTGGCGGCTCTCCCTCTGCTCATCCTGCTGAGCTTGCTCCACACTCCGCTGTGGCTGCTGGCCCTTCCCATGGGGGGAGGGGTCGTGTTCTACACTCCCTACAAGCGCCTCCTTCCCATGGTCCGTGATCTCTCCCCGCTTGAATCACTCCAGGCCATCGGATGGGTTCCCATCATCCGGGTCACCGGAGATGTGGCCAAGATGATTGGCTATCCAGTGGGATTGATCTGGCGCTTGCAACACCGGGGGGGGATCCCCGAGGACTACCCTCACTGATAGCTGATAGTTTACAGGCGGATCAGCTCAAACCCCCCTGTCTCCGTATCATATATGCCGAAGCCCGGCTCCTCGAAATGGCCCAGCACCTCGCCAGGGTTGGCCCACAGCGTGTCTCCTACTTGTTGCACCTTTGAATAATGAGTATGACCGCTGAAGACGGCATCGTACTGTCCAGATGCAGCCAGAGCTCGGCCGATCTGGGGGTAGTGAGTCACGGCGATCTTCCTACCGCCCAATTCCAGCTCGACCAGCGGCTGATACAGGTGAACACCCTCCCTCTGGGAGGCGGTTTGGGCCAAGAACAGGGGGTCGCCATCGTTGTTGCCCAATACCACGTGGATCGGCCCTGGGAAGGAGTCCTGTATTTGTTTCAGGGAGAAGGGAGCGCACAAGTCTCCGCAGCAGAGCAGGACTTCTACCCCCTCCAGGCGGTTCAACGCCCTCTCCAGATTCTGGGTATTGTCATGTATGTCAGATAACACAGCGATTCGCATTTTCCCTCCTGTTCATTATGCCAGGATGTGCTAGACAGAAGCCCTCGTCATTCAGCCTGAGGCGTGGTCGTGGTCCTCATTTCCATGGAAGGGCCGGCCTGCAGGAGCATTCCATACCGCATCTTGGCCAGTACCTGCAGAGCTGGATCCTCTGCCTCGTCGGCTGCCCTCTTGAAGAGGAATATCGCCTCCCAGTATTTCCCCTCCATCTCTCTCACGTTACCCAGGAAGAAGAGGGCCTGTGCTGAGTTAGGGTCGCTCTCCAGGGCCTCCAGCGCGTCTCTCTCGGCCTCCTTCAACATCCCGAGCTTGAGATATATCTGAGTTCTCCCTAGTAGATATTTTACTTTAGAGGAACTTATTTCCCTCGCTCTCTCGAAGGCTCTCTCCGCTTCTTTATCTCTATCGACCTGATCGTAGAGTACCCCAAGCCAGAGCTGTAACTCGAGGTCGTCGGGGGCGACGGATCGCGCTTCCTCATAACTAGTGATGGCTTGGTCAAGATCTCCCTTTTCGACATATTGCTCCGCGTTTTGCATGAGTGTGATCTGCTGCTTTGCCTCTGGGCTGGGGGCCAGGAACAGTTGATAGGCCCCCGCCAGCAGAGCTAGAATCGCCACGGCGATGCCGCCCCGCAGCAGCCAGCTTCGAAGTTTTGCTCTCCGCCGCCGGGCGAGTTCCTCATCCAAGTACCACCACCAGCGGTCCCGTCCCGGCGCCACTGAGGAGCGGGCGTCTTCCCAGCCCACCGTGTTGGCTACCTCCCTCGCCAAAGCGGGAGCTCTATCACCGCGCAGCCTCTCTTCTATGAACCTCCATCTCGTCTGCTCGGGACGCAGATCTATCCCCTGTTCCTGCAGTCGGGCCATATCATCGTGTACAGCGTCGAGGCGCTTGAGCAGCTCCACCGCTCTCCGGCCCATTCCCTCCAGGACGGGCAGGCTTCGCTCCAGTTCCTTCAAGTTATCTCGCAGAGTGTCAATCTGAGTCCGCGTTCGAGGGCGAAGTTCTCTCGCTCTGGCCATTTCCCATCCTCCTCACTCACAACTCATCGTAAACCCGCCGCAGGCCGACGCGTATCTCCTCCTTCACTGCGGGCAGCGCCTCCTCCACGGGGAAAAACCCCACCAGCTCCCGTATATCAATGCTATCCAGCGCCTCCTTTCTCTCCTGACCGGCCTTCAGACAGGAGCGGACACGTCTTCGCATCAGGCGGATGTAGTCTGAGAGTGGCTGGGTGTCCTTTTTTGTGCAGAGGGGGCCAAGCCCCGGTACAAGGTTTTTGATCCTCAGACGCCGGATCTCTGTCAGAGCCCTCAGCCACTGTCCCGTGTTAGCCTCCCTCATAGGGGGGTGCTGTCCATTGACGACGACATCTCCGCTGAAAAAGATCTCCTCCTCTGGCAGGTAAACTCCGATAGCGGCCGGGCTTTGCCCTCCTAGGTGGATCAGGTGTAGCACTTTCTCCCCGCGGTGAATGATCATCCGACCAGTGAAGGTCAGCTGAGGTGGGACGATCTGAAGTTCAGTTTGATCACCAATCGCCTTTGGGTATTGCTTCCTCAAGCTTTTGAGGAGACGTTTACTGCTGTTCCAGTCCTCAATCTGATCCCAGGCCGCTTGGTGGGCGATGACCCGCGCTGTGGTGAAGAAGCGATTGCCCAGCATATGGTGGGGATGGTAGGTGGTATTAATCACATAGTGTACCTCTTGGCCAGTGATCCAGTTGACACGTTCTCGCCAGGTCTGCGCATCGCGAGGGTGCATTGGAGTGTCTATTAGGATCAGACCCTCACCGGTGCGAACGCAACCCACATTAGCCCCTTCGTATCTTGTCTCCACGTAAACATCAGGGCCGAGTTGCTGCATCCCTCTCTCCTCCGTATCAGAAAGATCAAATGGCTAAGCTAATATTATACTGCAGCTGCCCTTTGAGGCAAGACTGGACAGATGAGGGGAAATGGACTATACTTAAGGGTGCTGCCCCTCAGTTCGCCGAGGGAATTTGAGCAGAGGAGGGTGATTCTCCTATATGTTCTGTGATGAAGCCAAGATATGTGTGCGTGGTGGGGATGGAGGTGACGGCTGTGTCAGCTTCCGCCATGATAAATATGAGCCCTTAGGGGGACCTAATGGGGGAAATGGCGGCCATGGGGGAGATGCGTACCTAGTGGTTGATCCTCATCTGAGCACTCTAATCCGCTTTCACAAGTACATCCATTGGCACGCGCCCTCCGGTGGCCATGGTCGAGGAGGGGGAAGGCGGGGGCAGTCGGGGGAGGATCTGCTGATTAAGGTGCCGCCGGGCACGATGGTCTACGACGCTGAAGAGGGAGAGCTGCTGGCTGACCTGACAGAGCCAGAGCAGCGCGTGCTGGTGGCCGAAGGAGGGCAGAGAGGGCGAGGCAATGCCTCTTTCGCAAGCTCCACTAATCAGAGCCCTCGCCTGGCGGAGAAGGGGTTGCCTGGCCAGGAGCGCTGGCTGCGCTTGGAGCTGAGACTGCTAGCTGATGTGGGCATCATCGGCCTACCCAATGCTGGGAAATCAACTCTGCTGTCCGTCGTCAGCGCCGCTCAGCCTAAGATCGCTCCTTATCCCTTCACCACCCTTCAGCCCAACCTGGGTGTGGTCAGCTTGGATGATTACACTACATTCGTGCTAGCCGATATTCCGGGGCTCATCGAGGGAGCCCATCGGGGAGCCGGTTTGGGGGAAAAGTTCCTGCGCCATGTGGGGCGGGCCCGGTTGCTTATTCACCTCCTGGACGGGACCTCCGCCCATCCCCTGGATGATATGGAGAAGATCAATCGAGAGTTGACCCTCTTTAATGAGCAACTGGGGGCTAAGCCTCAGATCGTGGTGCTGAACAAGATGGATCTTCCCCAAGCGCAGGAGAGGTGGCCTGGGGTGGAGTCCGCCCTGCGAGAGCGAGGGCAGGAGGCTATGTCCATTTCGGCTGTCACCGGAGAGGGAGTAAGCGAGCTGATGAGGAAGGTTGCCCAACAGTTGGCCGAGCTGCCCAAGCCTGAGGTGGAAAAAGAGGAACCGGTCAAAGTCTTCCGCCCTCGTCCAGTTGATGCGGAGAGGCGTTTCGCAATTGAGCGGCGGGGTGAGGATTGGATAGTGCGCGGAGAGGGGATTGAACGTGTGGTGGCGCGGACCGATTGGCGCTACGATGAGGCCATCGAGCGCTTTCAGCGGACACTGGACAGGTGGGGCATCTCCCAGGCTTTGGAGGAGGCTGGTGTGGAGACAGGAGACACGGTGTTCATCGGCAATACAGAGCTAGTTTGGCGGCAGAGGTAGAGCCATGATGAATAAACCGCTAGAGAGGGAAGTAGGGCGCCTGCTCCTAGGACGAGGTATGAGAGTGACGGTGGCTGAATCCTGTACCGGTGGGTTGATAATGCATCGGCTGACCAACATCCCCGGTAGCTCCCGCTACTTCCTGGGCGGGGTAGTAGCCTACGCCAACGAGGTCAAGGTACGCATACTGAACGTGCCGAGGGAGACGCTCGCCACCCACGGTGCGGTGAGCGCCGAGACCGCTCTAGCCATGGCCCAGGGAG
>JAYEMR010000132.1:33402-35744 GCA_034718215.1 Chloroflexota bacterium
GGGGGGAGGTGCACTTCGCTACCTCGGAGACTTACGCCGGGGGAGTTCTCTCTGATCTCTACCCCGATGCCCCTGCCCTTCCTCTCGTCTCTGTCGAGAATGCTCCACTGGAGGGGATTGACGTCGCCTTCTGCTGCCTTCCACACACGGCCTCCATGCCCTGGGTGCAGAGGCTGCGTAGAGCTGGAGTGCTGACCATTGACCTCTCGGCCGACTTCAGGCTGGACAGCGCTGCGGTCTATGAACGATGGTACAAAGTTGAACACACAGCGACGGAGCTGCTGCCTGAGGCCGTTTATGGCCTGGTGGAGCTGAACCGAGCCGCGATCCGAGAGGCGAAGCTGGTAGCTAACCCGGGCTGCTATCCCACCGGAGTGCTGCTGGCCCTGGCCCCCATCCTGCGGGAGGGGCTCCTGGCCGAGCCGCAAGTGATCGTGGATGCTAAATCGGGTGCCTCTGGCGCGGGGCGCAGCCTCTCCCTCACCACCCACTTCGTGGAGGTGAATGAGAATTTCTCTCCCTATAAAATCGGATATGCTCACCGTCACATCAGCGAGATGGAACAAGAGGCGGAGAAACTGGCAGGTGGGCCGGTGCATTTCACCTTCGCTCCCCACCTTCTGCCCATGAGCCGAGGGATCCTCTCCACAATCTACGTTCGCACGGCGGAGATCCTCAGTGCTGAGGAATGGGTGGCCCTGTACCGCGAAGCCTATGCCGAGGGGCCCTTTGTTCGAGTGCTTGCGGCGGGGCAATTGGCCACCCTGCGCCATGTCATTCGCACCAACCTGTGTGTCATCTCGCTCACCCCAGTTGAGGACACTAATACCCTTGTAATTGTCTCTGCCGTTGACAACCTGATAAAAGGCGCCTCGGGGCAGGCGGTCCAGAACATGAATCTCATGCTGGGGCTGGATGAGCGACTGGGGCTACAGTAGGAGGCGGAGATGGCTCAAGCTCGGCTGGTAATCAAGATCGGCGGCCGTCAGGTGGATGATCCCCATTTCCTGGAGGGATTGGTCGAAACGGCCCGGGATATGGCGGATCGCAGGATGTTAATTGTGCACGGCGGGGGGAAGGAGATCGCTGCCTGGCAGGGGCGGTTGGGACTGGAGCCCCATTTTGTGGAAGGGCTTCGGGTGACCGACGCACAGTCCCTGGAAGTGGCGGAGATGGTGCTGTCAGGGCTGGTCAACAAGCGTCTGGTCGCCAGACTGGTGGCCGACGGAGTGGACGCCGTGGGGCTCAGCGGGGTAGATGGAGGGCTTATCCGTGTGGAGCGGATGAGTCACCCGGCGGGGGATCTGGGTTTCGTCGGCCGTGTGGTGGAGGTTGCCCCTGCTCTTCTGGAGATCCTTCTAAAGCAGGGCCTGCTCCCTGTGATCTCCCCCATCTCCCTGGGCCTGGATGGTCACACCTACAACGTCAACGCTGATCACGCCGCCCTGGCTATCGCCCATGCGGTCGAAGCGGAGGCCTTAGTATTTGTCAGTGATGTGCCTGGCGTGCTGGTGGAGGGCAGGACCCTGGCTCATCTGGACGCCGATCAAATCGAGCCGCTCATCCAGGCCGAAGTGATCCGGGGCGGGATGGTGCCCAAGGTGCGGTCGGCGCAGGAAGCGCTGAATGAAGGTATTCCCACTGTGCGCATCACCGATCTGGAGGGTCTGCGCAGCGGCAAGGGCACGGCTATCACCATGTGAGGGGCAAGAGCGCCCTCATATTGAATTTTGAGGACACCTGTGGTATAATCAGTGATGAGTGAGGGGACTCAAATTCATGGCGAGGAGCTAATGTGAGATCCAAGTGGTTGAAAAACGGTTTCGTATACCTGCTTATCTTGGTCGCGGTGGCGGCTCTCTTCTTCAGCTTCTCTCAGTCGGAGGAAGGGCAGGAGGCGGAGATATCTGAGGTCGCCAGCCAGGTTCGTGCAGGGCGGGTGAGCAGGATAACCGTGTCCGGCGACAAACTGAAGGTGTTTTACAAAGACCAGAAGACCCCTGCGCTGGCCCGCAAGGAGTCGACCGTGGGGACTGTTCAAACCCTTCGAGAGCTGGGGGTCTCTAAGGAGCAATTGTCGGCCGTTGATATCAAGGTCGAGCATCCCAGCAATTGGGGCAATTGGCTATCCCTCATGGGCACTCTCTTACCCGTGCTCTTCGTGGGGGGTATGTTTTACCTCTTCTTCCGCCAGGCTCAGGGGGTCAACAGTCGTGCCCTCTCCTTCGGCAAGTCGCAGGCCCGGATGATCAGCGAGAACAAGCCCACCGTCACCTTCGATGATGTGGCCGGCGTCCCAGAGGCCAAGGAGGACCTTAAGGAGGTGGTCGACTTCCTCAGAG
>JAYEMR010000133.1:0-8109 GCA_034718215.1 Chloroflexota bacterium
GCACGAGGTAGAGATCACGGATCTAGTGCACGATGGAGACAACACCATCACTCTCAAGCTGGTGAGCAGCCTGCGCAACCTTCTGGGCCCCCATCATCAGGAGGGAGGCGACAAGCCCTGGACGGGCCCGTCGGAGTTCGAGAATGAGCTCGACTGGACCGACGACTACTGGTTTGTGCCCTTTGGGGTAGAGAACGCGCAGCTTTTGATGAGAAGATAGGAGGAGGTATCGTGGCTAAGATATCTGTTTGTGCGGAGATGTTCTTCCCTGAGCTATCTTTCGTGGATAGACTGGCGAAGCTGGGGGAGATGGGGTTTCGCGAGGTGGAATTCTGGAATTGGCAGGACAAGGACATTGAGGCCATCGTCGAGGTACAGGCGCGCTGGGGGTTAAAGGTGATTCTCTTCGGCGCCGGCTGCCCACCGCTGGTGGATCCGGCGCAGAGGGAGGAGGCACTGAAGACACTGCGAGGGGCCCTGGATGTAGCGGAGCGGCTGGATTGCTCCACCCTTATCGTCCTCAGCGGCGACCGCCGGCCCGCAGTGCCGGAAGCTGCGCAGCGGCAAAGCCTCATAGAGAGTCTGAAAGCCTTGGCTCCCTTGGCCGAGGATGCGGGCGTAACGCTGGCGCTGGAGCCACTGAACACGCTGGTTGATCACGTGGGCCATTTCCTTGACTCCTCCGAGGAGGGATTCGCCATCCTGGAGGAGGTGGGTAGCCCTCGTGTGAAGCTGCTTTACGACTGCTACCATATGCAGATCATGGAGGGCAATCTCATCTCTGCTATCAGTCGACACATCGAGGAGATCGCTCACTTTCACGTGGCCGATGTCCCAGGCCGTCACGAGCCGGGCACGGGGGAGCTCAACTACGCCAACATCGTGCGGCGCATTGACGAGTTGGGCTACGCAGGTTATGTGGGTCTGGAATATAAACCCCTCCTCGCCTCCGACCACTCCATACCTGTGACCATCGCCCGGCTACATCCCACTGAGTCAGTGGAAGGAAGCTAGAATGCAGTTAGCTCTTTTCAGCAAGCTCTTCCCGGGGGGCGATGTAGACCAGTTGGCGGAGAAGGTTAAGGCCACCGGCTTCAAGGCCATCGAGCTCCCGGTGCGGCCTGGCTATCAATGCCCTCCGGAGGAGGCGGCCGAGCGGCTGGTGCCGACGGTGGAGCGGCTGCTCGCGCTGGGAGTGGAAGTACCTATCGCCACCGCGCCGGTGGTCGAGCCCGCCGATCCCCTGACCCAGGCCATCTACGAGGCCTGCGGTCGTGCGGGGGTACGCTACTTTCGCCCCGACTACTGGCGAGTGGAGGGAAGTCGTTACTGGGATGTATTCCACCGTGCCCGACGGCAGGTAAAGGGACTGGAGCAGCTCAGCCAGCGCGCTGAGGTGAAGACCGTGCTGCACATCCACTCAGGGAAATTCCTCACTTCCACCTGCGCCACTACCCGTCGGCTGGTGGAGGACTGCGATCCGCAGTATGTGGGCATCTACCTCTCCCCACCCCACATGGCCCTGGACGGAGAGGATGTGGAGATGGGGCTGGGGATCGTGGGGAAGTATCTGTCTCTGGTGGACCACAAGAACTTCGCCTGGGAGAGACGAAATTCAGGATGGCACCGGGTGGGGGTCTCGTCGAGGGAGGGGCTGGTGGACTGGCCACAGGTGATCAAACTGCTACGTGAGGTGGGCTACGAGGGTATCATCTGCTTTCATTCTGAGTACGACGATGAGGCGCACGCAGCGGAGCTGGTGGCCAGGGATCGAGAGTACGTGAGCGGGCTCATTAGCTGATCCGACAGGCAGAGCGGGCGTGGTCCTTTCGCCGAACCACGCCCGCTTGTCTCCGCCTCAGCATCGAAGCTAGATACTTTTTCCTAATGCCTCCCGCAGCTGGGGCCCCGTCTGATAGGTCCCCATCCCTCCACGCGCCTCGATCAACCTCGATTTCGCCCTCTCGTACACCGCTTTGACATAGATCTTCGTCTCCACACCTGTCCCACAGGCTCCCTTTACACCCTTACGCACATCTCGCCAGTTGTCCAGGAAGTGATCGAAGCGAGCGTTGGAGCCAGCCACAAGCATATCGGTGTTCACGTTGGTCTTACCAGAGAGGCCTCGAGGGACAACCGCCGTGCCCGTGCCGCCGTGATGAGCGAAGGGCACATAGGATCCTGACTCAAGCATGACCGTGCGCTGCACCACCTCCAGCTTTTTGACGTCCGGTTCGTGGCGCTCGCCCCGTCGGGCGGCGTGCTTCATGCCGATGTCGTAGGCCAGACCTTCTCCACCGGTGTAGGAGACAAAACTGGCCACAAGCCCGGCGAAGCGCTCCAGATCCTCTCCCCTCATGGCTACATAGGCCTTCTCATCCCCGCTCTGGCCCGTGGCTCCCAACTCCGCCTCCAACATCATCTCTTCATTGTTTAGCTCCCTACGTACTCCATCAACGATGTCTCTGGTGATCACGAAGTTGAGCGCTGGTGGGATGTCCTCTGTATCTATCATGCCCCAGGCAGGATCCATCACCTCGACCGTGCTCAGGAAATGGTACCGGAACTCCTGGTACTCCTCACCGGTGAGGTAATCGAGGTAGGAATCAACCTCAGTTCCCATCAGATCAGCCTCCTCCTGAAACCCCTTCTGGGCCAGGAACTCCGCCGCATCCTCCACTCGTTTCCTGTAAGCCTCTCGGCTGACGTCGGCGGGCTTATACTCCCTGCCAGAGATGAAATCGGGCACGGTGAAGTGATCCAAGGCGACAGCGACGAAATCGGCGCCGTAGGCATCCACAAGCTCCTGCATCTGGAGGGCGTTGATCTTAGCTCCTCGAACAGCTGAATCGCCATGATAGGTAATCCCCTCAGCGGTGAAGAGATCGTTTGGATCCGCTCCGATCTTTTGATTTGCGTGGAGAGAAAACTGCACGATGAGAGGCGATTGCTCACCCTCAGCCGCAAGTTGGACGAAGGCGGCGCTCTCCCAGTAGTTGTTGCTGTTAGCGGCCAGGATCGTCCCCCTCTCCTCCTCTGGCTTCAAGCGGCCATCCTCGTAGAATGGGCAGAAGTGCTCGAAGACCTTCTGTAGTTCCCTTCCGTTCAATAGTTCGCTCATTACATCCTCCCTTAGATTTCAGATTCAGTAATCACAATTGATGGCGAGGAGTTGCACTCGTTCGGGAGTACAACTCCCTCACATCAGGTAAATTTCAGATTCAGTGAGCAACGTGGATCGAGCCCAGCAGAGATTTAGCGGACAATGTCCACTGGTTCCAGCAGGATCCGGGTGTCATGTGCTCCATCCGGTTGGATCGCCATCAAACGTTCGCCGGTGGTCAAGAGGTAGAGACCTATCTCTACCTGGTACTCCCCTGGCGGCATGTCAGGGGGCAGGGCCACCACATGGCGGTCCTGGATCACCGATCCAGCCAGCCAGCGAGAGGTTGGATGCTGCCCCTCCATGGGCTGACTATCATGCTGGGCCCACACTGGCCCTCCTGTCGCTGGGTTGGGAGGCCCCAAAAGGTGGACGAAGACGGTGTAGTCTCGAGCGATCTCCCCCGTGGCTTCCCAGTAGAGGTCAAAGGTCAGGGTCTCCCCAGGCTGCACCCCCTCCTCGGGCGCGATGTCGTAGCCGTGGAAGCGGATCGCCTCCCCCAGCCGCGCCTCCAGGGGATGGTCGGGCGAGCCCGCCGGAGGAAGAGACCGGGTCCTCTGAACGCTCAGTCTTCCGAAGGCCAGCCCACCCTCCGGAGTGCGCAGACGGAAGTGGTAGCACCCACCAGGTGTAAATCGAAGGACAGTGAAGTCAACCTGCTGCCGCCGGATCAGGCCATCGCTCCAGGGTATCAGCGAATGGCTCTCCACAACCCTCCCTCGACCATCAACCAGCTCCACCTGGACCCGCGCCGAGGCATCCTCTCGCCAGTAGAGTCCCAGGTGGATTACGTCTTCAGGTCTGTATTCGGAGGTGGGCATATCATAGCCTAACAGGGTATTCCCCGCAACTTTCCTCTCCAGGGGATACTGGGGGGCAAGGTTTCGAGCTGGCACCGCTGGCCTCATGGGCTTGGGCGCGTACAGGATCAGCCGGTTGTGATAGAAAGCATAGCTCAGTGCTGGCGTGTAGTGATCCTCCATCCACCTCTCAACGAGGCCCTCAGGATCCTGTAGGTGCGATTCGGCCAGCATCAGCCAGGCCCGAGGGTGCCCCTCAATGGCCGAAGTTAGCTCCTGTTCCACATTCTGCGGCGTGATCTCATGGGCATATCGGGGCAGTTCGTAGAGCTTTGGCCGCTGCTCGGCGGGGATCAGCCTCTCGTAGTAGTAGCGAAACACAGGGAAGCGATTGCCGGAGACGAGCAGCACCGCGTCGTCGGAGTGCGCGTAGGCGCCGATGGTCCGCACCGCCGACTGAAACTCATCCCGCAGATAACGTGCCCGATAGTGATCCCTCAAGGTCCAGCCGAAGGTCCCCAACACCGCCAGCCCCAGCAGTGCTCCTCCCCATCGGGATCGCCGAAGGGTGAGGCCAACCGTTGCTGCCAAAAGCAGGTAATAGGCCGAAGCGAAGGTGACCAGATAGCGCGCCTCCACATGGGGGGAGTAGAAGAGCCCTCGGGGGAGGGTGAGCAGATACACGGCCAAGGGAGGCAGAGCCAGGAGCAGAAGCAGCAGCAGGCCTCGCTCCCATCCCCCTCCCTTCTGCTGCCAGAGTCCAATCAGTCCTCCCAAAGCCAGCAGCGTGAACCCCCAGATCAATGGCCGGTAGCGCCCGATGCTGGTGGAGATGCCCGTGCTAAGCAGCAGCACATACAGTCGGAGGAAGAGAGCGAAGTCGAAGGGCTCGCTCACCGACCAGGTTCGCATACGAGGCAAGGCTAGGGCCAGCCAGGGGGCAAAGAGCAGCAGGATCGCCGCCTGGGCCCCCAACCAGCGAAGCCAGTCTACCCTGCGCCTCCCTGCCAGCGCAACGAGAGCCAGGAAGCCGTTCTCCACGATCAGGATCAGCGCTGCTAAGTAGAGGCTGTACAGCGCCGCCGTGGTGCTGAGGATGTAGCCAATCCACGTGCGCCCCTGCTTGTCCCCACGATAGAGCTGGGTGAAGCAGTCCAGGGAGAGCGCGACGAAACATGCGGCCAGGATATACATGCGCAGCTCTTGGGACCACCAGACGTGGAAGCGGGCCGTGGCCAGGAGCAGAGCCGACAAGAGGCCAATGAGTTTGTTATCAAAGAGCCGACGGGAAAGCCGATAGAGCAGCGCGACGGTGAGAAGCCCCCAGCTCACCGAGAGGAAGCGAGCCGCGAACTCTCCCGCCCCCGCCAGCTGCACCCAGCCCCAGAGGGTCCAGAAGAAAAGCGGAGGGTGAACATCGCCCGCGGTCCACAGGGTCATGCCAACCAGTCCCTTGCGCACCGCCCAGATAGCCAGCGCCTCATCCCACCACAGGTTCTTGGCCCCCAGTCGATACAGGCGCAGGGTGAAGGCCAGCCACAGGATGGGGATGAGACCCATTCGCATTCTTTGGGCCGCCATGAACTGGCGGATACTCGCCACCCAGCGGCGAGCCCACCGTCTATAACGAGCCAGCGACCGCGCTTCGATCATGTTTCATTGGGACCTGACATTGCCGCCGATCGGCAGGCAACTCACGCTGTAACCAGCGCAGACTTACAGGTAGCAGAAGTATCTCGCAGAACGTCCCACTCGTTCTCGGCAACGCTCCCAAATCGGCTTCTTGTGGGGAAGGACTGTCCTGCAGTCACGCTGAATACCTTGATATCCCTCGTCCCCCCAGCTTCCTCACCTGCCAGTCGATCTCCCCCTCCGGAGTAACCCCGATCTTATGCTTCACTGTGCTGCTCCTCATCTGGCCAAACTACCTCGTCCCCCAAGATTTGGTGCAAGACCCTCGAGACCGGTTTCAGATTCCGAGGCACATTGCTCTTGTGCAGGGGGTATGAGTGGTTGGGAACAGTAGCCTATCACGCGGCTGAGATATTTTCAGATGACGGCATGGGTGGAATGAGTTCCGCTTCCATTAGAGCCTGGGTCATTGCCTGCGACCGCTCGATGATCTGCCTCGCTTGGCTCAACAACTCGTCGTGCGAGCGTTCCAAACGGGCCATACCCTGTTCCTGAGCTTTCATACCAACGGCCGCTGCTTCACGGGGGAAGACCTCCCAATCACTCATCGTCGGCAGCAGGTGTTCCTCATCAAGCCCCCGCTCCCCCTGGAAACTGGCTAGCTCCTCGGCGGCTGCGATAGCCATCTCGTCGGTGATGGTCGTGGCGCGAACGTCCAGCACGCCCCGAAAGATACCGGGGAAGCCCAGCGAGTTGTTGATCTGATTGGGGAAGTCGCTGCGGCCCGTACCCACGATTCGTGCGCCGGCCTTCTTCGCCTCCCAGGGCCAGATCTCGGGGACAGGATTGGCGCAGGCGAAGAGGATCGCATCCTCAGCCATTCCCTCCACCCATTCAGGTTGGATGGTGCCCGGGCCAGGCGCACTGGCCGCTATGCAGACATCGGCTCCATGCATCGCCTCGACGTTGCCGCCTCCTCGGCCCTCACCGTTGCTGTTTTGGCAGATACGCCACTTGTCCGCGAAATCAGCCCTGTGTTCCTTGATGTCCACACGCTCCGGGTGAAGGATGCCCTTGCTGTCGCAGGCGACGACATTCTCGAACTTCACGCCGCTGGCGAGCAGCAGACGCAGCGTGGCGATATTGGCGGCGCCGACGCCGATCAGAGCGACCTGTACCTTATCCATCCTCTTTCCCACGATCTTCAGCGCGTTGATCAGCCCGGCCAATATGACCGTAGCCGTCCCCTGCTGATCGTCGTGCCAGACCGGGATATTGACCTCAGGATCGGATCGCAGTGTTTCTAGCACCTGGAAGCACTTGGGCTGGGAGATATCCTCCAGGTTGATCCCCCCGAAAGAGGGTTGCAGCAGCTTGACGGTGCGAACTATCTGCTCGGGATCTTTGGTATCGAGGCAGATGGGCACTGCATCCACGCCGCCCAGGTACTTGAACAGCAGTGCCTTGCCCTCCATCACCGGCAAGCCTGCTTCAGCCCCGATGTCCCCCAATCCCAGCACTCTGGTGCCGTCGGAGATCACGGCGACGGTGTTGCCCTTGTTGGTGTACTCGTAGACCAGATCCTCGTCCTCGTGGATGGCGCGGCATGGCTCGGCTACGCCGGGCGTGTACCAGATGCCGAAGTCATCCAGGCCGCGGACGACGCACTTGGGCGCGGTCTGTATCTTGCCCTGATAATAAGGATGCAGCCGCATCGCGTCCTCGGCTGGTTTCTTGGCCTTGGCAAGCAGCTCCTCTGGGGTTAATCTACCAGACATCGAACCTCCAACGGTCTCAAGTTTCAGGGTTCAGCCGTATCTCCCCCGAAACGCTACACTCACGCGCTACCGGCAGCCTCGATCACCTGCTCCACTGAGATGATTGGACCGTATTTCGCCTTCAAGGACTCGAGTTCCTTCCTCTGTTCTTCGTAGATCCTAAACAGCTTCGGCGGGACACCCTCCTCTTTTCTGTAGGCCTCTCCTTGCAGCTCAATTCTGGCCAGGATGTTGTCCACGTAGAGGGTAAACTGCTTGTCGTAGAGCTCTTTAGGATATTCCTTGTCGATCTCGGCGAACAGCTCCTTGAGATCCTCATATCTGGGAATGAGCCCGATGGGTGTCTCGATAGTCTTGACCTCCTCATGAGCCACCCGCTCCAGCCAGCTGAGCCAAACCTTCACATCGCGCTTCTCGCCAAGCAGCTCGTCCCCTTCCCCGCCGCGGGCGCCACGGGTGAGGAAGTAGTTCAATCCCGCCATCACAGGTTTATGCTTCAATTTATCGGAGTTGAAGAAGGCGAACTGGGCATCCATGTAGTCGGCCAGGGGGCCGGGGATGAAGGGCTCGTTAGCCCAGGGCTGGCGTCTGACTCCCTCGGCTCCCACCTCCGTCGCGGTAGCCGCTGACAGGATCGAGGCCCCGATGACCACGCCGTGGTCGGGGTTCCTGGCTACCCAGACCGGAGGCATGGTATCGCTGTCTCGCCCGCCGTATGTGATCACCTCGATTTCCA
>JAYEMR010000134.1:0-8052 GCA_034718215.1 Chloroflexota bacterium
ACACTAAGACGGGGTGGCAGTCATATCTAGGGCCTTACTTGGCAGGGTAATCATAGCCTTGCCCCATCCCATGCTTTATTGTACCAGAGTGTTCGTCGTTAGTGTAGCATACTTGGGTAATCACCAATCTATGTTTTGGATGGCCATCATCCCTCCCTCGTTCCTTCCCGCTGTACCTCTCTTTGCGAACCATATATCCCAATTACGAGAAGCACGGCCACGCCTGTTCCGGCCAAGATCCAGTTGAGGGGGAAGGAGCGGGGCCGCACGATGAAGCCATCAATGGCCACGGGGCCTTCCACCACCTCCAGCACGGCCTGATGCTCTTTGGGCCCTAATCCGCTGGCGATCGCCAATCTGAGGCCACAACTCGGCTCCTCAGCCCTCAGGTTCAGGATCTCCGGCTGTCCGCCGTCAATCGCCGCCCAAAGTTTGCCTCCATCGACTTCCTTCCTCACTACCAGCGTCAAGCTGTCGCCGGAGAAGGTGAGACTTGCTCTTGAACCCACTTCCTTCGTCTGCTGATAGCTCCCCAGCCCTGCCTCCTCATCCTCGACCTGTTCCCAGTTTCCCTCCCAGCTCACCGCCCAGTGGTCCTCCTGATGAAAGCCCTGGTACATCACCGGCTCCTCGGTAGCGCACTCCTTAAGCGCATCGTAGACGGGCAGAGGGGTGAAATCGGGCTCCATCATGCGGAAGTAGTACCAGGCCTGGTCCCGTTCGGCGTCGGAGGCGCGCTTGAAGAACCAGAAGTTGACCACTCCTACCCAGGGCCATTCCGCCTGAGCTCGCTGGTAGGCCTCCACCACGTAGCGGGCCTGCTGCTCCGGGGTGACGCGGCCGTAGTATGGGGGTGAGGGATGCTCAGGTGGCAGCGCGTTCCAGTTCATCTCCGAGATCCAGATGGGCTTGTGGGCGTCGCCGTTCTTGACCATGATGTCGCGGATGAAAAGATTGCGGGAGAAGTTGATGGTGATGGGGCGCATGCGCCGGTCGTAGGGGCCGGACCACAGCCCATACCCCTGCACACTCATGACGTCGAAGTAATCGCCGGCCCCGGCGTCGTACATGCGCTGAAGAAAGATGAGATCATTCATGTCCCGAGGGCCGAGCTCGATGGTGGGAGCTAGGGCGCCGCTCAAGATGATCACCTCTGGGTCCACTGATTTGGCCCGAGTGTAAGCTTCCTTCAGCAGCGCCGTGTAGCCCACCGGGTCCACCGGCTGCTCCCCCCACTCGGGGTAGAGGTTGGGTTCGTTCCAGATCTGATAGTAGCGGATGCGTCCCCGGTAGCGGCGGACGACGGCCTCCACGAAATCTCCAAAATCGGTCAGATCGTCAGGCGGGGCGAATACGCCGCAAGCGTCGCCGTCGTGGCGCGACCAGGCCGGCGGGTTGCTCAGCCGGGCGATGATCTCCATATCGTACTCATGGGCCAGCTCCACGATGTGATCGTATTTCTCCCAGGCGGACACGCACTGCTCATGCCGGCAATCGGTGAAGTCGCCTTTGGCGTGGATCTCGATATCCTCCCAGGGGAACTCCTGTCGGATCCATTTGAATCCGGCCTCGTGGAGCAGGCGCAGCGACTCCTCCCGCTTCCAGGGCTCCACCTCCTGTTGGAGGAAAGTGTTGCAGCCGAAGGGGTTGACCCCCGTGTGAGCGATGGGCTCCAGGGGCTCAAGTCTGGGACGAGGGCGGATCAGATCGCTGCCCAGTTGCAGCATCCCCCGAATCTGAGGTAGCAGCTTCTCCTCGCCGGTCCAGTGCAGGAGTAGATTGTGCACCCTATCGGTTACAGGCAGCCGGTGCAACAGCAGGGCCAGCGATAGCAGAAGGATAATGATTACAAGTGCGATGAGAACCGGCCGAAATCGGCGAAGGAAACTCACCTGTGCTCGACCAGGTACAGGCAATGGAGCCTCCCTCTACTCATAGTAGCAGATAGCAAATCTCACCATCAGCTATCAACATTATTGTACCAGCCAAACGGTTTTTGGCGAAATTCTCGTTTGCCAGGGGAGGGCAACTGTGCTATAGTGGGCGCAAGTCATGGGATCTGACAAGCGTGGAGGTGAGGTTATGATCACACAGATGCAGTTACAAGAGGCGCGGCGCAGGACATTAGAGTACCTGAACAAGGCGGGGATCGAGATCACACCTGAGGAAGCGGCCAATATCGAGGTGGCTGACTTTGGATTGGGGGACCTGGAGCGCACGGGATTGCAACTCGTCGTCTACCTCAACACTGACCGCGTGTGCGCCAAGGAGCTGGTGCTCTTCCCCCGGCAGACCTGCCCTGAGCATCGGCATCCACCTATGGCTGGAGGGCCAGGCAAGGAGGAGACCTTCCGCTGTCGATGGGGAAAGGTGTTCCTGTACGTGCCGGGCGAGCCGACGCCCGATCCCCAGGCCCGACCACCTGCCGAACGCGAGCAGTACTATACCATCTGGCACGAGATCGTGCTCAACCCTGGCCAGCAGTACACCCTGAAGCCGGACACACTACACTGGTTCCAAGCAGGCGATGAGGGCGCGGTGGTCTCCGAGTTCTCCACTACCAGCCGCGACGAGAGCGATATTTTCACTGACCCGGATATCATGCGAGAGACGGTGGTAGGGGAGGGATAGAAGCACCCAATCAGTTGGCGAAGGCTGAGGTATGATCAGTTCTGACCTAGTGCACGGAGAGATACTGTCGAAGAATGGAGGCCGGCTTCCCCAAGATCTCGTAGCTCTGCCACTTACATGTGGTGGTCATGGTGAAGATGGCTGCCCCCACCACGTAATCGTCCTTCACCAGCTCGCTGTCGTACCAGGCCAATTGCTCAATGTAGTTTCCAGGTCCATCGGACCCCATACCCTGCTGCTCCCAGTAGGCGATGAAATCCTTCCATCCCTTTCCCTTGGGCCCCGGATGGTTCTGCACCATGCCATCAATGCCGCACTCGGTGATCACCAACGGCACCTCTAGCCCAGCTGGGATCAGGTGCTGGCGATAGGCCTTGCGGTAACGCAAGGTCAGCCATCCTCCTTCGCCGTGGACGCCAAACCGCATGGTCGGCGCGGAGTACTCGTGCAGGCCCAGGAAGCCATCGTGCTCGCCGGCCGCCTCCAGGGCAGGGAAGAAATGGGGCCACAGCTCCAGCTTCGGATGGCCAGTGCCGAAGTTGCCTACCACCGAGCGAATCCCCTCCCTGGCCAGCAGGCGCACTCGCCCCGCCTCCAGCTCCGCCAGCTGCTTCATCTGCTCCGCATCGACGGTCACCGGCTCGTTGTATCCCTCCCAGGCATCGAATATCTCCCTGAGGCGAGGATCAGCCGCTGCGGACAGAATTTGTTCCACCAATTGCTGGGCACTCTCTCCAGGCTCCACCTTGGCCAAGTCAATCTGATCCATCACCACCCGTCCCACGAACAGGGTATGGGGTGATATGGCCTTAAGCTGACCCAGGAAGTCTGGTTCTTGGCAGATGGTCTTGATCACTGCTACATTACCAGTGCGCATCAGCTCCAGGATCTGAGGATGGTGGTGTGTGATGCACAAACCCAGTTTGGTAGGAGGGCCAGGGGGGAAAGGGGTCGCGGTGGGCGAGGGGGTTGATGTGGGTGTCGGACTTTTCTTCACCTGTGTTGGGGGCGATCGTTTAGTCTGGCGATGAGGTGTTCGGGTGGTCGAGCCTGCTGAGTAGATAAGGGGCAGGTCCACTGAGAAGGGAGAGGGTTCAACTGTCTGGCTCGGTGGTCGCGTAGTCGCCTGCTCTTCTATCCTGATGGTCCGATGGTCTGGGGTCGGAGGAGGGCTTGTCCAGGGTAGAAGATGACGGCAGGAGGATAGCACCATTGAAAGCATCGTGGAGCCGATGCCCTTCAGGAAAGCCCGGCGTCCCATCTCCCTCTGGTACGGAATCATAGGGCCTCCCACAGTCTGAAATCCTTGAGGATCGAGCCGCCGATGAACTCTCGCAGGATGGAGTTACCAGGGACGAGCTCCGCTCCGCAGGGTAGGAACCAGCCCAAGAAAGCCAGCAGCCGTCTGGCCTCCACGTGCTCCACGCTTCCTGGATCTATTTGGCGCAGCAGGGGCTCAGCGAGGGGTCTCATCACCGCCAGTTCATAAACCAGCGCGGAGTTGAACATGACATCCGCGTTCTCCTGGTAGGGGAAGATATTTTGGAACTCGCCGTGCACTACCCTCTCCCAGCAGGAGATGGTCTCCTGAGCTGAAGTGGTGCGCTCGCGGGCGTCCCGCACCATACGCCGCAGGAGACGGGTATCGGTGGTGGGGATGCGATTGTGGCTATCCAGGTTAAGCTGGGTCAGCGCTGAGACGTAGATGCGGTAAATCCGCTCCTCGGGGATCCTCGTCACCAAGTTAGGGTTCAGCCCATGTATTCCCTCGACCAAGATGATGTGCTGGGGGTCGATGGAAAGGATGGGGCCCCGCTGACGCCTGCCGGCTGTGAAGTTATATCGGGGCAGTGTCACCTCTCGACCTGCCATCAGCTCCCGCAGCTGCCGGTTGAAAAGCTCCAAGTCCACCGCCTCAAGCGCCTCGAAGTCATACTCTCCACTCTCGTCGCGCGGTGTATCCTCGCGGTCTAGGAAGTAGTCATCCAGGCTGAGGGCTAGGGGGCGGATGGAGTTGGCCAGCAGTTGGATGGCCAGCCTCTTGGCAAAGGTGGTCTTGCCCGATGAGGAAGGGCCAGCGATGAGCACCAGCCGCACCTGGTCGCTCTGAGATGCGATATCCTCGGCGATGTCGGCTATGCCTCGCTCCTGTAGCGCCTCAGCGATCAATACCACCTCTCGGACGCGGCCACTCGCCACAGCCTGGTTAAGTGCCCCCGCATTTTCGATCTTCATGGCCTCCATCCAGCGCCCATATTCTCGAAACACGGCGGCCAGCTTGGGAAAATCGCGGAAGGGGGGGAGAGCTGACGGCTTGTAGCGTATGGGAAAGCGCAGGATGAAACCCGGTGGATAGGGACGCAGGGCGAAGTGACGGAGATATCTGGTGGAGGGGACCATGTAGCCGTAGAAGTGGTCATGGACTCCTCGCAAGGTGTAGATGGGAATAGAGCCCCCCTGATAATAGCTCAGCAGACGGACCTTGTTCTCTTCTCCCTGCCCCCTAAACAGCTCCACAGCCTGATCCAAGGGAAGCTCCTGGCGGGTAATGGGCTCATCCGCCGCCACGATCTCCCTCATCCGCTCCTCAAGCTGTGCTAGCTCCCCTTCGCTGAAAGGCTCCCTGTGAGTGACCCGACAGAAAAGCCCTCCCAAGGTCAGCGAGTGATCGACAAAAATGCGAGCCTTGGGAAAAAGCTCCTTTGCGGCTACGATCAGCAGGAAGCAGAGGGAGCGGCGGTAAATGCGCATGCCATCTCCAGTGGCCATTGAGAGGGGTATCACCTCGACATCGCGGGTCACTGGCCAGCTCAGTTCTCGCAGTTCACCACCTGCCAAGGCGGCGACAATGGAGGTCGCATGGTCCGGGAGCGCCGCCTTCACAAAATCTTCCAGCGGCGTCCCGGCTGATGCCTTATAGAGTTCACCCTGAGGGAAACGGACCTGAGCCCTCTGGCGGGGGCTAGAGGGCACGACATGCGATAGATCCTGTTCTGCAGACATGACTGCTTTCTCTCTGTATAATCTTCAAGAGACGGTCGATCAGCACATAGGTATGACCGACAAAATGTGCATGGTCTTACCTACTATACTCCTCAGGAACTGAGCAGGCGATCCTCCAGGATGTGAAATAGGTGAGCACAGGCCAGCCCGGAGAAGAGCCCGACGTGGAGGTCGGGATGGAGGAGCCAAGTGGGATGCCAGCCGATGATCAGTGAGAGCAGAACCGGCAGCCACCAGGTGTAAGCGTAGATTATCAACGCACCGAAGATGGGGGTATGTGAGATGCCTCGGTGGCGCAAAACCAGTGCCAGGGGGTAGTAATAGAGGTACAGTGAGTAGCCGATAGGGCGGAACCAGATAGCTCCCCCCAGCCACTTAGTCTCGCTGTAGGTGAAGGTCTCCAGGTCGACATCGGGGGTGACGAGCCAGATACCGTAGGCGGCACCCAGGGGAAAGGTTAGGGCCATGAGGAGCTGATGGAGATAGGCCACCAACAGGCCAGTCAGGGGGAGTACGACTATCAGGAAGAGGATCTGATTAATGCGCTCGTGGATGAGGCCGTCGGCACGAGATCGAATCCAGTCTCCCATGAGCTACACCCGGGTGACATACTCACCGGTGCGGGTATCCACGCGGATCACATCTCCCTCCTCCACGAAGAGGGGCACTTGTACCTTGAGGCCCGTCTCCGTCGTCACCTGCTTAGTAGCGCTGGTGGCCCTATCGCCGGCAAAGCCAGGCGGCGCCTCGATGACCTTCAGGTCGACGGAGGTGGGCAGATCGATCTCAATGGGCTTCTCCCCATAGAAGCCCAGCTTCAGGGTCGCGTTCTCTCGGAGGTAGTTCACTGCATCGCCCAGCGCCTCCTCTGAAAGGACTGGCTGCTCATAGGTCTCAGTATCCATGAAGTGGTAGAGATGGCCATCGGTGTAGAGATATTGAACCTTCCGCAACTCCAGCCGAAAGTCATCGAATTGCTGATCGGGTGAAAAGGTATGGGCGGTGATGGAGCCTGTGCGCAGGTTTCGCAATCTCACTCGAACATTGGCGCTGCCCCGTCCGATAAAAGAATGCTGATACTCTACCACCCGATAGAGCTCGCCCTCCCATTCGAAGGTAGTACCTTTTCGCATGTCACTCGCTGTGATCATAAACCCTCCTAAGAGTTCCTCGGACCTCGCCCCTTCGACTCATGGCCCCTTGGCCTCTTCGTTTTTGACCCGCGCTGGGATGCCATAAGCCAGGCAGTCGGGGGGTACATCGTGGGTGACCACAGCTCCAGCCCCAATCCGCGCCCCCTTCCCGACCCTAACCGGCGCCACCAGCATCACGCCGCTACCGATAAAAGTACCGTCTCCAATGGTCGTCCTGTGCTTCTGGACCCCATCGTAGTTGCAGGTCACAGCGCCCGCGCCGATGTTCACCTTTGCACCTATCTCCGCATCCCCCACGTAGCTGAAATGGCCTATCTTGGCCCTAGGCCCCAATCTAGCGTTCTTCACCTCGCTGAAATTACCTACATGCACCCTTCGGTCGAGGTGAGCCTTGGGCCGTATGTGGCTAAAGGGTCCGACGTCCACCTCATCCTCCAGCACCGCCTCCTCCACAACCGACATCCGCACCTCGCACCGGGCACCCAGCGTGGAATCGCGGACGAGCGTCTGGGGCCCGATTCGGCAGTCGGGGCCAATGGAGGTGACACCTTGCAGGTAGGTGTTAGGGTGGATGACCGTGTCCTGACCGATCTCCACTTCGGCGTCAATGTAGGTGGCGCTGGGATCTAGCAGCGTCACTCCAGCGCGCATCCAGCGTTCATTGATCCGCCGCCGCAGGATAGCCTCCGCCTGGGCCAGCTCCACTCGGTTGTTGACTCCCAGCACCTCCTCCGGATCGGCCTCCTGCGCGGCCACCAAGCGCCCCTGGGCCACGGCCATCTCCACCAGATCGGTGAGATAGTATTCCCCATGCTTGGTTTGGACCTTTGCCAGTGAGGGCCAGAGGAAATCCGCCTGGAAGCAAAGGATGCCGCTGTTGGCCTCCCGAATGGCCTTAACCTCGGGTGAGGCCTCCTCCCACTCCACAATGGCCTGCACTTCGCCATCCGCCCCCCGCACGATGCGCCCATATTGCGCCGGATCAGAGGGATGGAAGGTCAAGACAGTCACCGCGGCCCCTGTGCTCCGGTGCCTATCCACCATGGCCCGCAGTGTGTCCTCGCTAATGAGGGGGGTATCACCATAGAGGATCAGCACCGTATCCGCGTCTTGCAGCAGGTGCTCCGCCTGCTGGACGGCGTGGCCTGTTCCCAGCGGCTCATCCTGGCGGACGTATAGCGTTCGGTCTCCCACCAGGGCCTGCACCTGCTCCGCGTTGTGGCCCACCACCAGCACCGGCTTTTCAGCGCTCAGATGCTCCCCG
>JAYEMR010000135.1:0-8010 GCA_034718215.1 Chloroflexota bacterium
GAGGAGAGCATCTGGGTTCCCTTCTGTCGCTTTCCGTAGCTCAGCGGTATAGCTGGCCGCCGGCTCCTCGTCGTGGGGCACTGAGGCCACCACTGTGCCTCCCAGCTCCTCAAAGGTTTCCTTGAAGACGTCGTTCAACCCTTTTCCATAGGGGTTGTTAACGTATAGGACGGACACCTTTTTGTACCCTTTGTCGTAGGCCATCCTGCCTAGGACAACCCCCTGCAGTGCGTCGGAGGGACAGGTGCGGAACAGCAGGTCCTTCCCCTCGTCGGCTGGAAGATTGGTGATCAGAGGTGAGGTAGAGGCATATGAGATCTGCGGCACCTCGCTGGGGATGGACACTGTCTCAGCGATGGAGAGGGTTTGACCGGTGCCCGCCGCGCCAATGAGAACTTGCGCGCCCTCGACCTCGATCAGACGACGGGCGGCCTCTACGCCCGGAACAGCGCTCGTCTCAGTGTCGCCAAAGATCTGTTTTACCTCATAGCCAGCCTCCTTCAAGTGCTTGGCGGCCAGTTTCCCTCCCTTCTGCTCGGCCCCCCCATACTCGGCCAGCGCACCAGTAAGGGGGTGGAGCTCCCCGATGGTTACGGAGGCCGCCTCCTTCTCCGAGGCACAGCCAACGATGAAGGAGCCCACGATCAACGGGATCACCAGTAACGATAGTAGCTTGCGCATAGTTCCTCCTCCTTAAGCATTTACCTTGCCTGTGGACATCCACAGGTGGTCAGGAATCGAGTGAGTTTCTATTATAGCGGCGGAGGTGAATATGTCAAATCGCAAGTGGGGTAGTGGAGTAATGAGTTGACGAGGCACCGACAGGATTTGATCCTAGCCTTCCGGCATGCTATAATCAATTTTATGAATCGCAAGCGCATCAACCAGACCATTTTCTGGGCCCTCAGTCTGCTCGTGGTGCTGAGCATGGCCTTGGGGCTTGTCATCAGCGTCATGCCTCGTCCGCGCCTCCCCACACCGACCCCTCTTCTCTTCTCCTTCGCTGTGTGCGGAGAGAGCCCCGATAACGCCTCCATCTGCAGCCAGCTCCTGCGGCAGATAGCGGAGGATGACAGCGTCTTCCTGATCCACACTGGCAACTTGGTGCCTATGGGCTCCAAATCCAACTTTCAGGAGTTCGCCAAACTTACAGTCGATTTCCTCCTGCCCTTTTACCCCGTGCCCGGCAATCATGACTATTATCAGGGCACGCTGGATAATTTTCTGCGCTACAGCGGCGCACCTGATGCGCATTACTCCTTCAATCATGGGCCGGTGCACCTGGCCCTGTCCAACAGCGGCCAGGGTGATATGAACTCAGAGGAGCTGGATTGGCTGAGAGCCGATCTGAAATCCAGTGAACAGCCGCTGAAGATGGTGTTCCTCCATTACCCACCCTTTACCCCCGGCGGCAGGGGGGAGGCCATGCGCTCCGGGAGTGGGAAGTTCATGGCCCTCATGGAAGAGCAGAGGGTGGATTACGTGTTCGCTGGCCACATCCGAGGCTATCATACAGAGGAGCGGAATGGGATGCGCTACATTTTCACCAGTGGGGGCGACCCTCATCACTATGTGCACGTCACCGTCCAGGGCACCGAGGTCACCGTGGGGATGGTACACCTCGAGGGATCGCAGTAATGCACTCGCTGATCGAGGGGACGCAGGCCTGGGGCATGAAACTCTCGGAGGCGCAGCTCCAGGCCTTTCAGACCTACTACGAGGAGCTGGTGGCCTGGAATGCCCGCTTCAACCTGACAGCCATCACTGGATATCAACAGGTGCAGATCCGTCACTTCCTAGACTCTCTCTCCTGCCTTCTGATTCTTGAGGAGCGGCTCCCCTCCGACGCGCCGCCGCGTGTTATTGACATCGGCACGGGAGGTGGTTTTCCGGGAATACCGCTCAAGCTGCTCCGCCCCGACTGGGATCTGACGCTGGTGGACAGCACGCGAAAGAAGGTGTGTTTTCTGGAGCATGTGGTCGAGGCGTTGCGGTTGCGTGGGGTGAAGACCCTCTGGGCGCGGGTGGAGGAGTTAGGGCAGGATCCAGCTCATCGGGAGCAGTATGACGTGGCTACGGCCCGGGCGGTGGCGGAGCTGTCGGTGCTGGCCGAGTACCTGCTGCCCCTCTGCCGAATCGGAGGAGTGATGATAGCTCCCAAGGGCCTCAAGGCCAGGGCCGAGGTCCAAGCAGCTGAGCGGGCCATCGACACACTGGGCGGGCGGGTTATTGAGATGAGGAGAGTGAATTTGCCGGGCTTAGAGGAGACACGCTACCTGATAGTAGTGGAGAAGATCACCTCCACACCACCTCGCTATCCCCGACGGCCCGGCATCCCCAGCAAACGACCGCTGCCATGACCATCAACGGCTGAAAAGTTGACGGGGGACGTGAGGGGTCGATTTTCAGAGTTAATTTCTGGGAGGTTGTGATCTTGGAAAACCTACTCATCACCGGCGGAGCGGGGTTCATAGGCTCTAATTTCATCCGCTATATGCTGGAGAAATACCCCGACTACCAAATTGTGGTATACGATAAGCTGAACTACCGAGGGAACCTGGACAACCTACGCGACGTCGCCAAGAGATTCACTGGCAGATATGCCTTCGTGCGGGGCGACATCTGCGATGCGCAGGCTGTGGATGCGGCGATATGCCAGCATGGGATCGACACGGTGGTCAACTTCGCCGCTGAGAGCCACGTCGACCGCTCCATCATGGAGCCCGAGGCCTTCATCCGGACTGACATCCTCGGTGTGTACGTACTGCTGGAGGCCTGCCGTAAGTTCGACATCGAACGCTTCCTGCATATCTCGACCGACGAGGTGTACGGTGATGTGCCGGTAGGCTCCTCGTTGGAGGGTGATCCCATGATCCCTCGCAGCCCTTACGCTGCCTCGAAGGCAGGGGGAGAGCACTTGGTACACGCCTACCGCGTCACCTACGACCTGCCCACGCTCGTCACCCGAGGGGGAAACAACATCGGCCCCTACCAGTATCCGGAGAATGTAGTACCTCTATTCGTCACCAACGCCATTGATGACCTTCCTTTGCCCTTGTACGGCGATGGCCTGCAGGAGCGTCCCTATCAGTATGTCTTGGACCACTGCCAGGGAATTGACCTGGTGCTGCACCGAGGGCAGCTGGGCCAGGTCTACAACATCGGCCCTGACGAGGAGACGCCCAACATCGTCATGGCCCGTGCGATCTTGGATCTGCTGGACAAGCCCTATACTCTGATCCGTCACGTGACTGATCGGCCAGGCCACGATCGGCGCTATTCCCTCAACTGCGACAAGGTCAAGGCCCTGGGCTGGCGGCCAGCCCATACTTTTGAACAGGCGCTGGAGAAGACGGTGCGCTGGTACGTGGACAACGAATGGTGGTGGCGCAGGATCAAGAGCGGGGAGTTCAAGGAGTGGTATCGTAAGCAGTACCAGGAGCGGCTGCGACAGAGACAGCTCTCACGCTCAGGCCAGGGGCGATGAAGCCATCTACTCGATGGTCAACATGACCTGATTACACTCACCGACTGATCCTCTTTCCCGCCTGTCAGCGGACAGGAGTGAACCGCATCGTGGTCAAATAGCCTAAGCGAGGTACATTGCTCGGGCGACGCGAAGGACAAAGTCGAGCAGTAGATCCAACCAGCGGCCCTGACGGGACAAGGCGTAGGCTACACCCCCACCCAGCAGCGCTCCAGCCAGCACATCGCCCGGATAGTGGACCCCGCAGAACACACGGGCAAAGCCTAGGAGCAGCGCAGCTAGTATGAAACCCAGACCGGCTTTACGGTTCCCAATCCACACACTCACGGCCAGGGCGAACCCCATTGTCGCTATATTGCTGGGCAGGGAGGAGTCAGTGGGATGATAGAAGAGGAGGTTGACGGGATGAGCGTGGAAGGGGCGAGGGCGGAAATAGATGATGTTGCACAATTTGAGCAATAGATTGGCGGCCAGCAGTGAGAGGATAGCCATCAGCACCGCCCGCTGATTTCGCTCCCGTTCGGCTTGCCCTTTCCCCTCCCTGTGCCTCACCGTCCCGGTATGGGGGGCCACAGGACAGGCAAACCACAGCGCCACCAAACCCAGGCTCATCGCCGTGGTAAGCATGTAGTCGTTGACCAAGGGACGCATGATCCCGTCGAGCAGCGGCCAGCGGCCAGCCCAGCCGTTAATTAGCTGAAAGAGCACCCAATCCCCCTCCATCACAGATGCTCCTCGCACCAGCGCCCGATTACTCGAGCCACATTCTGCCTCCACGGCAGCCCTTCCCGGTGATCATCAGGGAGGGATCGGGTCTCTACTTCATTCGGAAGGCCAGAGAGCGAGTGCTGAGGAGAGTGCAGAATCAATAGGGGACGAGGGAGAATTTGGGATAGAAAGGCCAACCCATTGAGCTGCTTTGCCATTGAACTCTGAGCCTTGTGCTTTCGCTTCCATCGCACAGCCTGCCAGAGGGACCTCTGTCGCAGGAGGTCGAGACCTGGATCGCAGGGTTCAGAACTCAGATAGGGGTCAACTGCCACTGCAACGGCTATCTGCTCGTCAGCCCCGACCGCTCGTAGGGTCAGATCCCCACCCAGACCGAAGCCGACGACGCCAATTCGTCTTCTATCCACCTCAGGCCGCTGGAGCAGATACCTCACCCCCGAGGGCACCAGAGCCAGAACATCCGGATAGCGGGGGAAATCGCCCTCTGCGGTCCAATCAATGGACAGCGTCACAAATCCCATGTCCCGCAACTGAGCAGCCACTATCCCCAGATCTGCCGCTGGACTCCCTATTTCTGGAACCAGGCAGAGGGCTGGAAACGGCCCTGAGCCTTGGGGTGCATAAACCCAGCCCCCCAGTTGAGGAGCGGCCACCGCTTTCCCTTCATTCGCCTCCATGGCGGCCTCGGTTGGACGCGGTGCGGCGAGGCTAGCGGCAGCCAGGGTGATCACCAGAGCCAGGGCGAAGCCGGCGGTGAAGAGGATCACCAGCTCCGACCCCGCCAGGCCAGGCACGAATAGGTTAGGGGCAAGGGTGTAGAAGGCAGCGAAGGAGCCGAAGATGAGTGAGAGGCCCACTATGTACCCCCACCAGCGCGCCCCTTGACCGCCCCAAAGCGATAGGCCGTCCAACCGCTGACGGGCAGCTTGGAGCTGCAGCACGCCGATGCAGCTGAAGGTACACAGGAGGAGGTAACTGAGCGCTAAGCGAGGGGAGACAAAATTGAGCATAGCTTACCCGCCCTCCAGTTAATTGGACGCTTCTGTGACATCGAACCGCTCCAGGTCGGACAGCCTATCCTCCAGCTTGGCCCGCAGCACCTGGTACGGCCCTTTGAACTCCAAGGGCCAATCGGACAGGTGGCGGCGCAGAATGGCGATCTGGCGGGACTCCGGCTGGCCGGTGATCTCGTTGCGGATGCGCCGCCACAGTTCCTTAGCTGGAAGTGGCATTGGACTGAGCCTCCTCTCCCAGCCGCGCCGAGGCCGCAGCCAGCCCCATGAAGAGCCAGAAGAGGGCCACGCCGTGGGGATAGCTGAAGAGATAGTGGTCGAACACGCCGCCCACCAGCCCGCCCACGAGGGCTATGGCGAACCCCAGCAGCAATGGCTCGTAGGGGGATCGGGGCTCCATCCGCCGCCAGGCCTGGATCATGTACCCGAAGCCCACGCCCAGGGCCAGCAGGAAGCTCGCCAGCCCCAGCAGTCCCATCTCCTCGGCGATGAGCAGATACAGGCTGGAGACGCCGATGTAGAGGTCGATGTCCGGCGTGCCGGCGAACCCCACACCGAGCCAGGGATAGCGCCCGATGAGGATCAGCGCGTCCTTGTACTCACCGAGCCGCATCTGAGTAGACCGGTCCAACACCCTCACACCGGTCACGAAATAATCGAGGTAGGACTGGCCCTGAGGGAGCAGCAGGAAGATCGCCCCCGCCGCGATCAGCAGGAGGAGCAGCTTACGGTAGCGCACTAGGCCCAGCAGGAGGAGTGCCGCTGTAAGCCCCAATAGCGAGCCGCGGGAGTAGGTGAGGTAGAGGCAGAGGCCCACCACGCCCAGGCAGCCGGCTAGCAGCCAGCGGGGCAACACCGGCCTTCGGGCGAAGAGCTGAGAGGCGATCACCACGCCGACGAAGATCAGCAGCCCCCCCAGCACATTGGGGTCAATGGAGGTGGATGTGGCCCGCATAGGCAGGGCAGGGTCATCGTTGATGAAACGCAACACCCCCCAGCCGGTGGGATAGTTGAAGCGCCCCAGGGCGGAGAGGATGCGGATGGTCCACTGGCTGGGGATCAGGTACAGCACCACGCCGATCAGCGCCTCCAGCGAGCCGCTCAGGGTAATGGCCAGCGCGATCTGCTCCAGCTGGAGGCGGTTCTGGACGTTGTTCACCACCGCGTAGAAGAGAGCTACCCCCAGCAGTAACTCCGCGAAGCGCCGCACTACGTTGGGGGTGGGATGGGCGTGGGAGAGGCCGGCGATGAAGGTAGCGACGGCCATGAGGAGAAATATGACCACTGGCAGGGCCAGGGGGGTGGCTACCAGCTCCCGCTGTCGCCCGGTCATCACCCGCATAGCCCACACGAAGAACAGGACCAGCAGCACCAGGTCCAGGAAAGTGGGGGAGAAGCCGATCTTGACCGGCAGCGCGCCGAAGGGCAGGAGCATGATCACTCCTACCAGGGCTACGAGACCCCACTGGGTGGAGCGCAGCATAAGCGCCCCGCCGATGGCGGCTATCAACAGCGCCGTGGCGATGAGCGCTCCCAGGGTGCCCACCAGGGCCCCCCAAGCGATGCCCACCGCCAGGCAAAGCAGGCCGATGGTCAGTCTGGAGACCCATCGGTTGGGGGAGAGTATAGCGCTGCGAAAATGGTCGTAGATGAGTATCAACATCGCCCGATCTGTCAGATCCACTCTGTGTGGAACGTGCCCTCCCGATCCACCCGTTGATAGGTGTGAGCGCCAAAGTAATCGCGCTGGGCCTGGATCAGGTTAGCCGGAAGGCGCTCGCTTCGGTGGGCGTCGTAGTAGGCCAGCGAGGCACTGAACGCCGGGCAAGGGATGCCAATTTCCACGGCGGTCTGGACAACGCGGCGGAGGGCGCCCTGACCTCCTTCCACCGCCTCTTCAAAGTATGGATCGAGCAGGAGGTTGGGCAGTTCCGGATCCCTTTCAAAGGCCGCGCTGACGTAATCGAGGAATCCCGCGCGGATGATGCATCCTCCCCGCCAGATGCGGGCTATGGCCGCCAGGTCCAGGTTGTACCCATACTCGTGGCTGGCGGAACGCAGAAGCGAGAACCCCTGCGCGTAGGAGCATACCTTGGCCGCGAACAGCGCCTGTCGCACCTCATTGATCAGCGCATCCCGATCGCCCTCAAACTCCACCTTCGGCCCTGAGAGAACCTCTGAGGCCCTTGCCCGCTCTTCTTTGAGGGAAGATATGAAGCGGCTTACCACGGCGGCGTTGATAGTGGGCACAGGTTCCCCCAGGTCCAGCGCATCCTGCGAGGTCCACTTTCCGGTTCCCTTCTGCTCCGCCCTATCCAGGATGAGATCCACCAGCGGCCGGCCTGTCTCCTCGTCCACTCTGGCGAGGATGTCGGCGGTGATCTCGATCAGGTAAGATGACAGCTCATCCCGGTTCCAGTCGGCGAAAACCTGATGTAACTCCGACGCCGAGAGGCCCGCTCCACGGCTCAAGATGTCGTAGCTCTCGGCGATGAGCTGCATGTCGCCATACTCGATCCCGTTGTGCACCATCTTGACGTAGTGGCCCGCCTCGCCCGGGCCGATGTAGGTCACGCAGGGGTCGCCATTCACCTTGGCAGCGATGGCCTTGAGGATCGGCTCGATCAGGTCATAGGCTTCTCTCGGACCGCCGGGCATGATGCTTGGGCCATGCAACGCCCCGTACTCACCGCCGGAGATGCCGGTTCCTATGAAGTGGATACCCAGCGCGCTCAGGTCTTTTCCCCGCCGCTTGGTGTCGCCGAAGAAGGAATTGCCCCC
>JAYEMR010000136.1:0-7995 GCA_034718215.1 Chloroflexota bacterium
GCCGACTGCGACCGCCATCCCACCTCCCACTCCGACGCCCGCGCCTCTCCTCGTCAGCGAGGTGTGCTACGATGGCACCACGTCCGGCACCGAGGGCGACGAGTTCGTGGAGCTCTACAACCCGCTGAGCTGCACGGTGGATCTGGCGGGGTACAAGATTGGCGACGAGGAGACACAGGACGATAGCGAAGGGATGTATCACCTGCCCATCACGGCCAGCATCGGCCCGGGCGAGGTGACCCTCGTGGCCAAGAACGCGGCTCAATTTCAGGCCCGCTTCGGCCTCTGGCCCGACTTCGAGATGAAGGCCTCGGGGAGCGGCTACCCGGATACGCCTGCGGTCCTCGACCTGGAGCGGTACCGCGAGTGGGGCAGCGGCTCCTGGGCCCTCTCCAACAGCGGCGACGAGGTGCTGCTCCTGGGGCCGGGCGATGCCCTAGTGGACGCCGCGGTCTACAAGTCGGGCGACGGGGAGGCAGTGGGGGTGACAGGGACCCTCTCCGCGCCGGAGCCCCGCTCCCTTCAGCGGGTGCTGGGGCCGGACAGCGACGACATGCCCGCCGACTTCGCCATCGCCGAGCCCAATCCCGGCCAATTGACCCAGATCCCTGTCCCGCTGGACTCACCTCCGCCCAGCGCCAACCTGGGGGATGGGATGCGCGCCTATTGGGGCTGTCTGCACTCCCACTCCACCTATTCCGATGGCAGCGGGCCGCCGCGCTACGCCTACGCCGTAGGCCGGGCCAATGGGCTCCACTTCCTGGCCCTCACCGATCACTCCCACATGTACGATGCCCATCAGTGGGCCGATCTGGAGGCCCAGGCCGCTGCCGCTAACGAGGATGGCGCTTTCGTCGCCCTGCGCGGCTTCGAGTGGACCTCCCGCCAGGAGGGGCACGTCAACGTCTTCCACACCGTCACCTCCGTCTCCCGAGACGATCCCCCCTACGATGGGCTGGCTGGCTTCTACCCCTGGCTGGCTGGTCAGGAGGAAGCGATCGCCCAGTTCAACCACCCCTTCGCCGGAGATTTCGCCGACTTCGCCTACGACCAGGCCGCCGATGAGAGAATTCGCCTGCTGGAGGTGGGGAATGGAAACAGAGCGCAATATCGGCGCTTCGAGGAGGCTTACCTCCAGGCCCTGGGCGCCGGATGGCGCGTGGGACCCGCCAACAATGGCGACACCGAGACGCCCGATTGGGGAGCTGATACCCCTCATCGAACCGGCATCGCCGCCCCTGCCCTGACCAGAGACGATCTGCTCGACGCGCTGCGGGCCCGGCGGACTTTCGCCGCCGGGGACTCCAACTTGGCCCTGGCCCTGCGCGCCGACGAAACGTGGATGGGGGAGACCCTCCCCACCTCCGGCGAATTGGAGCTCACGGTGGTCTACCGAGACGGGGATGGGGAGGACGCGGAGGTGGCGCTCTACGACCGCACACTGCCCCTGGGGACGACGGCCCTGAGCTCCAACAGCGATTGGATCACCACAGTTAGCAGTCTCCCGGGCCACTTCTACTGGGCGCGGGTTGAGCAGGCCGACGGCGACCTAGCCTACACCAGCCCCCTCTGGGTGGCGGGCCAAGCTCCGCCGGAGGAGGTCTTCCTGAACGAGTTCTGTCCCGTTCCCCTTCATGAGGACTGGGATGGCAGCGGGGAGGCCACCACTGACGACGAGTGGATCGAGCTCTACAATGGGGAGGAGCACGCTGTGGGACTGGGCGGCTGGCGGCTGGATGATGAGGCCGATAGCGGCAGCGCTCCGTGGACCTTCACCCTGACTCAGACCATTCCCTCCTACGGCTACCTGGTGCTCTTCAAAGACGAGACTGGCGTGGCTCTCAACGATAGTGGCGACACGGTGCGGCTGCTTCGCCCCGATGGCAGCGTGGCCGATGAGATGAGCTACGCGCGCAGCCCCGGCTATGACCGCACCTGGAGCCGCACCGAGGATGGCGGTGGGGAGTGGACGGCGGACTACAAGCCGACGATGGGGGAGACCAACGAGTACGAGCGAGAGGAGCCCTCACCGAAGAAGGAGCCGGCCGCTCCGGTTCCTCAAGCCGTGTCCCTGGCTCAGGCTAAAGCGCTCTCACTGGGCACCCTGGTCGTAGTCCAGGGCCAGGTCACCGCCCCGCCTGGGGCTCTCAAAGGGACCATCTACATCCAGAACGCAGGGACAGGGATGAAGGTCTACCTCAGCGAAGGGAACTACCCACTGCTGACGGAGGGGGATTGGATCCAGGTGGAGGGGAAGCTCTCCGATTACCACGGCGAGCGGGAGATCACCGTCGCGTCGGCGGAGAAGGTGCAGTGGCTGCGGGTGGGCACGCAGGTTGGGCCGCTGTCCATTGCCACCGGCGAATTAGGCGAGGCCCACGAGGGGCTGCTGGTGGAGATGGTGGGCCGAGTCACTGGCTGGGGCTGGGATGCCATCTACTTGGATGATGGCAGTGGGGAGGCGAAGGTCTACTTCGGGCGTTCGGAGCGGGTGGAGAAGCCTTGGGTAGAGGAGGGGGAACTGTACCTCGTCGTGGGCCTGGTTAGCCAGTACGATGGCGGCTGCCGCCTGCTGCCCAGGTACGAGGAGGATGTGATCTCCGCTCCACTTGAACTGCCCATAACCGGAGGCGATTTGCCCTCGCACGAGAGGTAGGTATAATCCCCCACTGGAGGGAGAATACATGGCTGAAAAACTGACCATTGCTGAAGTGGAGCACATCGCCGAATTGGCCAAGTTAGGGCTGACGGAGGAGGAGAAACACACCTTCCAAAAACAGCTCTCGGCCATTCTGGAGCACTTTGAGACCCTGCAGGAAGTGGACACCTCGGCTATCCCCCCCACGGCCACCGTGCTTCCCCTGCGCAATGTAATGCGCGAGGACGAGGTGCGACCCTCCCTGCCTCCTGAAGCCGTCCTGGCCAACGCGCCGGACCGAGAGGGCGATTCCTTCAAAGTGCAGGCAGTATTGGATTGACTTTCGATCTATTAGGGTGAAGCAGATTGAGGGGATGGAAGATGGAGATTGTAGAAGCAAAGCTCAGCCGCCGCAATCAGATGGTGTTGCCTAAAAGGGTGCGAGAGGCTTTAGGGGTGCAGGCCGGGGATGTAGTGTTGATGGTGATTGATGGAGAATCGGTGTATCTGTTGCCTCGGCCAGCCGACTATGTGGAGTTCATGCATGGCCTAGGAAAAGAGGTCTGGAGTCAACTGGGTGGGGGGGAGGCTTTTCATCGAGAGGAGATGATATCGTGGGAGTGACCGAGTTCGAAACTGCTCTGAGTCACTACCAGTCAGTCGGCCTAGATGCTATGGCTTTCATCTACCACTTCGAAATTCATCCTCTCTACAGCCCTCTGACCACCTTCCTATTTCAACACATTCAAGATGGCTCCCTCTCAGCCCTCATCTCTGTGCTTGTACCTGGTGAGGTGTTAACTGGGCCGAAGAAGACGGGAGACAGACGGCTGGTGCTGCTCTACCGTCACATCTTCGCTGCCTTTCCCCACCTCCAGGTGCACGATGTGGATATGGCGACCGTGGAGTTGATGTCCGATCTCAGAGCTCAGTATGGGCTCAGAACTCCCGATGCTATACATCTGGCCACGACAATCCTGCACGGCGGCCAGGCCTTCATCACCAACGATGCCCAGCTGCGATCAGAGATCGACATGGATGAAAAGCTGGATATCCTCGTATTGAGGGACTTCATCACTTCCTCTTCACCATGAGCACCGCCATGAACAGACGGAGCTGGAAGCCCTGAAATGAGGACCTCTCAGCGCCGACTCTGTTAGTCAGTGCGGATAGGAGAATTTATTATGCCCAAACCCATCATTCTAGATACCGATATCGGCAGTGACGTGGACGACTGTATGGCCCTGCTGTTGGCCTGCGCCTCGCCAGAGATCGAGTTAGTGGGGGTGACCACCGTCGGAGAGGAGGCCCGAAAGCGAGCCCGGCTGGCGGTCCAGCTCCTGCGCAGGGCCGGCCGGGAAGACGTCCCAGTTTACGCTGGGATGAGCAACCGCCTGCTGCTCCAGAAGCCCAATCATTTCAGGGGCTATGACGGCCATGGGCTGAACATTGAGGATGTGGCCGAGGACGAATTCGAGGATGAGCACGCCGTGGATTACCTCTTGAGGATGGCCCGAGAGCGCGGCCCGGAGCTCACGCTAGTCCCTGTCGGCCCATTGACCAACGTCGCGGCTGCGATTAACCTGGATGGCGAAGCCATGGATCGCTTCAAGGAGCTTTTCGTCATGGGTGGCGTCTTCTGGGGGGAGCGAGCTCAGCGGGGCGAATATAACGTCAGCAGCGATCCAGAGGCGACCAAAGTCGTGCTGGGGCTGAATGCCCCCACTACCTTTGTGGGACTGGACGTGACCTTGCAGGTGGTGAATGATCCTGAACGCATGGCTCAGCTCAAAGGCGCTGATACCCCACTCACCGACCTGGCCTACTCCATGCTGGCTCACTACCAAGCCCGTCTGGGCCGCGATGTCAACTACCTCCACGATCCGCTGGCCCTAACCTGTGCTTTCGACGAGCAGTTCGTGCAGTTCGTCGAGTCGCCAGTGGGCATCGTTACCGAGGAAGGCGAGCGGCGAGGGGTGATGGAGTTGAGGGAAGGGGACAGCCCTAAACGATTGGCCAGGGAGGTGGATGGGTCAGCTTTCATGGATTTCCTCATAGAACGGGTGATCGAGCTGGGAAGGCAACTGGCGTGATCAGCACGCGATAAGCAAGAAGGAGGCGGTTTATGGCCTACAAAGTAGCCTTCATACCCGGTGATGGAATCGGACCGGAGGTAACTCGGGCCGCGCGCCGAGTATTGGAGGCCACGGGCGTTGAGTTTGAGTGGGATGTTCAGAGGGCAGGGGCAGAGATGATGAAGGAGAGGGGCACGCCTCTGCCGGAGGAGGTGCTGGACTCCATCCGCGCCAACGGGGTGGCCCTGAAGGGCCCCATCACCACCGCGTTAGGCAGCGGCTTTCGCAGTGTGAACGTCGCTATCCGCCAGAGGTTGGATCTCTACGTCAACCTCCGTCCACTCAAGACCATCCCCGGCGTCTGCTCTCGCTACGAGGATATTGATCTAGTAGTGGTGCGAGAGAACACCGAGGGGCTCTACGCCGGCATCGAGCACTACGCGGTCCCTGATGAGGTGGCGGAGTCGGTGAAGCTCACTACTCGCCGCGCAAGCGAGCGCATCGTGCGCTTCGCCTTTGACTATGCGCGAGAACGAGGCCGACACAAGGTGACCGCTGTTCACAAAGCCAACGTCCTCAAGTTCAGCGACGGCCTCTTCCTCAAAGTAGCTCGTGAGATGGCCAAGCGGTACCCGGATATCGAGTTTGAGAACCGTATCGTGGACAACATGTGCATGCAGTTGGTGCAGAAACCCCAAGCTTACGACGTGTTGGTGTGTCCCAATCTGTACGGCGACATCGTGAGCGACCTGTCGGCGGGACTGGTAGGGGGATTAGGATTGGCTCCGGGTGCCAACATCGGCGATGGGCTGGCTGTATTCGAGCCAGTGCACGGCTCGGCCCCCAAATACGCGGGTAAAAACAAGGTCAACCCCACAGCGACGATCCTCAGCGGGGTGCTAATGCTACGCTACCTGAACGAGGAGGAGGCAGCCGAGCGAGTGGAACGGGCCGTAGCGGAGGTGATCGCCGAAGGCCAGTATGTCACATACGATCTCAAGGAGGACCGCGATGATCCTACCGCCGTGGGCACCCAGGAGATGGCGGAGGCGATTATCCAGCGTGTATTGCGCGAATAGTTCGAGGGCGCTCTTGGCTCATAGCATTGAGCTCTCCCTGCGTTGCCCGCTGATGGGATTTAACGGTGAGCTCTATCAACACAGAAAGGAACTGTTATGAAGGATAAGGACGCTGTCACAGTGGTCTCGGAGACCCACTGGGACCGGGCCTGGTATGTGCCCTTCCAGGAGTTCCGAGTGCGGCTGGTGCGCCTCATTGACCGTTTGCTGGACCTCCTGGAGCGCGATCCTGATTTCCACTGCTTCATGCTGGATGGACAGATGGTTGTCTTGGAGGACTACTTCGCCATCCGCCCGGAGAACCGGGCCCGGGTGAAGCACTTCGTGCAGGAGGGACGACTGCAAGTAGGCCCCTGGTACGTGCTGGTGGATGAGTTCCTGGTCAGCCCGGAGTCCATGATCCGAAACCTCCTGATCGGATGGCGCATGGCGGAGGAGCTGGGAGGAGTGATGGAAGTGGGCTACGCTCCTGACACCTTCGGCCACATCGCCGCACTGCCCCAGATCCTGGCTGGATTCAACCTGGATAACGCCGTGTTCTGGCGTGGGATGGGGCCCGAGGGAGAGGAGCTGGGCACTGAATTCGAGTGGATCGCGCCCGACGGCACCTCTGTGCTGGCTATCTGGATGGCCGACGGCTATCACAACGTCTCCAACCTGGGCTATCCCATCAAGTGGGGCGATATCTCTCAGATGCGCTTCGATCTGGAGCTGGCATTAGAGCAGATCGAGCGGGCGGTGGAGTCGGCCCGGGCGCGGGCCAACACGTCAGCTCTGCTTCTGATGAATGGAATTGATCATGCCGAGGCCCAGCCAGAACTCAGTCAGATCTTAGCCGCGGCGCGAGAGCGCTTCCCCGAAATTGAGTTTCGCCACGCCACGCTGGAGGATCACATCGTCCAAGTGCGCGCTGCGCAGCCTGAGCTTCGCAAATGGAGCGGGGAGTTCAACCAAGGCACCTACACCAGCGTGCTGCAGGGGGTCTACTCCACCCGCATGTACCTCAAGCAGGCCAACCATCGGGTGCTGACACTGCTGGAGCGCTACGCAGAGCCCCTCAGCGGGCTGGCCTGGGCGCTCACTGGCCGAGAGGGGGATCCCGCCTTTCTGGAGGAGGCCTGGAGGTGGGTGCTGAGGAACCATCCCCACGACGACATCTGCGGCTGCTCGGTGGATCGGGTGCATGAGGAGATGATGTACCGATTTGGCCAGGCGGAGCAGATCGGCCGCACCATTGCGCGCGACAGCTTCCGCTCCATCCTGCGGGAGATTGACTACACTCAGCGCGAAGGACTGCCTATGACTCTGTTCAATCCCCTCGGCTGGCCACGACAGGATATCGCCCTCTTGGAGATCCCCTTCGACATGGGCGACCCAATAGCCGACGATTTCCAGATCCTGGACGGCGACGGGCAGGAGATCCCCTATCAGAAATTGTCCGATGAGCCTCGGTTCTGGATGGAGGTGCTGAAGGGCAACGCCAAACGGGTGGTGACGGTGGCTCTGCCGGTGAATGTATCTGCCGGAGGTTACACCAGCTACTATGTGCAGCCAGCAGCGGGCGACCAGCCTGTGATGGAGAAAAGGCTGCGGGTCTGGGAGAGGGGCGCGGAGAATGATTTCGTCTCGCTGCAAATCCAGCCTGATGGCTCGTTCACCCTCACCGACAAGGGGACAGGCATCACCTATCAGGGTCTCAACCGCTTCGAGGATGTAGAGGACGCTGGCGATGAGTACACCTACTCTCCCTCCCTGGAGGGGCAGACGCTGACCACTGAGGGATTGGAGGCGACCATCACCCGATTGCAGGCCGGGCCGCTACAGGCCACATTCCGCGTGGGGCTGGATTTCAGGGTGCCCGCCTCGCTCTCCGAGGATGGGCAGAAGCGCAGCGAGGAGAGAGTGAGCCTCCCCATCTCCTCCAAGATCACCCTCTTCGCCGACCGGCCGGGCGTGTACATCTCCACCACCGTGGACAACCGGGCTAAAGACCACCGGCTGCGAGCCCTTTTCCCCACACCGCTGCGGCCGGAATACTCCCACGCCGATGGGCACTTCGCAGTCATCGAGAGGGAGATTGACTTACCGGAGGTCACAGGCTGGGAGGAGGACCCCTCGCCCACCAAGCACCAGCGGGCCTTCGTGGACATCTCCGATGGAGGGGCTGGTCTGGCGTTGCTCAACCGCGGCCTGCCGGAGTACG
>JAYEMR010000137.1:0-7933 GCA_034718215.1 Chloroflexota bacterium
GATAGTAGCGAGCGATCCGCCGGGCCAGTTCAACGGTGTGATGAAAGGTCTACTCTGTCTCCCCCGGAAGATTGGTGGAGAAGTAGACAAAAATGGGTATTTGGTGGCGCCGCAGCCAGCTCAAGACATGAAATAGGCGGCGGTTGGAGAAGAACTTGCCGTTAAGCCGACGCACACTCTCATCTCCTGACAAGACAGTAATTGCCGCCTCCGTGTGGCTCAGGTCAGCCGTCTCCGTGAAGAGCTGCAAGAAGCCGTCTGAGGGAAGCTGGAAGAACTCATTGTAGAGGCCGAGCCTGACCTTCCGCTGCTGTAGCCCTTCTAAAAGCGGACGCCAGTACTCCGGGCCGACGATGGCTGGGTCGAGGGAGAAAGAGACCTGATGGATGGACCGCCTCTGGAGCCGTTCGATGTCCTCTATCACTCGCTCCACGGAGCGCAGGATGAGCTCCTTTCGGCCGGCGAACTGGCTGTGGGCCGCCTTCCCCCCACCGCAGAAGGAGCAGTTGAACATACACCCTCGGCCAATGGAGAGCCAGTGGCCCCGGCGTGAGGCATCGCGGATGATACCCGCCCCAGAATACTGCATGGAAGCATAGGAATCGCGATGCTCCAGGAAATCGGTGTCCACAAAATCCAGTCGGTCCAGTTCCTTCAAAGTAGCGCAGTAGGCCAGATCATTCTCCACGATGGAGTCACCATCCCGATAGGCCAAGTTGGGGATGGAGGCCAGGCTTTCCCCGGCCATAATCTGCTGGAGAGGCTCTTCAGCATCGCCTCGGATAATGAGATCCACCTGTGGGAAGTGCTCCAGGATCTCATGGGCGAAGATTGAGGCAGTGATGCCCCCCAGAAGCACTGGCACCTCAGGATACACCTCCTTGCACAGCCTGGCCACATCCAGGGCGCCGAAGGAGTGCTCATACCAGTGCAGGTCAATCATCACCAGCCTTTGAGGTTCCTGTACCTCCAGCCAGGCCCTCAGGTTGAATGCCGGCTCCAGGATCAGCTCCAGGGGCAGATTGAGCCCCTTAACTCTCAATCCCTGCTCACGTAGCAGGTTGGCTAGGCCAATGACCCCCACCGGCATGAGCAGATAGGGTGGGCTGGAGATATATTTATCGTAGCGGGTTTCCACCTTCTGCTTGGCAGGATGGATGTATAATACATCCAGGGCCATCAATGAAGCCTCTTCTCCCTCAAGGCAATGACAAACCACCCCGGGGCGGAGCTGCTCCGACTCAGGGTGGAAACAAAAGAGTAGGGGCAGTTCATGGACCACCCCTACCTGTTTACGCTTACGCTGTGACGCTTTCTATCTCCATTCTGCCCAGTCGCTTTTCGGCTTCGGGTTTCAGCTCTCATCGCTGCGAATCGGCAGCACCGCCTCCCCTCGCAGGTAGAGCGGAATGCGTTCCAGCGGTGCATCGGCCTCGATCCGCTGACCGCCGTCGTAGGTCTCATCTGTCCAAGCGTCCCTCCAGGTCGCGCCGGCCGGCAGGTATACCTCCCGACTGCGAGCATCCTCGTAGAGTATCGGGGCAACTAACAGGTCCGGCCCAAACATGAACTGGTCATCCACTGCAAAGCAGCCCTCGTCCTCAGGAAAGTCGAAGAAGAGGGGGCGCATGGGCGGGATGCCCTTCTCGTGGGCCAGGCTCATCTGCTCCATGACGTAGGGACGCAGCCGCTCGCGCAGGAAGAGCAGCTCCTTGATGATCTCGTAGGCCTCGTCGCCGAAGGACCAGACCTCGTTGGGACCACCAGTCATCTGGCCAGTCATTTGGGAAACTGGCAAGCGGAACCCATGCAGGCGGAAGAGCGGGCAGAAAGCGCCGTACTGGAACCAGCGCACGATGAGCTCGCGGAAGTAGGATGCGGAGGGATCTCCGCCGTAGAAACCACCGATGTCCGTGGTCCACCAGGGGATGCCGCTCAGGCCGATATTCAGCCCTGCCCGAACCTGGGCCTGCAGCGCTTCGAAGGTGGAGGGGATGTCGCCGGACCACACAGCCGCCCCGTAGCGCTGGCTTCCGGCCCACGCCGCCCGACAGAGGGACACGATCTCCTCCTCTCCCTCGCTGCGCATTCCCTCGTAGAAGGCGCGAGCGTGCAGCAGAGGGTATATATTGGTCACCTCCTGGCCGTTGCCCAGATGATAGCGCAGGTTATCGGGGTCCAGAGGGCGCATCTCCGGCTCGCACGCATCCAGCCACCAGACCTTGATCCCATGCTTGTAGTAGCCCTCGCGTACCCGCTCCCAGATGAACTCCCGAGCCTCTGGATTGGTGGGGTCGTAGAAATGCATGTACACAGGCCCCTCGGGCTTGGTATCCATAAACGAGGTATGTGCTGGCACGCCGCGCTCGGTTCGGACCAGCAGCCCGCGCCGCTGCATCCCCTCGAAGTTGGGGCTGAGGGCATTGACGGTGGGCCAGATGGAGACCATCACCCTGACGCCCATCTCTCTCAGCTCGCGCACCATCCCCGCTGGATCGGGCCAGCATTCGGGGTCGAATTTCCAGTCACCCTGCAGCGTCCAGTGGAAGAAATCAACGACGATCACAGAGAGGGGCAGGCCCCGACGCTTGTACTCGCGGGCTACATCGAGCAGCTCCTCCTGGGTGCGATAGCGCAGCTTACACTGCCAGAAGCCCGCAGCCCACTCAGGCAGCATCGGCGCATGGCCGGTGGCGTCGGCGTAGTGCTCCATGATCTCCGCCGGAGTGTCGCCCACGGTGACCCAGTAGTCCATTTGGCGCGCCGCCTCGGCGACCCAGCAGGTGCCATTGTGAGCCAGCTCCACGCGGCCCACGGCGGGGTTGTTCCACAGGAAGCCATAGCCTCGGCTGGAGAGCAGGAAGGGGATATTGACCTCCGTGTTGCGCTGGAGCAATTCTATCACGCACCCCTTTTGGTCCAGCCGCCCATGTTGACGCTGCCCCAGCCCGTAGAGCCGTTCGCCCTCGTAGGCCTTGAACCGCGCCTCGACACGGTAGAGATCGCTGGATAGGGGCTTGAAACAACGGGCAGAGGGCCCCTCAAAGCGCTGAGGCTCCTCCGCTAGAAGCTCAGTGCCGGTGGCGGTGTTGAGGAAGCGGAGTTTCCCTTCGGGGGCAGCGATGAGTGGGCCCGGTTTAAAGGAGAGCTCGGCGGTGATGGCGCCGTTGTGGAGGACCGCATGCTCTTCGCCGATCTCGATCTGCGCATCCGTGGCGGCAGGCTCCAGCAGCGCGCCGGGAAGGTCATCACGGATCTCGGCCCCCATCGTGGCCCGCACCCGGAGGCTATCGCGCCCCCAAGGCTCGACCTGCACTGTCTCATAGCCCATTCTCCAGATGAGGGTGTTGTCCCGTTGACGAAAGACTTGCATAAGTACCTCCTTTTGTCATTCCATTAACCTTTTCCGTGGCGATTTGTTTGCAGGGAGTGCCCTCTATTCGAGGACAAGATGGTGAGGAAGACCTACCCTTTGATCCCCGTGATGACAATCCCCTGTACGAAGTAGCGCTGAGCGAGGAAGAAGATGACCAGTATGGGCGCTACAGCCATAAGCGCAGCAGCCATCATGCTTCCCATGTTCGTACGGTATTGACCCTGCATCAATCTCAGTCCAAGCGCCACGGGGAACTTGTTCACAGAATTGAGGTAAATGAGAGGCAGGTAGAAGTTGTTCCAATTGTAGGTGAACTCAAAGATAGACACCACCCCAAGCGCTGGCAGGCTTTGAGGCAGAGCAATTCGCCAGAATATTCCAAATAGGCCGCAGCCGTCAATCCGTGCCGCGTCATCTAGCTCTCGGGGCAGCGTTCTGAAGAACTGACGCAGCAGGAATACGTGAAAGGGATCAGCGATCGAGGCCCGCAGGAACAGCGGCAGGTAGGTATCCAGCCATCCCAGTCGGCTGAACAGCAGATAGGTGGGGATAGTTGTGACCTGACTAGGCAGCATCATGGTCGCCAATACGACCAGAAAGAGCGCTTCCCTACCCGGAAAGCGCACTCGAGCGAAGGCAAAAGCCACAATCGAAGATGCCGTCACTGCCCGGACGATGTTCAGCAGAACGATCACTGTGCTGTTCAGGAACCATCGCTCGAAGGGCAAACCCGGTATCCGAAAGTTGTCGAAGACAAGTTCCGCCGGGATCCACTGAGGGGGGAAGACGTAAATCTGCCACATCGGCATGACGGAGGTGCGAACCATCCACACAAAGGGTATGGCGAACATAACGCCCCCGACGGCGACTACGATATAGAGAAACGCCCGTAGGGATACTCGTTCGATACGACTTCTCAGGAGTTGGATGTCAACTGTCCTCTGCATGATACCTCTCACCTCCCGATCTCCATGTCTGCCACCTACTCACCCGCGTAGAAGACCCACAATCTCGAGCTGCGCAATGCAAGGATACTGAAGACAAGGACGACTATGAAAAGCGCCCAGGCCAAAGCTGAACCATACCCGAAATACATCTGCTCGAAGGCCTTACGGTATATGTATAAGACCATAGTCAGCGTCGCATTATTGGGGCCACCCTCGGTCAGTACGAAGGCCTGGGTAAAGACCTGAAAGGAACCGATGGTGCTCATCACCATGTTGAAGAGGATAGTGGGCGTCAGCATGGGGAGGGTGATATTCCAGAAAGACCGGAATGGTCCGGCTCCATCCATCTCCGCCGCTTCGTAGAGCGACGTGGGGATACCACGCAGGCCAGCCAGGAAAATCAGCATCGCGCCGCCTGATCCCCACAGGGCCATGATAATCAGGGAGGGCATGGCCCATGTTTCGCTGTAGATCCAGCGCGGGCCTTTAATACCCACATTGGCCAAAAGGGAATTGATCAGACCCATTTCTGGTTGATAGAGCCACCGCCAGAGCAGCGACACGGCTACACCCGACACCACGGAGGGAAGATAGTATATGGTCCGCCACAACCCCTGGAACTTGATACCCTGATTTAGAAGGACAGCGATGCCCAATGCCAAGGCAGTAGACAGGGGCACCATAGCAAAAGCGTAATAGGCGGTATTGACCAGGGCTTTGGTCGCCAGCCTATCCGTGAAAAGAATGTCCTCATACCACTTCAGCCCGATGAACCTAGCTGTGTTCAGGAAATCGGTGCGGAATAGGCTGAAACCCAGGGAGGCGAACATCGGCCCAGCGGTGAAGACCAGGAACCCGACGATCCAAGGGACAAGACAGAGGTATCCAAACAGCGCCTCCCGGAGCCATGGGCTGAGCACGCGTTCTTGCCTAGCTATACGATGAACAAAGGCTGTCATAGTCCTCACCCTCCTCAATCACTAGGGGGCATGATACTCACGCCAAAGGCAAATCAGAGGCGTGGACCTGCATTCGATGGCCCACGCCTCTGAACCCCTTGGCCTCTATGCGCCTAACTTCTCAAGCTCGGTCCCGATATCCTCGACACCGATCTCTCCCGCATTGAACCTGTTCACCAGTTCGCAGAAAGGCGCTATGAAGGACACCGGCTCTTTCCCCAGCAGCATCACCTTGTCGAAAGCGGGCTTGAGTATCTCGCTCTTACACACGCCGTCGTTGTGGAACATCTCCTCTGGATGGCCCACCTTCCTAGCCTTGGCATAGAGCTCCATGTTCACTTCCTCCATGCGCGGCTCTTTCTCGCGGACGGTCTTCACCCAGTACTCGTTCAGGCTGTTGGGGCACGGCTGCCGGTAGGTATACTTGCAGTAGGGCTTCTCGTGGTCATAGCTTGCCAGGAACTTAAGAAGCTCCCAGGTCGCGTCAGGATACTTGGTTCCACTCCAGCCCTGATAGGCGTCAACGGAGTTGAACCCTGTGTGGAGACCCGTCGGCCCATCAGGCAGGGGCGCGAGATCCCATTTGAACTTAGATTTGGTCCAGGGGAGCAGGTTCCAGGGCCCCATCTCCACTGTCGCGCTCCGCTCGCCCATAAAGGCCGCCTCACAGCCCAAACCACCCATCTGTTCTCCGTAGGCGAAGGTGTACTTGTCCCAGACGGCAGCTCGGGCCCATTCGAGGGCCGCTTTGGCCTCTTCGGTGTTCAAGGCACATTTGTCCCTGTTGTCAGGGTCCACCATATTGCCCCCAAAAGCCCACAAGTGGTACTGCGCGTTCCAGCCAGCCCCAAGTCCGTAGCTGCTGGTAGCCCATCTCATGGGTTTCTCACGCCGCACGAACTGGAGGCCGATCTCGTCGAAGTCGTCGTGGTTGATGTTGTCCTCGTAGTCCTTGGGCAGGAGGTCGACGCCCTCTTCCTCAAACATATCCACGTTGTAATAGAGAAGTTGAGCTCCTGAATCTCTGGGCATGGCATGGATGTCGCCCGCATCATCCTTCCAGGGCTTGAACTGCTCGGGGTAGTAGTCATCCATGAGGAGCTCATCCAGGTCCCGGTCAACGTAGGGCTGGATGTTGAGGGCCTGGCCCATCTCTACAACCTTGTAGCTCTGGGTGCAGCAGAGTTCGTAGATATCGGGGGCGTTCCCTGCCGTGAAGGCTGCCATGAGCTTATCCCAGTGCTCGGGTGGCGAGTTGCGGAACTCCACCTCAATATTAGGGTTCTTTTCCTGAAACACGGGATATGACTCTGCCCAGCTGTTCTTGCGAGCCTCCACTGCTCCCTCTTCCACGGCCCGGTTTTGGTACACTATGTGGACCTTCTCGGCGGGCTTGGGAGTAGCCTCTACCTCCTTCTCGGCCGGAGCCTTTTCCTTCACCTCAGGAGCCGGAGGTGCAGCTGGCTTGCAAGCAGCCATCACCGCTCCTGTGGCCACGGCTGCGGACAGCCGCAGGAAGTCGCGTCGGTTCAGATTTCTCTTTTTCATTGGTTTACCTCCTTCTGTATCTGCTGATAGATGTGAAGAATCTCTATGTACAAATTTTCCCTTTGCCATTGATTCCTCTCCTTACGGATTCCCTGGCTCTCCCGCCGGCCCTCTACCGAACATCAGGAGAGCAGCCGATACCTTCGACCTCGCTCCTTCCTCTCTCACTAACCGATTTGGTGATGATAAAGGAAGACCTGTTACAATTATACCACAAATATCACGCTGTGTCAACCTCTCTCCACCAAAAAACCTGTCATCTCAGGCAGGCTGTTTTTAACACCGCAGTGACGGTTCGATACGATAAAGCGCTAAAGCCGTCGCGCTGGAAGGACGAAGCCCCGGCAGGCTGGAATCCAGCTCGAAGAGCTTCGCTCTTCCAGCCCGATGCTTCAGCGTCGGGCGACTTTAGGCGACTTCGTGCAGCGTGACTCCCTTGTCTCAGCGACAGATGACACCCGCCGGCAGCCCGTCAGGTACAGGCCAGCGAAGACCAGTCCCGCGCCGGCGATCTGCACCAGCGTCCACCGCTCGCCCAGGAAGATCCAACTGATGGAGACGCTGATGGCAGGCACTAGATTGGAGTACGCCGCCGTCCTGGCAGCGCCAATGCGCCGCACGAAGGTGTTCCAAATGGGATGGCCAAGGACGAGGGGAAAGAGGGCTGAGTAGATCAGTATGCCCCATCCACCCCAACTGATCTCGCTCCAATCCTGAGCTACGGCCGCGGGCACAGCGATGCTCAGCAGGAAGGGGGTACCGATCCCCACCACCAGCGCGGTCAACCAAAGAGGCGGATACCGCTCCGCCAGTGGTCTGAGCCACACGTTGTACAGGGACCAGCACAGCGTCCCAGCCAGCACGATCAGATCACCACGCCAGGTCGCTGCCAGCTGAAACGATAGCCCACTGCCTCCCTGGGTTATCAGGATGATACCGAGGAAGGACAGCCCTATGCCAGTCCACATCATCCTGCAGCCCAAATTTGACAATTAGCCGCGAAAGGCAATGATAGCTCAACTTCCAGTGGCCTTGTGCTGCCTTTTTGGTTAGCGAGAGTGGCCTGGATGGCCCTTTGGATGGTCAGCTGGAAGCCTATGGAC
>JAYEMR010000138.1:0-7932 GCA_034718215.1 Chloroflexota bacterium
CCTACTTCGAGTGGGTGCAGGGCTTGCAGCGCTTCTTCTGGACAGAGGAGGAGGTCAACAAACAGCTACATCAGGTGATGGTGCGCAGTTTCCAGGAGGTGTTGGCCATAGCCGAGAGGAAGGGGGTAACCATGCGCACCGCGGCCTTGATCCTGGCCATCGAGCGGGTGGCGCAGGCCACTAGGATCCGGGGGATCTATCCGTGAGGGGCGGTGAGCCGGCTCGACGCAGCAGTATATGAATAGTGGATTTTGTGATGAAGCGATGAGCAAAGGCTTCTCTTCTGCCTGACGGACCTGTCTGCCAACAGGCGGGAGACAGGTTTCCATCGTTTTCCTCCTTTGGTTCAGGGCGGGGCTTCGGCTCCGGCATGATAGAACTAGGTCACCCCAAGATAAGGGCGGCCTCTGGCTTTTCTGAGGGGACTCCAGAATATTGCAGAGTGTGGGAGGCAGTGAGGTGACTTCCCTTTTCCGTTGAGCGTGGTATAATACTCCTTGCAAATGATCATATTGACAGGGGGAAAGCCCTATGAGTGCTAAGGATCTGATCGAACACGAAGGGAGCAGCGAGGGGATCATTGTCCTCGACCTGGAAGAGCCTGATATCAACCTCGCTCAACTCCTAACCAGGATGAAACAGTCCCGCCAACCTATTGAACTCCGTCTCCCCGAAATGGAAGCCGTGCTGCTCATCTCCAAAGACCAATATGTCTCCCTTCTTTCCGCTAAGGCGATGTTGGAAGCTCTACCTACACGGGAGCCCAGATCGCCTTTCGATTACTTCGCCGAGACCGTACGCTCCCTGCGAGAACTGGAGCGCAAATATGGGATGAGCTCAGAGGAATTCTACAGCAGGTTCCAGGAGGGCGCCATCCAAGAAGGGCCCATGGATTACTTTGAGTGGCGGGTACAGTACGGGAGCCTGCTTCGCATGAAGGAGCGCTTCGGCTTTTCTGAAGACCAGGTCGAGGATGCCTAGCACCAAACTGCGATACTATTACTGGGAGATATTCTCCTTCCTCGCTGAGAGGCGTTCCATCCTCGACCTCCAACACGAAGACTTGAGCCTGTCCAGCGAAGAGGAAGTTGAGTACAGAGGTGTGATGAAAGCCACTCTTGTTTTCAAGGGTGGCTCTTGTCTACTGGTCAGAGCCCTGCTCGATGATACTGCTGAGATCAGGGAGTACGATTACGCCTACATCTACTTGGGTCCCGATGGTGAGCGGATCTTTCAATACGATGATGCCTCCCATCATCCTGAGCTTTCGACTCATCCCCATCATCGCCACAGAGGACCAAGGCCCTCAAGGGGTGCGGATCAAGCCTTTGCCCTGGACATCCCCCAGGTGGACTTCGTGACCATCGTAACCAAGATCGAGGAAGAGTACCTGACTGACTAGGGTTCTGTTTCCATCTACTGCCGGCCTCGGCTCCATCGCAGGCTTTTTTGGGGGGATGGGCGTGGCTCCTTCTCGGCCCAGAGCATGGCTGGGTGCGGATGGGCGGGGGGAAGTGAGGCTTCGGCCCCGCCATGACAAAAAGGAGGTCGCCTGAAAACAAGGCGGCCTCTGGCTTTGTGAGGCAGATAATGTGGGGCTCTAACGTCGGGAGGTCGTCTTACTGGCCTGGTTCAGAGGATTCTCGGTGGATAGATATTCTGCCTCAGCAGCGGCCAGAAGGTCTTCATCGCCGGCAATGAAGATAAGAGGCAGATACTCCTGCGCCACTAACTCCGCATTGGTCACCAGGGCAGTGGCCAACTGGACGGCATCATAACCACGCAAACGATGGTCTTGAGTGAGCTCCACTATTCGCAAGATCCAATCGCTTCCCGGTTCTTCGGCATACCGTTTGACCAGAGCGCTGGCGTCGAGGTAGTAGGCGGTCACGGCTTAGGGCCCCGTTGCTCCAACACGAGCTCGCTTAACGAAGGGCCACCGGCCCGGCTGAGAGCACTTCTCACCTCTTCAAGTGTGACGCCGGGAATGATCCTGCGTCGCAAAGCTTCGCTGAGAGGGCGAACCCGGCCCGAGGCTTGGAGGATTTCTCGGGCGCTTTTGCCCAGTTCTTTCTCCATCCTTTCCTCTCGCAGCGCCTTTTCCACAAGATCTTGGATCAAGGACTCCGGCGGTTTGCCGACCCGCCGGGCTCGCTCTTGGAGGCGCTGGTAGGTTTCCAGTGACAGCTCAATCGCCAGAGTGCTCATATCTCTTACTCCGTTGTCTGAAATGCTCACCATCTTGATGGGATTGTAACCTATTTCCCCTTGGCTGTCAACTTCGAAAAGGTGGCTGCTCATTCATGCGGCTGACTTCGGAGGTGGACGTGCTTCGGCTCCGCCCTGAGCTTTTGCCTACCTGCGCAGACAGGGGAGCGCCGGACAGGAGGCACTGGCGGCAGGCAGGGTCCGCCTGCGCTTGGGGCACCTATTCCGCCTGTACCCGCACGGGTGCCTGTACCCGCACGGGTGAAAGGGCATGTACAGGCGGCGGACAGGTAAAGGCCTTCAGCGGGGACGCCTCGGCCCCCATGCCTACCCTAGCGAGGGCCTGTCCTGGCTAGGACGGGCAAAATGTCTGGAGTTAGCGAGGATATTATAGCAACAGAGGAACTCTTTTCTCAACCCAAGCAGGACGGAGAAACCCGGCTTCTCTGACCAACAAGCTGAGAAGCCGGGTTTCTTGTGTTTAGCCACAAATCCATGTTCCTGATGCCAAGCTCTGCAAAGTCGACCTGTGCGGCCGATTTCAGCCCATTTGCGGGCTCCGCCAGGCGGGGAAGTCAGTTAGAGGAGATTGGGAGAGGGGTTACTCCTCCCCCCACTCTTCCTCTTCTTCCTCCCACTCATCGAAATAGGTGTAGTCCAGCTCAAAGGGCGAAAGGCTCACCACCTCAAGCTCAACGCCGCATTCAGGACAGTCAAGGCGGGTTCCCACTTTGACCTCAGGGCCAACTGTGATCGTGGCACCGCAGTCGGGACAGAAACCTTTAGGCATGGTTATTCCTCCTATCTCTATCTTGGAACTCAACACATGCCTATTATAGCAGAAGACTCCTCTGCTGTCAGTGGAGAAAGGGTGGAGATTGGGTGAAGATTCGGTGAAGGCAGAGGTTATTTCGAGGAGGATCGGGGAAGCTCATCCTCGTGAGGGTCAATTAGCATGTAGCCAAAGCCACGCACGGACTGCAAGTACTCTGCCCGCTTGGCATCCAGCCCCATCTTGCGCCGGATCTGACGGATGTGAGCCTTCAGAAGATCGCGGGCCTCTGCCTCGTCGGCGTCAAAGCCCCACACCTGCCGCAGCAGTTCCCGATAGCCGACCACCTGCCCTGCGTGGCAGGCCAGACAGTGGAGAAGGCGATACTGGGTGGGAGTTAGGCGGATGATCCGCCCTCGGAAAATGACTCGTCGCTTGGCCTGATCAACGATCAGCTCACCGATCTGAAGCCGGATGGTAAGGTCCCTCGCCTCCTCCGCCTGCCGACGCACCCCCTCCACACGCTCCATCCGCCCGATCACCTCCCCAAGTCCCGATTCCCTCAAAGGTTGGGGAGGAAGAAGGATGGCTGGTGGTGTTTCTTGCTGAGCCACGGCCAGCAGCAGCGGCTCTCCCTGGCGAAGCAGCACTCCCCGCTCGACCATCACCACATCAGGCCGATGGTTCTCCAACCAGGCAAACGCCGGTTCCGGCTCTGAAAGGGCCTGCACCTGGTGGCCCGCCCTGCGCAGGTGAGCGCTGAGGTGGCTGCGGAACTCATCTCGGCCATCAATCAGCAGGATGTTCACCCTTTCTCGACCTCACACCTGGAATCGAATGTGGATGACGTCCCCATCCTGAACCAGGTAATCGCGCCCCTCCACCCGGAGCTGGCCCTGTTCTCTCGCGGCGGCGAAGGAGCCAGCCTCCATCAGGTCCGTGTACCCGATCACCTCGGCCCGGATGAAGCCGCGGGCCATGTCGGTGTGCACCTGGCCCGCGGCCTGTAGCGCCGTGCTGTCTCGAGGTAGCGTCCAGGCTCGCACCTCGTGCCCACCCGTGGTGGTGAAGAAGGTGATGAGGTCCAGCAGCCTGTAGCCAGCCCGCACCAGCTCGTCCAGCCCTGACCTCTCCACCCCCACTTCGGCACGATAGGCAGCGGCCTCCTCCTCAGGCCACTCGGCTAGCTCCATCTCCAGCAGCGCACACAGCACCACCATCTCCGCATCCTCCCTCTTAGCCAGATGCGCCACCGGCTCGCACAGATCCCCACCATCGGGCAGCTCCTCCTCTCCCACGTTGGCTACATACAGCCGGGGCTTGGCCGTCAGCAGGTTGAGCTCGCTCAGGTATCCATCCTCTCCCTCCTTAAGCTCCAGGAAACGCACACTCCGTCCAGCTTCCAGGTGCTTCCGAACCCGCTCCAGACACTCCAGCTCGTCGGCGTATTCCCTAGGTCGGCTTTTGGCCTGAGTGTAGACCTTCTGCAGGCGTCTCTCCACCGAATCCAGATCAGCCAAGATCAGTTCCAGTTCTACTGTCTGGATGTCATCCTCTGGTTCAATCTGACCATGCACGTGGGAGATGTTGGGGTCACGGAAGCAGCGGACGACCATGGCTACCGCATCTACGTTGCGAATGTGGCCCAGGAACTGGTTGCCTAATCCCTCCCCCCTGTGAGCACCCCGCACTAGGCCAGCGATGTCCACGAACTCCACCGTGGTGGGCACGACCCTCTCAGGCTGAACGATGGACGCGATCTCCTTTAGCCGGCGGTCGGGCACCGTGGCCACCCCTACATGTCGGTCCGTGGTGGTGAAGGGGTAGCTGGCCACGGGCACCCGCGCGCGAGTGAGAGCGTTGAAGAGCGTGGATTTACCCACATTAGGCAGACCTACGATGCCAATTTGCAAGCTCATGGGCTCCCCTCAGTATCAGGGAATTCGCTCAGATATTTCAAGCCCGAGTCGGCGATGATGGTCACCACCCTGCGTCCCTCCCCCAACTTGGCCGCCACCTGCAGAGCAGCGACCACGTTGGCCCCGGAGGAGAAGCCGGCGAACATCCCCTCCTCCCGCGCTAGCCGTCGAGCCATGCCGATGGCCTCCTCGTCACTAACAGCGATCACCTCATCGCAGAGGTCATAGTCGAAAAGCTCCGGCACGTATCCCTCGCCGATGCCTTGGATACGATGGCAGCCTGGCGGGCCGCCGGACAGCACGGCTGAGGAGGCCGGCTCGACGGCCACCGTCTGAATGGAAGGATCATGGGCCTTCAGGGCCTGGGCGACCCCTGTAAACGTACCTCCTGTGCCCACACCCATGACGAAAGCATCCAATCGGCCTCCGGTCTGAGCTAGGATCTCCTGGCCTGTGGTCTTCCTATGGGCTCGCACATTCTGTGGATTGGCGAACTGGTCGGGCAGGAATCCATCCAACTCCTCAGCCAGCCTCTGGACTTTCTCTCGAGCCCGCTGGATGTCCTCTCGACTGCAGCCTCCTTCGGGACCACTACAGGGGGTCAGTACCACCTCGGCTCCGTAGGCTTTGATGACCTTGCGCCTCTCAACGCTCATGGCTTCGGGCATCACCGCTATCATGCGGTAGCCCTTGAGGGCACAGGTCATAGCCAATGCTATACCCGTGTTGCCGCTGGTGAACTCCACCACCACGGAGCCAGGCTCTAAGGCTCCCCTTCGCTCCGCTTCCTCGATCATGTATAGGGCTGTGCGGTCCTTCATGCTGCCGGAGGGGTTAAGGCACTCCAGCTTGGCTAGCACTGTGGCGTCTCGCCCCTCCGTCACCCGGTTCAGGCGCACCAGAGGGGTGTGGCCGATCAGTTCTAGTACATTCGCCGCTAATTCCATCTCAATCCCTCTCAAGAACCGTGAAGCGTGTAGCGAACTCACAGTCACGCCCCATAAATCAGTCGGTGTTAGTCGGGCGCTTCCAGCTCCATCTCGCGCTCCCCCTCCAGTTCCAGCAGAGCCTGGACCTTCAGCGGCAGGCCAAAGAGGTTGATGAATCCCTGGGCATCTTTCTGGTCGTAGACCTCCTCCTGGCCGAAGGTAGCGAACTCCTTTCGGTAGAGGGAGTAGGAGGATTTACGTCCCACAACGCTACAGGAGCCCTTGTACAGCTTGAGCCGAACTGTGCCGGTGACTCGCTTCTGAGTCTCTTGCACAAAGGCGTCCATCGCCTCCCGCAGAGGGGTGAACCAGCGGCCGTAGTATACCAGCTCGGCGTAGCGCTGGGCTAGGCGAGCCTTGTAGTGGCTGGTTTCCCGATCCAGGGTGAGGGTCTCCAGCTCTCGGTGGGCGGTGCAAAGGATGGTTCCACCGGGGGTCTCGTAGACACCTCGCGATTTCATGCCCACCAGTCGGTTCTCCACCAGGTCCACTCGGCCGATACCATGTTTGCCCCCCATCTCATTGAGCCTGGTCATCAGCTCTACAGGCCCCATGGCCTCGCCGTTGACCCGGCGAGGCACACCCTGCTCGAAGTATATCTCCACATACTCCGGTTCGTCAGGTGCCTCCTCAGGCGAGCGGCTCAGGACGAAGAGGCTCTCATCGGGCTCGTACCAAGGGTCCTCCAGCGGACCGCCCTCGTGGCTCATGTGCCAGATGTTGCGATCGCGGCTGTAGATGCTTTTCCTTGAGGCATGGACGGGGATGTCGTGCGCCGCGGCGTAGGCCAGCGAGTCCTCGCGGGAGCGGATATCCCACTCCCGCCAGGGGGCGATCACTTTCAGCTGAGGGTTGAGAGCCTTATAGCTCAGCTCGAAGCGCACCTGGTCATTACCCTTGCCCGTACAGCCGTGGGCCACAGCGTCAGCACCCTCTTGTTCAGCGATCTCCACCTGCCGCTTGGCCAGGAGCGGACGGGCGAAAGATGTGCCTAGCAGGTACTTGTGTTCATAGACGGCCCCGGCCTGCATGGTAGGGAAGGCATACTCCAGCAGGAATTCCTCTCGCAGGTCCTCAACGTAAGCTTTGGAGGCCCCCGATGCCAGCGCCTTCTCCTCCAGCCCCTCCAGCTCTTCCTCCTGGCCGATGCTGCCGGTGAAGGTGATAACCTCGCAGTTGTAGTTCTCGATCAGCCAGGATAAAATGATCGAGGTGTCCAGTCCACCGGAATAGGCAAGGACAACCTTTTTAATCTCGTCAGTCATTGTGATTAGGGGAGCAGCTGACCGCCTCCCAGAGCCTCCTTTCTTTACACGATTTGCTTAGGCCATCGCTTTGAGGTAGGGTATATTGTAGCCTCAGTTCTCGGCATGTCAAACCAACTCCACGGTGGTGCATTTCCATTCAGGGCGAAATAAGGTATAATAACATCGTACCTTGTTATCTGAATAGGGTGTATTTCATTTGGGTTGTAGGGGCACCCCTTACGGGTACCCAGGGTGGGCGCAAGGCCCACCCCTACCAACCTGTTTGAAACTGCGGGAGTGAGGAAGGCCCATGAGCGCGCAGGGATCTGAGAGCGAGCTGATTATTTCTGGCGGCCGTGTCGTAACTCCTCTCGAGATATTGGAGCCGGGTACGGTCGTTGTTAAGGGAGGGAAGATCGCCGCCATTGAAGAAGGAGCATCTCAAAGCGGAGATGAGGGAAAGGTAATCAACGCCGAGGGATTGACAGTGGCTCCTGGACTCATAGATATTCACGTCCATGGCGCCGCGAGCCACGATACCATGGATGCTACCCCCGAAGCCCTCGAGGAGATGGCCCTCTTTTTCGCCCGTCATGGCGTGACCAGCTTCCTGCCGACTACGATGACAGCCAGCCGGGAGGGTATCCTGGCGGCTGTGGAGAATATCGCTCGCTGCATGGAGGAGGGTAGCGATGGCGCTGAGATCTTGGGCGTACATCTGGAGGGGCCCTACTTCAACTTGGAGAAGAAAGGCGCCCAGCCGGCGTCTCAAATTCGACCTGCTGATCCGGAGGAAT
>JAYEMR010000139.1:0-7915 GCA_034718215.1 Chloroflexota bacterium
TGGTGCGTTTCACCGGCATCCCCAGCGTGCCCTATCGGCCCGCTTACCGGCTGGAGGTAGAAGTCTCCCCGGCGGAGGAGGAGCGGATCCTAGCGAACAATGTTAAGATCTATGAATTAGCCATCAAATATCCGACACGAGAATCATCCCCTTTCCTTTCCCCGATGGAAGAGCCTTGATCGCCCGAACCTGTGACCGTGAGGGGTCGGGCAGCGGCTTATGGTTAACTGTAGGAAGAGAGTTGTGATGGGCAGGCACTTCCCGCCCCACTGGCATTCCTCTTGGATTCATCCTTTCCAGAGCAGGCTGACATTGATATTGGTGGGAATCTGCTTGGGCTTGCTCCTGCAGGTCAAGACTCATTCCCCTGCCGACCTGACGATTGACTCCCACTACGAGCAGGCCCAGCTTCAATCCGCTATCCAGCAGTTGGAGAGGGAGCAGATCGGCCTGAAGGAGAGCATCAGCCACCTACGGGAGCGGCTGGAGCGCTACCAGCGGTCGGCCAGCTCGGAGACGGAGACGCTGCGCGAACTCAGGGATGAACTGGGCGCCCAGAGGATGAGAGCTGGCCTGGTGGCCACCCGAGGGCCAGGGGTGGTGGTCAGTCTGGATGACAGCGATATCGCTAACTCTCCCCCCGATGTGGACCTCAATCCCTACATTGTGCATGGATACGACCTGCGAGATGCAGCCAACCTGCTGTGGCTAGCTGGAGCGGAGGCAGTGGCGGTTAACGATGAGCGGATCGTGGCCAGTACCTCTATCTACTGCGTGGGCAGCACTATTATGGTCAATGACACCCGCTTGTCACCGCCTTACACCGTGCGGGCCATCGGCGACCCGGCAGCCTTGTACGCTGTCGCGATGGATCCTGCCTACCTGAGAGACCTGCACCGTCGGGTGCAGCAGCTTGGGCTGAAGTTGGCCGTTGATCAGCGCCAAGAGATGGTACTGCCAGCCTTCGAGGGGAGCTTCACCCTCGAATACACACAGGCGGGAGGGGAATGAGCGTGGCGGACGCAGAGAGCGCAGTGCTTAGAGCTCAGGCTCACATCCGCGAACAGGGTCTCCATTTGAGGGGCTGGGCACTTGGGCTGGTCTGCCTGCTTTTAGGCGTGCTTCTAGTCATCCAGCTTCGCACTCAGAGGGCGGTGAGACGTACTCCCACGGCTGTGAGGCCCGCACCCGTAGCAGTGCTCAGCACCCTGGTGGAGGTCAACGCCCGTCTCCACCAGGAGCGCGCCACCCTGCGCTCCCAGATCGCGGAGTGTCAGCAGGCTTCTCCCCAGGACAGATTGACGAATTTGGTGGAGGAGTTGAACCGACTGCGCATTGTGAATGGTTTGGTGGAAGTAACGGGGCCCGGGATCGAGGTGTGCATTGAAGGCTCCCTCAACCCTCTGGAGATGCAGGATCTGGTCAACGAGTTGCGAAACGCAGGGGCTGAGGCTATAGCCCTAAATGGGGAGCGCCTAGTGGTCTCATCGGTCATCGCTTCTCGAGGGAAGACTTTGGTAGTGGATGGCCAGTCTTTGACCTCTCCTTACCTGTTCCAGGTCATCGGCAACCCTCAGGGTATGGAGGCGGCATTGACCCGGCAAGGCGGGCTGCTATCCCAGATGCATGAGGGGCGAAGGATCACAGTCACTCCCAAAGCCCGGATAGTGCTGCCAGTACACACCCAGTCACTCCAGTTCCGATATGCCGAGCCCATCGAAACGGCAAAAACGGTCAGCGTGCTTGAACGCTGACCGTCTGATTTGAGCTGAGCCATGGACATCGAAACATTGATGGCCGAGATGAAAGATAATCTATCTGCTGAGGAGCGGGCTTTTGTCAGAAGGGCCTACGACTGGGCTGACGTGGCTCACGCTGGTGTCAAGCGAGCCTCGGGCGAGCCTTACGTTGAGCACTGCCTGGAGACGGCGAGGATCGTAGCCGATCTGGGACTCGACGCAGAAACTATCGCCGCCAGCCTGCTCCACGATGTCGTCGAGGACTCCACCATGACCTGTCAGAACCTGGAGGAGGAGTTCGGGGCGGAGGTGGCCTCGCTTGTGGATGGGGTCACAAAGTTGAAGCAGATTGACGAGCTGAGCCAAGTGAGACCAGGAAGCATCCAGCCAGCACAGGCGGAGAGCCTGCGTAAAATGTTCCTGGCCATGGTAGATGATGTACGGGTGGTGATCATAAAACTGGCTGATCGACTGCACAACATGCGCACCCTTTGGGCTCTGCCTCCCGACAAGCAGCAGCGAATCGCCAACGAGACTATGGATATCTTCGCCCCTCTGGCCAACCGTCTGGGCATCTGGCGGATCAAGTGGCAACTGGAGGACCTCAGCCTGCGCTACCTGGAGCCAGTCCAATATCGCGAGATCGCGGCTCGGATCGCTGAGGGGCAGGGAGAACGAGAAAAATACCTCCAGAAGATCATCGATCTATTGGGGGAGAAGCTAGCCGAAGCCGGAATCCAGACTGAGCTAAGCGGACGGCCTAAGCACATCCACTCTATCTACGACAAGATGCATCGCGAAGAGGTTGACTTCGCCCAGATCTACGATGTACGAGGTGTACGCATCATTGTGGATAGGGTGCAGGATTGCTATGCTGCCCTGGGAGCGGTGCACAGCCTGTGGCGCCCCATCCCTGGCGAGTTCGATGACTACATATCCACCCCCAAGGATAATATGTATCAATCCCTCCACACCGCTGTGGTGACGGAGGAGGGCAAAAACCTTGAGGTGCAGATCCGAACCCATGAGATGCACTGGCGGGCTGAATACGGCGTTGCCGCCCATTGGCGCTACAAAGAGCGCACCAAGCGAGATCCTACCTTCGAGGCCAAGATCGCCTGGCTTCGCTCCCTCATAGAGTGGCATAAGGAGATCACCGACGCCTACGAGTTCGTTGACTCGCTCAAGAGCGACGTCTTCGAGGAGCGAGTCTATGTCTTCACCCCCAAGGGCGATATCATTGATCTGCCTGCCGGTTCAACCCCTGTGGACTTTGCCTTTCACATCCACACTGAGGTCGGCTATCGCTGTCGGGGAGCCAAGGTGAATGGCAAACTGGTCTCTCTGGACTACCAGCTACGGAATGGCGAACAGGTGGAGATCCTAACCACGAAGCGCAGAGGCCCCAGCCGAGACTGGCTGAACCCGGCCCTGGGTTACGTGAAGACTTCCCGAGCTCGTCAGAAGATCCGTCAATGGTTCCGTCGTCAGGACCGAGAGCAGAACATCGCTCGAGGGCGGGAACTGCTGGATCAGGAGTTGAAAAGGCTGGGGACCACCGAGCTTAGCTATGAGACTATTGCCCAACGCTTCGATTACAGTGAAGTCGATGATTTTCTGGCAGCCCTTGGCTTTGGAGACCTGAGCACCCAGCAGATCGCCGGTCGAGTGGTATCCAATCAAAGCCCGGAGGAGACAATCTCCACCAAGGTCATCCCCCGCACCCCCTCATCCACTGGGGTGCGGGTGCGAGGGGTGGGGAACCTGTTCACCAGGTTGGCCCGCTGCTGCAACCCCCTGCCAGGAGATGAGATCACAGGATACATCACCCGAGGGCGGGGGGTCACGGTTCATCGCCGTGATTGCCCTAATATCCTCTACCTAACGGAGGAGCATCCGGAGAGGCTGATTGAGGTGGAATGGGAGGGCGAGGAGATAGCGGAGACCTATCCGGCGGTGGTGCGCATCCTAGCTTACGACCGTGCTGGCCTGCTTCACGATGTCTCTGGTGTGTTAACTGATGAGAATATTAACATGAGCGCGGTGAGCGTCGAGACTCAAAAACAGCGAAACCAGGCTAATATAATCGCTACCCTGGAGATCCACAGCATATCTCAGCTAAGCCGGGTGTTGAATAAGATCGAAACTCTGCCCAACGTGCTGGAGGCCATAAGGCTGGTAAAGTAACCACTGAGCAGCGCCCGATGCCTGCACCTGATCACCTGTACCCGCGCAGGTGCGGGTTAGGGTGATTTATCACCCGCTGCTTCGTAGCCCGACGACTTCATCGTCGGGTGGCTTGTGCTATACAAGCACGAACTCGTTACCCCCCTCGTTGGGCCCCTTCTGTAGACGGAGCCATGTCGGGACTCCATAGATTCTCCACCCCCTCTCCCGACCGTGCTTCGGCCAGCCAAGTCTGCAGGGCCTGGCTCCGCTGAAGCCGAAGTGCACCAGCCTCCAACTCCCTCACCTCATGTCCCTCCACCTTGATGACGTGCCATCCAAAGGAGGTCTGCGTCGGACCGACGACCTCCCTTACCTCAGCATTGAAAGCCGATTTCTCGAAGGCAGGCACCATCTGTCCTCGTGGAAACCATCCTAGATCCCCCCCATCATCCTTGGTGGACTCATCCGTGGACAGCTCCTGAGCCAGGAGTTCAAAACCCTCCCCTTTATTCAGCCGATCCAGCACCTGCTGTGCCTCCTCTTTCGTCTTCACCAAGATATGTCGGGCGTGTACTTGTTCGGCTTCAGTCGGCACCTCAGCCGCCAGGGCCTCCTGCAGCTTCTGTCGGAGGAGCGCATCGCGGAAAACCTCCCGCAGCTGCGCCTCCGACGTCCCAGTCTGCTCCTCGATCATCTCGGTGTATCTGTCATAGGCTCTCTGGAACTGCTCCAGGGTTACCGAAGTCGGGTTGGGAACCGGGGTGGCGAGGGATAGTGTCTCGGTGACGAGCGTCGGAGTGGGGGTTGGAAGCGTGCGATGGTAGCCGAATTGCTCCTCAATCTCCTGCTGCAGCTCCTCATCGCTGACCGTGATCCCCCGCCGCTCAGCTTCCTGGCGCACCAGCTCATCATCTATCATCTCTTGCACGGTCTGGCGCGGTACTTGGGATATCTGAGCTTGAATCTGCTGGAGCTGCTGGTTCAGAAATTGGGCCATGGACTCCTGATTCTCGGCCTCCGGGTCCAACTGTGCCTGGCGCTGCTGAAGCTGCGCCGCTTGGGCTTGCAGCTGCCATCGCTCATAGCGCACCCTGCGCTGATAGTCGCTGGTGCGGATGGGCACGCCGTTGACCATCGCCACCGGAGCATTGGGCTTGGCGATTAACTCCTGATAAGCCCCAAATCCCAGCACTCCGATGACTAGAACGCCCACCACAGCCAAAGCGATCCAGATACGCCGTACCTGGATCACCTCTCGCTTTCTCCGGAGATGTATCCTTCTGCTCACGCTGCCCACCTATGAGTACTGATAGATGTGCTTGGGGGCATAGGGAAGCAGTGCCAGATGGCGTGCCCGCTTGATCGCCTGGGTCAACTGCCTCTGATGCTTGGCACAGGTGCCCGTCCGACGGCGAGACAGGATCTCTCCCCTGTCGGTCAGGAATTCCCGCAACAGGTCCACATCTTTGTAGTCTATTTCGATCTGATCCACACAGAATTTACAGACATGTCTGTTATGTCCATGTTGTCTAGCCAATGTTTTCCCCCTGACTTTCTAGACTCTAAAAGCTCAATCCTAGGATCGAGTTTGGTAGCCGGAGCGCTTATCAAGCATGATCATCTCCTGGGCTACCAGCTCGGTGCGTGAATGGCGTCTGCCCTCGCTATCCTCCCAGGAATGCGTGTGAAGCCGTCCCTCAATGTAGACCTGCCGTCCCTTGCTGAGATGTTGGTTGCAGATCTCCGCAAGCCCTCCCCAGGCCACGACGTTGAACCATTCGGTGTTTTCCCGATGCTCGCCATCGGCGGTAACCCAACTCCGGCTGGTCACCACGCTGAAGGAGGTGACCGGCTTGCCACTGGGGGTGTAGCGCATCTCGGGGTCTCTACCTAAGCGGCCGATGATCATGACTTTGTTCAAGCTTCTGGGCATTGCTCTGCCCCTCTCTTATGAGATATGCTTAGTTTCGGACCAGCAGACGGCGGATGATCCGGCTCTCCAGGCTCATCGTCCGCTCCAGTTCAGGCAAGTGGGGCGGATCCAGCTCGAACCGCATCAACACGTATTGGCCCTCCAGTTGGTCGGCAATGGGGAAGGCCAGCCTCCGCCGCCCCCACAGATCCACCTCTGTCACCTGCCCTCCCCCGGAGGTGATCAGATCGCCGATCTTCCCTTTGATCTCCTCCAGTTCTTCCTCCTCAAGGTCGGGATAGGTGATAAAGACTAATTCGTAATTGTGCATGTGAAGATGGTTCTCCTTTCCACGGAATTGCCCCGGTCGAGGATGAGGAACCCCCACCGGAAGCGATCTGTCGCCCACAGGCAGCCTGTCGCCCAGGGACGGAGAGTGTGGCTACATCAATATGAGGATAAGATTATAGCATGAGGAGAGCTTTTTGCCAAACTGATCGAGAACTATAGGGTCAACTGGGGCACCTGACCGGATTGAGCTGCGCCGTTAGCCAGCGCAAGAGAAACGCGGTATAATTGAGGCAACAGTCCACCCTGGGCACCCGCAAAGGGTGCCCCTACAACCCAAATGAGTATCTTAATCACCATTCGCATGTACTTTGATGACCACCCTCCTCCTCACTTCCACGCAATCTATGGTGGGCAGGAGGCACAGGTGGGCATCAATCCAATCGCTGTTTTGGGCGGTGGCTTGTCGCGCCGGGCAGAATCTATGGTCATCGAATGGGCCGCTCTTCATCAACGAGAGTTAATGGAAAACTGACGCCGCTTGCGCAATGATCAACTGGCTCAAAAGATCGAGCCGTTGGACTAGGGAGGCCGATAATGTTTCCACGGATTGCAGAGGTTCGTCACATCAGGGCCTATCGTTTAGAGCTAACTTTCACGAATGGAGAAAAGGCGGAATTGGACCTTGCAGACCGGATCGTAGGTCGCGGGGGGGTCTTTGCGCCTTTGGAGGAGGTAGATTTCTTCAAAAAAGTAAAGGTTGACCCCGAAATTGGCACGCTCGTCTGGCCGAATGGGGTAGACCTCTGTCCCGACGCGCTCTATAGCGAAGCAACGGGAGAGCCTCTGCCGGAACTAGAAACGGCCATGGCAGGGGCAGCCTGAGCTGGAACATCATCCCGACTACGAGAGGATGCAGAGATGAGGAGGCTGAATTTTTGGGAGCGACCCGAGAAAGCAGTTCGTGCTTTGGCGCAAACTCTATGACAAATACGGCCGGCGTCTTTGACGCCTTCCAGGCGCTGGTGTGCAATGACCGCAGCGCGGACCGCGTTCTACGCGCAGAGGATAACGTATGGAGCTGCGATTTGAATAGATGAGGAGATGAAATGATGGGGGAATATGCGGATGTCCAAGTTTCAACATACGAGCAGACGGTAATCAGTATTATGCGCCGGCTACCGCCGGAGCAGGTTACGCAGCTTGTCAACTTTGCATATTTTCTCGAACTTCAAAACACTCAAGAATACAAGCAATGGTTAAAAGAAGAAAGTCCCGAAGCTGGAGAGGAAAAGTGGAAGGAGTTACTCGCCAGGCCGGAGGCAAAGCGTGTTATGCGAGACATGGCACGCGAAGCTCGTGAGGAATATCGCGCCGGGCGAACGACTGACGTAGAGATCACCGAAGATGGACGACTGGCGCCAGCATGAAATCGCAAGCCACTTCGACTTTCTGGGAGCTTTATGCGCGTCTCCCCCGCAGAGTACAACGGCAAGCACGAAAGGCTTATCAAATGTGGAAAGATAACCCTCGTCACCCTGGCGTGCATTTCAAACGAGTGGACGACGAAGAACCAGTTTACTCTGCACGGGTGAGCGGCGCTTATCGAACTCTGGGCATTCTTGAGGGCGATACGGTGATCTGGTATTGGATCGGCCGTCACGATGAATACGAGCGTTTGTTAGTGAAAGCATAAGAACAGCATGGCGGACAGGGCTCATCTGGCCGGGCAAGTGCACCGAGGTCGAGCGGGTCGTGCTGCCCTCCCAGACGGTGGAGATGGTCAACAAGCCGCGTGTTAAGCAGT
>JAYEMR010000140.1:0-11373 GCA_034718215.1 Chloroflexota bacterium
TATTCCCTCCCCTTTGCCCAAAGGCTCGCTCAATGCTATAATGAATCTCGGTCAAGCGATGGACCTGCCGCTATCTCCCACACGGATCTTGAAATGGCGAAATTTCTTCAAACCGTCGTCCTGATCAGCCTCCTCACCCTTATAGGCTGCGGATCACCCCAATCCGCGCAAACCGATTCCTTTCAAGCCCCCATTCAAGCCATCCAAAACAAAGGCTCCGATACTATAGTCAACCTGGCTCTGGCCTGGGCTGAGGTTTACACAGCTCAGCATCCAGAGGTTTCCATTGCCGTGACGGGAGGAGGATCGGGCACTGGCATTGCCGCCCTCATCAATGGCACGGTGGACATCGCCAATGCCTCGCGGGCGATGAAGTCGGAGGAGATCGCGGAAGCCCGAGCCAGGGGCATTGATCCGGTGCAGCACATCGTGGCCCGCGACGCCATCGCGGTGGTGGTTCATCCCGATAATCCCGTGGACGGGCTGACCATTCCCCAACTGTCGGCCATCTTCACCGGGCAGATCACCAACTGGCGGGAGGTAGGGGGTGAGGACCGGCCCATCGTGCTCCTCTCTCGGGAGTCCAACTCAGGGACCCATGTGTATTTTCTGGAGCAGGTGGTGCGCCAGGGGGACAAGGAGAGCGAGGCCCTCTTCTCCCCCGATACGCTGCTGATGCCCTCCTCGGAGGGGATCGGCAGTGAGGTAAGGCAAAATCCCAACGCCATCGGCTACGACGGGCTGGGATACGTGACGCCTGACCAGAAGACCCTGGCGGTGGCCCGAGGAGAGGGGGAGCGCTACGTCAAGCCCAGTGTGGAGACGGTGAACAACGCCACCTACCCCATCGCTCGCCCACTGTACATGTACACCAATGGCGAGCCCACCGGCGCCATCCGTGACTACCTGAAGTGGATCAGAGGGCCGGAGGGGCAGGCAATCGTGAAGGAACTGGGATTTATTCCCTTGCGGCGCTGATAGGCGATTCTCTAAGGATGTGAGGAAGGGGCGAATGCTGTTTCCTCTGAAGAAGAGACAAAGAAGCGGGGAGATGTTTCACTGGGGTGAGTTCGCCCTGGAGAGCTTCATCCGCGTCGCCGGAGGCTCAGCCATTTTCCTCGTGGTCCTGATCTTTCTGTTCCTGCTCCGAGAAGGCATTCCTGTCCTCTGGGAAGTGGACTTCAGCAATCTGCTGAACATTCGCTGGTATCCCACCTTCGATCTCTTCGGCATCCTCCCTCTACTGTACGGATCGCTGATAGTGACAGCGGGGGCCATTATCCTTTCGGTGCCCCTAGGGGTGGCAACAGCGACCTACATGCGAGAGATAGCCCCATCATGGGTGCGGGAGATCCTCAAGCCGCTGATTGAGGTGATCGCTGGCATCCCATCCGTAGTGCTGGGGTTCTTGGGTATGGTAGTGGTCGCACCTCTGGTCCAGAGGTGGTTGGGCTTGCCCACGGGCTTGACTGCCTTCACCGGCTCGCTCATGCTGGCTTACATGGCTCTGCCTACCATCATCTCCATCGCTGAAGATGCCATAGACGCCGTACCTAAATCCTATCGAGATGGAGCTCTAGCTCTGGGGGCTACCCACTGGCAGACCATATATCGGGTAGTGCTGCCCGCCGCTCGGTCAGGGATCTTGACGGCGGTGCTGCTGGGGTTGGGAAGGGCCATCGGGGAGACGATGGCAGTGATGATGGTCACCGGAAATGCAGCCCGCATGCCGCATGAGTGGGCAGCGCTCTTCCGACCGGTGCGGACTATGACGGCCACCATCGCTGCGGAGATGGGAGAGGTGGCCGAGGGGAGCGTCCACTATCACATGCTCTTCGCGGTGGGGGTTATCCTCTTTTTGATCACCTTCGCCATCAACACTGTGGCCTCTACCTTCGCTCTGCAGAGAGAAACACGCCGCGGTGGACGGCTGATGCATTGAGGAGGAGCTTGATGTCTCCGCATACCAGCCAGCGTATTGCCTTTGGGATCCTAACCCTGGCCGCGATAATAGTTGTCCTTCCGCTGCTGCTGGTCGTAGGTTACATAGTCTGGCAAGGGGTAGGAGCCATCTCTTGGAAGTTTCTCACTGCCATGCCCCGTAACGGCATGAGGGAGGGGGGAATCCTGCCCGCAGTGGTGGGGACGGTGCTTTTGACCTTCGGCACAGCTATTGCCTCCATTCCCCTAGCTATCGGAGCGGCCATCTACCTGGCTGAGTACGCTGGCGACAATTGGTTCACCCGTCTCATTCGGCTTTCCATCATCAACCTGGCTGGTATCCCCTCCGTAACCTATGGCCTCTTCGGTTTGGGGCTCTTCGTGCTCTTTCTGAATATGGGCACCTCCATCATCGCCGGATCGCTGACCTTGGGGCTTATGACCCTGCCAGTGGTGATTTCCGCGGCGGAGGAGGCGATCCTGGCGGTGCCCCAGTCCTTCCGGGTGGTGAGTGTGTCCCTGGGCGGAACTAAGTGGCAGACCATAAGAGGGGTAGTGCTTCCCCAGGCTCTGCCGGGGATACTGACGGGTGTCATATTGGGGCTGGAGCGGGCTGCTGGGGAGACAGCACCCATCCTCTTCACTGTAGCAGCCTTTTACTTGCCCCGGCTTCCACGCTCTCCCCTTGATCAAACAATGGCCTTGCCCTATCATCTGTACGTCATCTCCACCCAAGTGCCGGGTATGCCCCTGCGAATCCAGTATGGCACGGCGTTGGTTCTGCTCGTTTTCGTCCTGTCTATGAACCTGGCCGCCACGCTGGTGCGCAGACGGGCTCGGCGAAGGCGTCGCTGGTAGGGGGAAGAGATGAAGCGAGGAAACTTTGCCGGCCAGCCTAAATTCGAGATACGGGATCTCACCTTCCGCTATGATGAGAGCGAAGCTCTGAGCCATGTAACACTGGATATCCCCTCGCGGGAGATGTTTGTCCTCTTCGGCCCTGCGCAGGCTGGGAAGTCCACCCTCCTTAGGCTCCTTAATCGGCTCAACGACTTAGTTGATGAGACGCGGATGGAGGGGGAAATTCTCCTTGATGGGGATGACATTTACGCCCCCGGCTATGATGTCATCGGGCTCCGCCGCCGAGTGGGGATGGTTTTCGCTCTACCTATTCCTCTGCCGGGCACTATCCGCGAGAACCTCACCTACGGCCCCCGGCTGAGCTCCATTCGTGACCCTCAGGAGCTGGAGCAGCGGGTGCGGGAGTCACTGGAGCGGGCGGCCCTGTGGAATGAGGTGAAGGATCGTCTGGATGAGCCGGCGGCTGATCTCTCCGGCGGGCAGCAGCAGAGGCTATGCCTGGCGCGGGTGTTGGCCATGCGTTCGGAGGTGATCCTGTTAGATGACCCCACCTCCGGCCTGGATCCCCTCTCCACGGCCAAAGTGGAGGAATCGCTGCGCCGGTTGAGAGAGGATCACACCATTGTGATGGTGCCTCACGGCGTGCAACAGGCTGCCCGTATCGCTGACCGGGCAGCTTTTATGCTGGATGGAGAATTGGTTGAGGCCGGTGCGGCCGAGGAGCTCTTCACCCGCCCCCAAGACCAGCGCACCTCGGACTACATCACCGGGCGGTTTGGATAGAGGTCTGGAATCGGCCCTTTCGCTTACATCTACAATGTCCTGTTGAGGTATGAGCCCCATGCGGCCTACTTGGTTAGCTTTCAGCTGTTCGTCGTAGCCATAGGCTTTCTCTGTTTGACAGTCGGTTGCACGAGGAGTATACTTGAGGGTGGTGCTGGGATGAACCCGACTCACACTTACCGGAGAACTACACTAACTCCAGCCTGGACACGCATCTCAATCAGGCCAGGGACATCATCAATCAGGCCGGTGGGATCTACGGCCAGCCGGCCACCAGGGATGAGAGGGAGATGCGGCTGTTTGTGGATAGGCCCTAAGGGGAACAGGTAACGAGTTAACGGGGTACCGAGTCAACGAGGGCACGACTCGCGATGACCGGTTGGCCATACTCATCTCATCTGTATGTGACATAACTCAAGGAGGAACCCTATGAACTTCATTCTCATCATCTCCGACACGCTCAGATATGATCACCTGGGCTGCCATGGCAATGAGTGGATCTCTACGCCGCACATTGATCGCTTCGCCGATAAATCCATCGTCTTCGACCGGGCCTACGAGGCCTCCTTTCCCACGGTGCCCACCCGCCACGATGTGCTCACCGGCCGCTACACCTTCACGCACGCCGCCTGGGCCCCACTCCCGCGCGATGAGGTAGTACTGGCCCAGGAGCTGGGCAAGGTGGGCTACACATCCATGATGATCCTGGACACGCCTCATATAATTGAGAATGGGTATCACTATGACCGAGGCTTCAACGGTTGGGAGTGGATCCGGGGGCAGGAATCAGATCGCTGGCGGACCGCTCCAGGCCATCCCGACCTCCCCTGCTCCCGCGAGAAACTGCGCAACCCCGACCGACTGGTCGCAGTCCACCAGCGGAACATCGCCCTCCGCCGCTACGAGGAGGATACCTTCGCAGCCCGGACCATGGCCCAGGCCTGCCGCTGGCTGGAGCGCAATTACCGCGAGCACGAGAACTTCTTCCTCTACGTGGATACCTTCGATCCCCACGAGCCCTGGGATGCCCCTCAATGGTACGTGGATATGTATGATCCCGGCTACGAGGGAGAGGAGGTCAAATACCCGGTCTACGGCCCCACCGATTACCTCACCCCTGATGAGCTGAAGCACGCCCGTGCGCTCTACGCCGCCGAGGTGACGCTGGTGGACCGCTGGGTGGGCAGACTGCTGGAGAAGATCGAGGATCTGGGCCTGCTAGAGGATACGATGGTTATCTTCGCCTCTGACCATGGCTTCCTCCATGGCGAGCATGGGTGGATCGGAAAGTCTCACATAACACCTGAGTGGTCGCGTAATATTCAGCTCTATGAGGAGGTAGCTCGCATTCCCTTCATCATACACTTCCCCGGCGCTGAGCCCCATCGAGAGCAGGCTTTCATTCAGCCGCCCGACATTATGCCCACTTTACTAGAGCTGGCCGGCGCGGCCGATCCGGGGACTATGCACGGCCGCTCTCTGGTGCCAATTTTGGAGGGTGAGGCGGACAGCCTTCGGGACTTCGCGGTGACATCCCCCACCATAATCCGAGGCGCTGGTGGCGGTGTGAGGGCGACCATCACCACCGATGAGTGGTCCTTCATCTGCGCTGGAAAGCCGGCTGGCGGGGAGTATGTCACCCGCGAGGTGGATGGACTGGCCAAGCGGGTGCGGGCTGAGGAGGTGGTGTCCTCGGAACTGTATCACCTCCCCTCTGACCCCCATCAGGAGCAGGATGTGATCGCCGAGCATCCCGATGTGGCCTCCGAGCTTCGAGCTCGATACGTAGCTTTTCTGGAGGATATGGGAACGAGGGAGGAGTACATGGGCCCCTGGCGAGCGTGAACCCGCGAATCTGCGAATTGCGAACTTCCGATGTGAGGGAGTTGCACTCCCACCTGCGCATGGGCTCGCGAAGCATGCCTCCGGCGAGCAGGCACAGGCGAACGGTGGGGTAACTCCTCGCCATCAATTGCGAGGTGCGCTATTCGCCCATTTGTAAAAATCAAGGAGGAAACAAATGCAAGGCACAACACTCGGTGTAATCATCGGAAATCGGGGCTTCTTCCCCGATCATCTGTGCGATGCAGGCCGTAAGGAGATCCTGCACGTGCTGGATGAAGAGGGAATAACCCCAGTGGTACTGGGACGGGAGGATACCAAGTTCGGCTCTGTCGAGACCCTGGAGGATGCTAGGAAGTGCGCTGCCCTGTTCAGGGAGCACCGGGAGGAGATTGACGGCGTGCTGGTGACGCTTCCCAACTTCGGAGATGAGCGAGGCGTGGCCAATGTACTGCGCATGTCTGGACTTGATGTGCCAGTGCTGATCCACGCCTTCCCCGATGAGATCGGCTGCATGACCATCGCCGACCGACGGGACAGCTTCTGTGGCAAGATATCGGTGTGCAACAACCTATCCCAATACGGAATCCCCTACACCCTCACCCAGCTGCACACTGTAGCCCCCGACGCAGAGAGCTTCCATCAAGACCTGCGTGACTTCGCCGCCACCTGTCAGGTGGTGAAGAACCTGCGTGGGGCCAGGGTCGGAATGCTGGGTGCACGCCCGGCGGCCTTTAACACCGTGCGCTACAGCGAGAAGATGCTGGAGCGGGCGGGTATCAGTGTGGAGACGCTGGATCTATCCGAGGTCTTCGGTCGGACTGAGCACCTCAGCGATGACGATCCGGAGGTGCAGCGGAAACTTGAGGAGATCAGGGACTATGTGCCCACCGAGGACATCCCGGGTGAGGCGCTTACTAAGATGGCCGAGTTCGCGCTGGTGGTGGAGCGCTGGATGGAGGAGAATGACCTGCAGGCCACCGCTGTGCAGTGCTGGACATCCATGCAGGAGCTCCTCGGCATCGTCCCCTGTACGGTGATGAGCATGATGAGCCAGGGGCTTCTACCCAGCGCCTGTGAGACCGACATAACGGGCGTGATCGGGATGTATGCCCTGCAACTGGCCTCTGGTAAACCCAGCGCGATCCTGGACTGGAACAACAACTACGGGGACGATCCCGATAAGTGCGTTCTCTTCCACTGTAGCAACCTACCCAAGCACTTCTTTGTTGAGCCGAGAATGAGCTATCAGAAGATCCTCGCTGGTACCGTAGGTCGGAAGAACACCTATGGTGCTATCGTAGGACATATAAAGGCTGCCCCCTTCACCTTCTGCAGAGTCTCGACCGACGACGCCAGGGGCACCATCCGGGCCTACGTGGGAGAGGGCGCATTTACCGACGATCCGTTGGAGTCCTTCGGTGGCTATGGCGTGGCTCACATCCCTGACCTGCCAAAGCTGCTGCGACATATCTGTGGGAATGGCCTGGAGCACCACGTGGCGGCCAACCTCTCGCAAGTGGCCTCGCCAGTTGAGGAGGCGCTGGCAAAGTACCTGGGGTGGGAGGTATATCATCACGGAGAGTGAAGCTCATCTTATGCTAAACTAACGCTGAATCCGGGGCAATTTCGTCAAGCCCCGAAAATCAGGTAGTCTCACGGACATCAGGAGCGTAGCTCGCCGCACGGGCATCCTGTCTGCCTGTACCCGATCACCTGTGCTCAATCAGGTGCGGGCAGGCACGGGTGCGCAGGCAGGGAAGTGCCCGTGCGGCTTTCACCTGTACCAGGTACTGGCACCTGTACCAGGTACTGGCACCTGTACCAGGTACTGGTGAAACATCTGCCTTAGCAGGATGGTTGCCCACATGGTTAGATGGGGATATAATCACTCTAATGTGGGTATCTCCTTAGGGGAGAGATGTTTTGATGGCCAGTGGGGGAAATAAAGGCAGATGGCATGGATGGCTGGGGTGGATGATTGGGCTGGCAGTGGCTATAAGTACATTGGCCAGTCTGAGGTATGCGCTCCTTCATCGGCCCGCCCCGTGGTACACGAGTCCAGGGATGGAAACTCCAACCCCATCGCTTGTCCCGACGGATTACCCCACGACCACCGCCGCTCCCTCTCCCACCCCTTCGCTGACTCCTAGACCGACGGCCTCTCCCACAACCATTCCCACCCCCACTTCCACACACTCGCCTACTCCAGAGCCGACCCTTTCGCCTACAGCCTCTGCCACTCCCCCTCCCACCCCTCGGTCCACCACCGCTCTCACACCGTCGCCCCTTCCCACGCTGACCCTCTCCTCCACCCTCACCGCTTCGCCCACGGTTTCCTCGACAGCCCCATCCTCGCTGCCTGTGGTTGATGTCCTCCCCTGTTCAGCCCCCTCTGCCTCCACCCATCTTTGGCTGACCTGCCCCATTCCTCCGCAGTCCAACGACCGAGTCTCGACCTACTACCCCTATGGGTCCACCGCCGGAGGGGAATACTTGATCCACCACGGGGTAGACCTTGTAAACCCGGAGGGGACACCCGTTTTGGCCGCTGGAGCCGGCACAGTGATATACGCTGGCGATGATAGGGATAGGGTGTTTGGCCCCCAGCCTGATTTCTACGGCCAGTTGGTTGTCTTGAATATGGATCGGAAATACCATGGCCAGCCAGTATTCACCCTCTACGGGCACCTGTCGGCCATCTCCGTGCAGGAAGGGCAACAGGTGAGGGAAGGTCAGAAGTTGGGTGAGGTAGGGGCGACGGGCATTGCCCTGGGTCCCCACCTGCACTTCGAGGTACGGGCCACGGACCCCTACGGCTACAATGCGACCCGCAATCCTGAACTATGGCTGAGGCCCCACACGGGTCGGGGTATCATCGCTGGCCAGGTACTTGACGAAGGGGGGGAACCCCTGCCCGAGGTTCGCCTCGCCTTGTACCCGGCCGATGACCTAGGGCATCCCTGGCGAGGAGTGTGGACCTACGCCAACCAGGGGGTGAACCCCGACGAGGAGTGGTTTGAGAACTTCGTGATGGGCGATGTGCCGGCCGGCGAATGGATTGTCGTAGCCTACCTGCCGGAATGGGAATTGCGACAGAGAGTGATGGTGCGGCCGGGGGAGATAAGCTGGGTTTGTTTGCGTCCATCCGCTAGTCCGGCGAAGACTCCTCTCTGATAAGGACGGAGCTTATGGCCTGAATCTTAAAATTTACGTTGATTTCACGTCAGTTTCTAGCCCAATGTGGAGGTTTGTGGTATAATTATGGAGTGAAGTGGGGCGGAGTGGTTTGCAACAGATGATAAGGCTCTTTCCATGTTCTTGGGCACCTTTGAACACACCCTCGATGACAAAGGGCGGGTTATCCTCCCCGCCAAGTTCCGCGCCGAGTTAGGCCAAGGCGTAGTCATCACGCAGGGCCTCGACCGTTGCCTTTTCCTCTTTCCCATGGACGAATGGACCCCCCTAGCGGAGCGTATCAGCGACTTGTCCCTGACCGATCCCAAGGCCCGCAATCTGCGCCGCTTGATCTTCTCCGAGGCCAGCGACGCTGTCCCCGACCGTCAGGGACGAATCCTCATCCCAGCTCGTCTGCGCGAATATGCTAACCTCAACGGTCAAGTGGTAATAACTGGCCTGAATACCTATATTGAGATATGGGATACTGAGGCTTGGCATGGGGTGAAGGTTCAGGCTGCGGAGGATATCGAAAAGGCCGAGCAGTGGGAGGATTTGGGCATCTAGCTCTTTTTTATTGTCAAATCTCGTTGCAGCGAGCTGAGTAAAAAGCCATGTCCGATGAACTTCCCCATCGCCCTGTATTGTACGAGGCTGTGCTGAAGAGGCTCGCCATTCGCCCCAACGGCCGCTATATTGACGCCACGGTGGGGGCGGGAGGGCATGCGGAGGGCATATTAGCCGCTTCTGCCCCTCGAGGAAAACTGTTGGGCATTGATGCCGACCCCCAAGCGGTGGCCCTGGCGCGGAGGCGATTGGCGGCGTTCGAGGATCGGGTCACCCTAGTGCAGGGGAACTTCTCCCAACTGTCCCTCATCGCCTCGGCGCGAGGGTTCGCCGAGGTTGAGGGGATACTCTTCGACCTGGGGCTTTCCTCCATGCAGCTCGACGCTCCCAACCGAGGGTTTTCCTTTCAGCGCAACGGGCCGCTGGACATGCGCTTCGACCCCTCCAATCCCACCACCGCTGCTGATCTAGTCAATAAACTGCGGGAGAAGGAGTTGGCCGATATCCTCCACAGCTACGGTGAGGAGCGGAAGGCACGCCGCATCGCTCGGGCTATTGTGAGCTCTCGTCCCCTGCATTCTACGATGGAGCTGGCAGAGCTTGTTGAGAGGGTGATGGGACGGAGGGGGCGCATTCACCCTGCCACCAGGACCTTCCAGGCGCTGCGGATCGCGGTCAATGATGAACTGGCCTCCCTGAGCGAGTCGCTACCCCAGGCGCTTGACCTGCTGGCGCCAGGCGGACGGCTGGCGGTTATCAGCTTTCACTCCTTGGAGGATCGGATCGTGAAACGTTTCTTCAAGCGGGAATCTCGCGATTGCATCTGCCCGCCTGAGATCCCTGTGTGTAGGTGCGATCATCAGGCGAGCCTAGATATCATCACCCGTCATCCCATTCGTCCCTCCGAGGAGGAGGTGGCCAACAATCCCCGCAGCCGCAGTGCGCGGCTCCGTGTTGCGAGCAAGGTCAGGGAGACGTGAGGTGATGGAGGATAAGCTCTCTTTCTATTGTTTCCATCGCCCCCTTTGGTCCCTATGGGGTCGGCGCACTGGCTGGGCTGTTTTGGCCCTGCTGGCCCTGATCGGAGGGCTTTACCTCTGGCAAGCCAGCCAAATAACCGCCACCCAGCGTCATATCCGACAGTTGCGGAGGGAGCGTGAGAGTTGGCAACGGAAAAATGCTCAACTGCGAGAGGAGATCGCTGAGCTTACCCAAGTGGCCACGCTGACTGAGCGGGCTCGAGCGTTGGGTTTCGCTGCTCCCGAGAAGGAGGTATATCTTCCTCTGCATGAAAAGGATCTCCCAGCCTCAGCCCGATGAGAACTCCTGATCAAGGCGAAGATGAATGGTATCTCTCGGCACCGATTGCTCATCTTGAGCGCCATATTAATTGCCCTGGCTCTGTTGCTTACTGGCCAACTTGTGCGCTGGCAGATCTTGAGCCATATCCTTTTCCTGCAAAAAGTCCGTTCGGTGCAGAGCCGTCCCGAGGAGATAAAACCTCATCGAGGGATGATCCTGGACCGTAATGGTCATATATTGGCTATGGAGACCTTCACCTACGAGGTCGATGCCACCCCGAAATTGGTTAGTAGGGAAGATGTGGATGAGGTGGCAGCGAGGCTGGCTCCCCGGTTGCCCAAGTCGAAAGAGGAGCTTCGAGAGGTGTTGGCAGGTCAGGATGATTACGCACGCTTGGCTAGAGATCTGTCACCAAAGGCAGCGAGGGTGGTGGAAGAATTGGGAGTGGATAACGTCTACCTCATCCCCTCTCCCCATCGGTTCTATCCAGAAGGCTCGCTGGCTGGACACTTGCTCGGTTTTGTGAACGCTGTGGGGGACGGCTTTGGCCTGGAGAAGTACTACCATGAGCTGCTCAGGGGGCAGCCAGGCCAGCGATTTACTGGTTGGGACCCGCTGGATGTGCTGCGGAGTGTGGAGTCGAAAGATGGGGCTGACCTCCATCTGGCCTTGAACTACCTGCTCCAGCACCAAGTGGAGCTAGAACTGGCGCGAGGAGTGGAAGAGGCAGAGGCCGAGGGAGGCACGGTCATTGTAATGGACCCTCGCACAGGAGCTGTGCTGGCCTGGGCCTCCTATCCGAGCTACGATCCTAATCGCTTCTCGGAGTTATTCGTCACAGATCGCCACCGTTTCGTGGATCCAGCTATCAGCAAGCAGTACGAGCCCGGCTCCGTTCTC
>JAYEMR010000140.1:11383-22148 GCA_034718215.1 Chloroflexota bacterium
CAAGATCCTGACCATGGCCGCGGCCCTGGATTCTGGCCTGGTCACCCCGCAGAGCGCTATGGAGGATCAAGATGTCATTGAGGTGGGGGGGCAGCCCATCCGCAATTGGGACAGGAAAGGGCATGGCCTGGTATCCATGGTGGACGTGCTGGCCCTCTCCCTCAACGTGAGCGCGGCGCAGCTCAGCACGCAGATGGGCAGCCGGACATTCTATGGCTATCTGAACAATTTCGGCCTGGGAAAGAGGACGGGAGTTGACCTGAGCGGAGAGATTGCGGGCCGGCTGAAGCAGCCCGGGGATACGGACTGGTCGGAATCGGAGTTGGGCATGAACTCCTTTGGTCAAGGTGTGGCCGTCACCCCCCTGCAGCTGATCACAGCAGTGGCCGCCGTGGCCAACGATGGGCGCTTGATGCGCCCTTACGTGGTTGAGGCCTGGGAGCAGGAGGGCAAGCTGGAGCGCACTGAGCCCGCCGTGGTGCGACAGTTGATCTCGGTGGAGACAGCTCATCAGCTCACCCAGATGCTGGTGCAGGCAGTGGAGCGGGGGGCTCCCTCGGCGCTGGTGCCGGGGTACCGGATGGCGGGGAAGACTGGCACGGCTCAGATCCCCATCCCAGGCGGTTATCACCTCGAGGATACCATCGTCTCCTTTGTGGGTTACCTGCCCGCTGAGGATCCGGAGGCCATCATCCTGGTTAAGATCGATCGGCCTCAGAGCTCTCGCTGGGGGAGCGATGTGGCCGCCCCCATCTTCAGCCGCATCGCCCAGCGGGCCTGTCACCTGCTCGATATCCCGCCCCAGGACGCGCTGTTGGCTGGTAGATAAGCAAAGTGAGAAATATGCGTATTGCTGATCTACTCACTGCCCTGACTGATCAGAAGATCGACACTGAATGGGCTCAGAAGCCCTTGGGGTCAGTGGCGATTGACTCACGAGAGGTGGAACCCGCCGGATGCTTCGTGGCCCTCCAGGGGGAAGAACAGGATGGACATGAGTTCCTGGTCGAGGCCCTCTCGCGCGGGGCGCAGGCTCTCATCGCCGAGAGGGACCGTATCACCCCGGAGATTGCTCGTACCCTTCGGGATGAGGGCTGCTGGCTGGTGGATGTGCGCGATCCACCTTTGTCCCTCACGCCGCCCGCCCCCGACCAGCCTCTCTGTTTGTTGGCAGAGGATAGCCTGGCCGCGCTCCAAAAGTGGGCCGCCTATTGGCGTCGCCAGCATCAGGTCCGCGTGGTAGGTGTGACCGGCAGTGTGGGCAAGACCACCACCAAGGAGATGATCCACTCCGTCCTCAGCCGCCATTTCCGCACTTTGAGGAGCGAGGGGAACTACAACAACGAGATCGGCCTGCCTCTGACCATCCTGCGGCTCACTCCCACCCACGAGCGGATCGTGTTGGAGATGGGGATGTACGCCTTGGGGGAGATCGCTCAGCTCGCTCGGATCGCTCAGCCAATGATCGGCGTGATCACCAACGTTGGCCCCATTCATCTGGAGCGGCTGGGAACGCTGGAGCGCATCGCCCAGGCCAAACGGGAGTTAGTGGAGGAGCTTCCTCCAGATGGAGTTGCTATCCTCAATGGCGACGATGAACGGGTGATGGCTATGGCCGATTGCACCCCAGCCCGTGTGCTGTGCTACGGGCTGGGGCCGGAGTGCGATGTGTGGGCCGATGGGATCGTCAGCGAGGGTTTGGAGGGCGTGCGCTTTCGCCTGCACCATGGCGACGAGGTGCTGCACGTTCGAACGCCTCTGCTGGGCCGCCACAGTGTGCACGCCGCACTAGCTGCAGCGACAGTAGGGCTGGTGGAGGATGAGTCGTGGGAGGAGATCGTGACCGGCCTGCAGGAGATCTCGGTGCATCTGCGGCTGGTAGCCCTGCCTGGCCTTCATGGCTCGACCCTTCTGGACGACACCTACAACGCCTCCCCTGCCTCCACAATCGCCGCGCTCAATCTGCTGGAGGAGCTGGCGGGGCGCCGGATCGCTGTGCTGGGTGATATGCTGGAATTGGGGGATTTCGAGGAGGAGGGCCACCGCAAGGTTGGGCGGCGGGCACTGGAGGTGGTGGATCTGCTTATCACGGTGGGCCAGCTGGGGCGCATCATCGGCCAAGAGGCGCTGGCCTGCGGCATGGATGAGGCGCAGGTCGTAATGGTGGAGGACAATCCCACGGCCATCGCCCATCTGCGGAAGCTTATTCGAGAGGATGATGTGATTCTGGTGAAGGGCTCTCGGGGGGTGGCTATGGAGGAGATTGTCAATGGGTTGGTACAGGGACCGAGGTAGGGACGACTCACTGCGGTCGTCTAGGATAGGTCAGGATAGATGGCTTATTCGCTAGCTTTAGGTTCCGTCTCCTTCCTGCTGGCCGTCGTTTGGGGCGGGCCACTCATCCGGTTGCTGATACACTACCGCATCGGCAAGCAGATTCGCATTGATGGCCCTCGGTCGCATCAGGTGAAAATGGGCACCCCGACGATGGGGGGGCTGATGATCATCGTTCCCGTCTTTCTCATCACCGTGGGATTGAACATCGCCAACCTGTTGGGCCGGACGATCATTGGCCAATCCATTTTGGTACCTCTAGCAGTGCTGATAGGCTACGGTCTGCTGGGGGCCATTGATGATCTGAGGGTAGTGCGAAACTCGAAGGGGCTGGGGCTTTCAGTGCAGCTGCAGTTCGCCCTCCAGATAGGTATCGCCATCCTGATTGCCTTGGCCCTGCACTATGGGCTAGACCTGCGCAGCGTGGCCCTGCCCACCGTCCCGCAGAAGATTGACATTGGCCTGTGGTATCTGCCGATCGCCACCTTCATAATCGTCGGTTCCTGCAACGCGGTGAACCTCACCGATGGGCTGGATGGGCTGGCGGGGATGAACCTAGCTCTGGCCTTCGCTGCTTACGGGGTCATCGCCCACCTGCAGGGGCAGATATACCTGGTAAAATTCTGCTTCACCCTGGTGGGGGCAGTGATGGCTTTTCTGTGGTACAATGCCTACCCCGCTGATCTCTTCATGGGGGGCACGGGCTCCCTATCGCTGGGGGCGACCCTCGGAGTGGTAGCGCTGATGACTGGCCAGTGGCTTCTCCTTCCCATTGTGGCCCTTGTCCCTGTGGTGGAGGTGGTGTCAGTCATCTTGCAGGTAGGCTGGTTCAAGGCCACGGATGGCAAGAGGCTGTTCAAGATGGCTCCCCTGCACCATCACTTCGAGCTGCTGGGCTGGTCAGAACCACAGGTGACCCAGCGGCTGTTGCTGATGGCCATCTGGTCGGCCATGCTGGGCATCGCATTGGCGCTGGTGTGATTATGCTGGCCTGTCGTTATTTCCTGCCTGTATCGGCGTACAGGGGTGGGCAACTGAAAGGAGACGAAGATGGAGCGAGGAATCTTGTTAATCAACAAAGACGAGATCATCGACAAAGGCGAGCGCATTTACGCAGCGATCCGTAGCGAATTGGAACTGGAGCACAAAGGCGAGATCGCAGCCATTGAACCCGAGTCTGGGGACTACTTTTTGGGGAAGTCGGTGATAGAGGCCATTGACAAAGCTAGGGAGAAGTACCCCGATAAAGTGTTTCATGTAGTCAGGATCGGCTTCCCTGCGCTCCATGTCTTCAAGTGACATATCCCTCATAGGCTGTAGCTGGCCGGGAGATGGTGAGCAAATGAGAGGATATGTTGACGAATACGGGCAACCTCGAGCCGAAATCAGTGCTACAGGGGTAAGGGAAAGCATCACCGTTGATGCTATCATTGATACAGGCTTCAATGGAGAGTTATGCCTGCCAACCCAAATAGCGGTCCAGTTGGGACTGGAACTGAGTGCCACTCAGATGGCAGAACTGGCTGATGGGACAATGCAGCGGGAGCTGATATTCATCGGCCGTGGCGTTTTCGACGGCCGCGAGAGAAGGATAGAGATCAGCCTCACTGGCGGCCAAGATGCTTTGCTTGGAACCGGATTGCTTGAGAACAAAGCGCTGGAGATAGATTTTCCCAAGCGGACAGTGGAGATCAGATGAACTTCGCCGATAAACGAGCTATCATTATTGGCCTGGCGCGAGAGGGCATAGCCCTGGCCCGCTTCTTGGCGAGGCGAGGAGCGTGGGTCACGGTCAGCGATCTCAAAAAAGCTGAGGAGCTACGAGAGAACATCGCTGCCCTGGAGGGGTTGCCCATCCGCTACGTTCTCGGCGGCCATCCGTTGGAGATTCTGGACGATGCCGACCTCCTGTTCATCAGCCCCGGCGTGCCGCTGGAAGCCCCCATCGTCGCGGAGGCCGAAAGGCGGGACATACCCATCAGCAGCGAGGCCAGGCTCTTCGTCGAGCTGTGCCCGACGCCCATCGTGGGCATCACCGGCTCCAGCGGCAAGACGACGACGGTTACACTCGTGGGAGAGATCCTCAAGGCCGATGGCATGAAAACATGGGTGGGGGGCAACATCGGCGAGCCACTGATCGGCGTGGTGGAGGGGATCGAACCCGATGACAGGGTTGTGCTGGAGCTCTCTAGCTTTCAACTGGAGTACTTTGCTCCTCAACCGAAGGCCCGCCCGCCAAAGGGATGGGAACGCCTGGCGCTAGGATACAGCCCGCGCATCGCTGCCGTTCTGAATATCACACCCAATCACCTGGACCGCCACCCCTCCATGGCGGCTTATATTGAGGCCAAGAGCCACATCTACCAGCATCAGCGACCGGGGGATGTCACAGTGCTGGGCTGGGATAATCCGATAACCCGATCTCGGATCTCAGATTGCAAATCTCGGATCCTGCTGTTCAGCCTAGAGACCGAGGTTGAGGAGGGTGCGTTTCCGCGCGGGGGGCAGGTGGTACTGCGGATATCTGGTCACGAGGAAGAGGTGTGCGGCGTTGATGAGATAAGGCTGCGTGGTCAGCACAACGTGGCCAATGTCTTGGCCGCCTGTGCCATCGCCGGGGCAGCTGGAGCATCGCCTGAGGCTATGAGAGAGGCGATCAGCGGCTTTGAGGGAGTGCCTCACCGTCTGGAGCTGGTGCGGGAGCTGAGGGGCGTGCGTTATTACAACGACTCCATCGCCACTAGCCCTGAGCGGGCCTGTGCTGCCCTCCGTTCCTTTGAGACACCCATCGTGCTCCTGGCCGGCGGACGGGACAAGCACCTACCCTGGGATGAGTTCGCTGAACTGGCATTGGGGCGGACCAGACATGTGATCTGCTTCGGCGAGGCAGCGGAACTCATCGCACATGAGTTACAGGTTGCAAGCTGCAACTTGCAACTTGTAACTAGCTTAGAGGATGCGGTAGAGGCTGCGTCATCGGTGGCTCAGCCGGGTGATGTGGTATTGCTATCGCCAGGTTGTACGAGCTTCGACGCCTTCCGCGATTTCGAGGAGCGGGGGGAGCGGTTTCGGGAGCTGGTGCGGTCGCTAGGGTAGGGAGGGATAATGACCACGCGTGAACAAGGAAAACGGCCCATGGATTATCCTTTGATAGTCATCGTCGCCGCTCTGCTCACCGTGGGATTGATGATGGTTTACAGTTCTACCTTCGCCTACGCTCTGGAGGAGTACAGCGATGCCACCCACTATCTCAGGCGGCAACTGCTTTGGCTGCTCATCGGCCTCGCCTCCTGTCTGGTAGTCAGCCGGCTGGAGTATCACCTGTGGCCGCGAGTGTCCGTCTCGCTAATGGTTGGGACGTTGGTGTTATTAGTTCTGGTGCTCTTCATTGGCGAGGAGATACACGGCTCTCGCCGGGCCCTCATCGGCACCTCGGTGCAGCCCAGCGAGCTGGCCAAGCTGACAGTGGTGATCTACGTGGCTCACTGGCTTTCGTCAAAAGGGAAAAAGATACGCCAACTGACCTACGGGCTGATCCCCTTTTCCGTCCTGGTGGGGCTGGTGGCAGCGCTGATCATCCTGCAGCCCGACTTCGGCACGGCCGCTCTCATAGTTCTGACGGCGGGGGCTATGTTCTACCTAGCTGGGGCGGATCTGTTGCAACTAGCCGGAGCTTTCGCCGTCGCAGTGGCAGCCTTTGTAGTCACCACCTCTCGTTTTGACTACGTCTCTGAACGGATTACATCTTACACCGCCGCTTTGCGCGATCCAATATCTGGCAGCGGCTGGCAGCTCAGTCAGGCGCTGATGGCCCTGGGTGCAGGAGGGCTTTTCGGGCAGGGGTTGGGACAGGGCCATGTGAACCTGGTTCTGCCTCACACAGACTCCGTCTTTGCTCTTCTGGGAGAAGAACTAGGGTTTATTGGTTGCCTTTTGGTCATAGGGCTTTACGCGGGCCTGGCCTACCGGGGTTTCCTCATCGCCTCTCAGGCGTCCGATGATTTCGGTGCCTTGCTGGCGGCGGGCATTACCTGTTGGCTCATTTTCCAAGCCCTCATCAACGCTGCAGTGGTCACTGGCCTCACTCCCTTCACTGGCATCTCCTTGCCCTTCATCAGCCTGGGAGGGTCATCGCTGGTCACCTGTCTGAGCGGAGTAGGGTTGCTGCTCAGTGTATCGCGGGGTTCGATTGAGAAAGGGAAGACTAAGAGTGCGAATCTTGCTCTCGGGCGGCGGGACAGGAGGCCACGTCTATCCCGGACTAGCCGTCGCCGACGCGCTGGCTGATTTTGGGTTCCAGACTTCAGATATCGGATTGGGGCGAGCGGGGGAAGATCAAATTCTCAGTTCGCAATCCGCAATCCGCGATCTGGCAGGGCGCAAGCAGGGCAAAAGTGTTGATCCCATACATCTACTGTGGGTGGGCAGCGTAGATGGCCTGGAGAGGAAATTGGTGCGCCGAGCCGGGATACCCTTCCGCTCCGTTGCGGCGCGAGGTGTGCATGGATTAGCCCCTTGGCGAGCCATTCCTAACCTGGTGCAGATACTCCGCGGTTTGGGTCAGGCTTGGAGGGCGGTAGGGGAGTTCCGCCCCCACGCCTGCTTCGTCACGGGAGGCTACGTCTCGGTGCCGGTTGCGCTGGCTGCCTGGATGAGGCGAGTGCCGGTGTTGGTGTATCTTCCCGACATTGAACCCGGCCAAGCGGTGCGATTTATCAGTCATTTCGCCCGTCGTGTAGCGGTCACGACTGAGGATTCGGGGGCCTATTTTCCGGCTAGCAAAGTGGTGGTGACTGGGTACCCAGTTCGCGCTGAGTTGAGGGGGATGGATGAGGCCCCTGCTCAGCAGAAGTTGGAATTAGATTCTATGCTGCCCACTCTGCTGGTCATGGGGGGCAGTCGGGGGGCGCGGAGCATCAATCGGGCGCTGGCTGATGTCTTGGAGGAGCTGTTGAAGGAGTGCCAGATCATCCATATCTCAGGTCGACTGGACGCCGAGTGGGTGACAGCACGCGGCGAGGGTCTGCCGATGGAGTTGAGAGGCCGTTATCATCCCCACGCCTATCTGCACTCTGAGGAGATGGCCCAGGCGCTTAGGGCCGCGGATCTGGTGGTCGCCCGCGCCGGGGCTGCAACGCTGGGAGAATTCCCAGCCATGGGCCTGCCCAGCATCCTGGTGCCCTATCCCTACGCCGGACGGCATCAGGAGATCAACGCCGATTACCTGGCCGAGCGAGGGGCCGCCATCCGCTTGGATGACGAGCGCTTGGATAAGGATCTGCTGCCCACGGTGCGACGGCTTCTGGCTGATAAGGAGGCACGTCGGAGGATGGGGGAGCGTGCGCAGGCTCTGGCTAGGCCGGATGCGGCACGGCGTATCGGCCGCGAACTTCTTCAACTAGCTGGCGCTGCGGGAGGTTGAACTCAAGTGGATGTGGAGCCTTTCTGGCTGATTCTGGGGGCGGTTATCATTGGTGGACTGTGTGGGTTTTCTCATAGGCCGGCGTGGCAAGGATGCGCCATGATCGGCATCGTCATTGGCTGGGCGCTGAAGCTCTGGGGTCAGCCTCTAGCCATAAAGTGGGCCAACAAAATCTACATGATGATCAATTTCGTCCTCCAGGGAGGGCTGACCGCCGATGATCCAAGCACTGTCTTCGCCGAGGTGCGTGGGATTTCCCTAATCTCTAGCACTCAGGACAAATTATATTTCATACTGGCGCTTTTTGGATTTCTGGTGATCTTTACCTACCTTCTTGGCCGTTGTATTTTCCACCTTCGTCCCACATTTTTCGGGCCGATTATGACTTTCCGCATATCTTGGGGGCAGAGGTTTATAGCATCGGGTCTGGGGGCCATAAATAGTTATCTGATCGCTCGGTTTCTGATTCCCCTCCTCTTGCCCCCACCGGAGGCGGTCATCAAAATACCCAGCGGTCGGACCACTGAGCTCCTAGATAAGAATTTGGAACTGGTCATCATCGGGTTTGTCATCATTTTGGTCATCTTTGGTCTGCAGGCCTCAGGTCATAGTCGGAGCTGATTTAGGCGAAGCAAAGGACAGCGATCCTTGAATGCGGTCGAGATCACTTGGATGGTGCTGATCATAGCCTTTGGGATCATTGGCATCGTGCGTGGCTTCCTGAGGGAGCTGGGAGTGACCATGGTGTTGCTGATTGTACTCTATGCCTTTGACCACTGGGGAGAGGATATATCTGGGCTTGTGTTCAAGGGGGTGGAGAGGGCAATGGGAGTCCCCATCACTGGTGAGCCCAGGGAGGACCTCGCAAAAGCGGCTTTTTACATAACCGCTATCTTCATTGCCGCTTTTATCTCTTATCATGGCGAGACGCTAGCTTTTCAGGGCACACCCCCTAAGGGGATCGCTGGCGTGCTACTGGCTCTGATTATCGGGCTGGTAAATGGTTATCTGGTGGCGGGGACAATGTGGTTTTACCTCAACAAATTTGACTATCCCTTTGGACTTGTCTCCAAGCCGCTCACCCCCCTGGCCCGACATTTGATTGGAATTCTGCCCCTGGCTGTTCTATCTCCATATCTGCCTTTTCTGGTGGTTTTTATGGTCATCGCTAGAGTGATACGTTGAGTAAGCATCATAGCTTGAGAGGCCAAGACGCTGAGATAAGGGTGCATTTAATCGGCATCGGAGGAGCTGGCCTGTCGGCTATAGCCACCGTGCTCCTGGAGCGAGGGTGCCGGGTCTCTGGGTCGGATCTGCGTTCCTCGGCCAACACCCAGCGGCTGCAGGAGATGGGTGCTCAGGTGTACATAGGCCACGATGCAGAGCAGGTGGGTGAGGCGCAAGCTGTGATCGTCTCCTCGGCCATACCAGAGGACAACGTGGAGCTGATGGCCGCCAGGGCGAGAGATCTGCCGGTACTCAAGCGCGACCAGGTGTTCGGCTGGCTCACCGCCGATTCTCAGTGCGTCGCCGTGGCCGGCACTCATGGCAAGACCACCACCGCGGCCATGATCACCTGGATATTGCTTCAGGCAGGGCGCGACCCCTCCCTCATCGTCGGAGGAGAGGTGATGGGGCTGGGCGCCAACGCCCGGGCTGGTCAGGGTGAGCACTTTGTGGTGGAGGCTGATGAGTACGACAATGCTTTCCTGGGCCTCACGCCCCGACTGGCCGTGGTGACTCATCTGGAGCTGGATCACCCTGACTGCTTCCCCGATCTGGAGGCCATGACCGCCGCCTTCCGTGCCTTTTTGCAAAAAGTGGAACCTCAAGGGGCCATCATCGGCTGCGGGGATGCCCCCAACGTTGAGGCTCTGCTGAGGAGAATGAGGGGCGGTATGACAAGTCCGCAGGTTATCACCTATGGATTGGTAGGTGAGCGGGACTGGGTAGGGCGTGATGGGGAGGCAAATGGCCAAGGAGGGATGGATTTCGTGGCCTGGCATGGCCAGGATCGACTGGGAAGGGTACGGCTCTCAGTGCCGGGGACGCACAACGTGCGGAACGCCCTAGGGGCCCTGGCAGCCGCCCAGGAACTGGGGGTGAGTTTCGACCGCGCCCGCGAGGCGCTGGCCACCTTCCAGGGAACCAAGCGCCGCTTCGAGGTGAAGGGGAGAGTGGGAGGTGTCATCGTGGTCGACGACTACGCCCACCATCCAACTCAGATCCGGGCCACCCTGGCCGCGGCGCGAGAGCGCTACGGCGCGCGGGAGCTGTGGGCTGTCTTCCAACCGCACACCTACAGCCGCACCAAGGCTTTGCTCGATGAATTCGCCGCCAGCTTCGAGGACGCCGACCAGGTGATCGTGACCGACATCTACGCCGCCAGAGAGTTCGATGATCTGGGCGTGAGCGGAGCCGACATCGTGGCTCGCATGGATCACCCCGATGCTCGTTACATCGCCGACTTAGACGGCGTTGTTGCCTATCTCCTTCCTCGCCTAAAACCCGGCGATGTGCTCCTCACTCTGGGGGCGGGGGATGGGTATAAGGTGGGAGAGGGAGTTCTAGCTGAATTGGGAGGGAAAGGATGAGCGCCAACAAAACGATTCTTGAGCAAAGTGCAGAAAGGCTAATGCCCTCAAGGAGCTTCGAGGAGAGCCTTACCAAGCTCCTCTTAGCCCAGGCTCGTCGCAATTTGCTGAAATATCAAATGATGGATCGCCGCTTTCAAAAAAAATACCAGAAGACCTTCGAGCAATTTAGGGCAGAGCAGTTGGATTCTTCCATGCCCTTTGAAGTGGAGCAAGACTACTTCGATTGGGAACTGGCGATCACGGGCATTGGTGAGATGGAAGAGGAGATCGAGCGGTTAGAGGCGCTGCAGTGAATACTGTCAGCTCACTTTTGGCTGAATTCGACCAGGTGATCGAAAGCCGCAGTTACATCGCCAGAGTTGAGATCCTTGATCTCGGCAAGGCGATGCTGAAGGCGCGTCTCTACTTCGAA
>JAYEMR010000140.1:22248-34785 GCA_034718215.1 Chloroflexota bacterium
TGCAGTGAATACTGTCAGCTCACTTTTGGCTGAATTCGACCAGGTGATCGAAAGCCGCAGTTACATCGCCAGAGTTGAGATCCTTGATCTCGGCAAGGCGATGCTGAAGGCGCGTCTCTACTTCGAAAGGGCCCCCAAAGCCAGTAACCCTTGAGGAATTCATGGACGAAGTGGAACAGGTAATTGACGAATTGTGCTTATAGTGGACAGCGGGAGGGATAAGATCCCATGGCGGTGATGATCAGCCAAAAGGGGACTCTGGATCAGGATATATTGCAGACACGGCTGCGCTACGACGAGCCGCTGGCCCACCACACCTCCCTCCGCATCGGCGGCCCAGCCGATCTCTTCGTCGTCGCCGAAAGCGAGGGGGAACTTCTGGCCCTGGTGAGCTTGGCCCGCGAACAGGGGATGGACTTCCTGTTGCTCGGGTCGGGTAGCAATGTCCTGGTCTCCGACCGCGGAGTGCGGGGGCTGGTGATCCTCAACCGGGCCTCAGAGGCCCGCTTTATCCCTCAAAAATCGGGGAGCATACTCCACGCCGCTTCGGGTGTCTTGCTAAGCCATCTGGCGCGTCAGGCGGTCCGACAGGAACTGGGAGGACTGGAATGGGCGGCGGGCATCCCCGGCACCCTGGGAGGGGCGATCGTGCAGAACGCGGGAGCGTATGGCTCCTGCATGGCTGATGTAGTGCGCGAAGTTAGGATCGTGGATTGGGAGGGCCTGGTTCGGAGGTTGTCCCCTGAGGAGCTGAGCCTAGGCTACCGCACCAGTCGCTTTCGGGGAGAAGCTGTGAACCCGCCGGAGGTGATCCTCTCCGCCGAGCTGATGCTCAGGTCGCGACCGCAGGATGAGCTGCGCTCTCGAATGGCCGATTACTTCGCCCGACGGCGGGCGACCCAGCCCTCCCTCCCCAGCGTGGGCTCGGTGTTCAAAAACCCTCCTGGAGACTATGCTGGCCGGCTCATCGAGGCGGCGGGGCTGAAGGGGATGCGTCAGGGGGATGCCATGATCGCCCCCGACCACGCCAACTTCATCGTCAATGTAGGAAATGCTCGGGCCAGCGATGTGAAAACCCTCATTGATCAGGCGCGAAGGGCGGTGGCTCAGCGATTCGGGGGAGAGTTGAAACTGGAGATACAACTGGTGGGAGAGTGGTGAAATGGGCGGGAAGCTCAGGGTGGGAGTCATCTTCGGCGGCAGGAGCGGCGAGCACGAGGTGTCGCTGGCCTCTGCCAGGTCGGTGATGGAGGCCATTGACCGGGACAAGTTCGAGGTGGTGCCGATCGGCATCACCAAGGAGGGGCGCTGGATCGCCTCGGGCGCTCCCCTCAAAGCCCTGGAATCGGGCGCGCCGGAGGAAAGCCGACCCGCCGCATTGCTGGGCGATCCCTATCAAGGAGGGCTGATGCGGCTGAGCGAGGGTGGGTCACGTCTGACGGCGGAATCTGTTACCGAGCTGGATGTGATCTTCCCTGTGCTGCACGGCCCCTATGGTGAGGATGGCACGGTGCAAGGCTTGCTGGAGCTGGCGGACATCCCCTATGTTGGCGCAGGGGTGCTGGGCTCAGCCCTGGGCATGGACAAAATCGCCACGAAGGACATCTTTCGATCCCACGGCCTGCCGGTGGTGAAGTACCTGCCCTTTAAGCGCCGGGATTGGGAGCGCGATCCCGTGTTTATCCTGGATGAGATCGAGGCTGAGCTGGGCTATCCCTGCTTCATCAAACCGGCCAACCTGGGCTCCAGCGTAGGCATCACTAAAGCCCACAACCGGGAGGAGCTGATCGCCGGGATGGAAGAGGCGGTCCTCTACGACCGCAGGTTACTGGTCGAGGAGGGGCTAAACGCCCGCGAGATTGAGGTCAGCGTGTTGGGCAATGACGAGCCCATCACCTCCCTCCCTGGCGAGGTGGTGCCCTGCAACGAGTTTTACGACTACGCGGCCAAATACATTGATGAGGACTCCGAGCTTCTCATCCCCGCCCCCATCTCATCGGAGCTGACCGAGCGGATTCGGAAGCTGGCGGTGGAGGCCTACCTGACCCTTGACTGCGCGGGTATGGCCCGGGCCGATTTCCTATTGGACCGGGGCAGCGATGCCCTATACATCAGCGAATTGAACACTATCCCCGGCTTCACCCCCATCAGCATGTATCCCAAGCTCTGGGAGGCGACAGGCCTCTCCTATCCGAAGCTGATAGAGAGGCTGATTGAGCTGGCCCTGGAACGCCACAAGGACAAGTCGCGTTCCAGGACCTCCTACGCGGCAGAGTGAGGTGGATCTCTCGTGTGCCCTTCGTCCCGATCCCGAACTAATTATACCCGACGCCCACACAGCAGCGGCCGACTCTTCCAAGCGGCGACCGCTCAAACGTTGGGGCGACTGCGTCCCGCGACGGAGGAGCCTGCCCAGAGGGGCACAGAAGTACAGTCAGTGAGCGGGAGCAGGCTGCTCAGTGGACTGCTGCTCCTACTGTTTGGGGGGCTGCTGGTCTACTTCTTCGTCTCCTCCAACTTCTACGTCTATGATGCGGAGGTGATAGGAGCGGAGCATCTGAGTCCCTCGGAGGTTTTTGAGGTATCGGAGGTGAATGAGATGAGCGTCTTCTACATCAGGCCCGCTGGGGTAGAGGCTCGGCTGGAGGATCTGCCCTGGGTCGAGGAGGCCCACGTGTGCTGCTCCTTCCCCAATCAAGTGCGCATCACCCTCGAAGAGCGGCAGGTGGCCTTCGTATGGCGGCGAGGGGATAACTTTTGTGGGATGGATAGGGAGGGCGTGCTGCTTCCCTTGAGCCAGGTGCCGGAGGATGTGCTGCAGGTGGAGGATCGTGATCCCCAGTCGGTTAAAGAAGGGCCTGGACAGGAACTGATCGCCTCGGTGCTGGCGGTTTGGAGGTATTTGCCGAAGGTGAGGCATCTGGCTTATAATCCGACTTATGGGCTAGTCTTTCACTCGCCTGAGGGCTATCCGGTGCGACTGGGCCAGGGGCGGATAGCGGAAAAGGCAGCCATCTGGCAGGTCCTGGAGTCGGAACTTGCCGCCCGTGAGATCCATCCAGTCTACGTAGATCTGCGCTTTCCCAGCAGCCCCTACTACAAGGAGAGTGGGCAATGATCTGGCTGTCGCTTTTGGGCCTTGTATTGGGGCTGCTCATCGGATGGTTGTTTTCGATCTCGGTATCGGCGGGCTATGCGTGCTACATGGCGGTGATGATCCTGGCTGCTGTGGACTCAGTGATGGGAGCCATACGCGCTGAGTTGGCGGGCGAATATGACAACCGCATTTTCATCACAGGCTTCCTCGGGAACACACTGCTGGCAGGTCTACTGACCTTCTTGGGTGATCGGCTGGGTGTGGATTTGTACTATGCCGCCATTTTCGCCTTCGGCGTGCGGCTATTCAACAATCTAGCTCGCATCCGACGCCAGCTGCTGACCCGCTTTGGCTGAGAGGGGCTGAGAAGTGGCTGTGAAATATACTGTCGCGGCCATAGACGTGGGTACCACCAAGATATGCACCCTCATCGGGGAAGTAGATGAGATGGATAGGCTGCGTATCGTCGGTGTGGGGCTGGTTCCCTCGCGGGGGGTGCGGAAAGGGATGGTGGTCAATGTAGCTAAGGCCTCGGAGGCAATCCTGGAGTCGGTGGAGAGGGCGGAGCGGATATCAGGCTACACGGTGGAACGGGCCCTGGTTGGGGTGGGTGGGCAGCACATCCAGGCGATCAACAGCCAGGGTGTAGCGGCCGTCTCTCGGAGCAGTCGAGGCGTGACTCTGGCGGATGTCAACCGCGCACTGGAGGCGGCAAGGGCTGTTCCCCTACCTCACAATCGGCAGATCATCCATGTGATCCCCCGCTTCTACACCCTGGATGGTCTGAGGGGGATCCAAGACCCGCTGGGGCTGTATGGATTTAGGTTGGAGGTGGATGCTCACGTGGTTACCGGCTCCTCCACTGCTATCCGCAATTTGGTGAAATGCGTGGAGGAAGCGGGTGTGGAAGTGGCAGAGCTTATCCTGCAGCCCCTTGCCGCGGCTGAGGCAGTGCTCACTGATGCAGAGCGGGAGATGGGCGTAGCCGTGGTGGACATCGGTGGGGGAACGACTGATATCGGTATCTTCATTGACAGTGCCATATGCCATACTGTGATCTTGCCTACGGGAGGCGATCATCTGACCAATGACGTCGCCGTGGGGCTGCGTGCACCCTTCGCCAGCGCTGAGGAGGTCAAGATTCAATATGGCCACGCCCTGCCCGAAGCCCTCGAAGAAGAGCGCATCGAGATCGTCCCCTTCGGCGACGGAGGGAGACGGTCGGTGTCCCGCCGATTCTTGGCCCAGATCGTGCGCGTACGCACGGAGGAGATATTTGATCTGATCCAGCAGGAGGTAAAGCGCTCCGGCTACAGCGAGCTGATGCCCGCCGGCTTAGTTCTCTGCGGAGGGACAGGGGGCTTGGAAGGGATTGAAGCTCTGGGAAGAGAGGTGGTGCAGTTGCCCATCCGGGTGGGGCGGGCCCACGATATACATGGTCTGATCGATTCGATAGAAGGCCCAGCCTTCGCCACCAGCGTGGGGCTGCTGATGTGGGGCATGCATCACCCCCGGATGGATGTCTCCGAGTCCGAAAGGCCCAACACCTGGCAGCGGATCATGCAGTGGCTGCGCGCTTTCCTGCCCGGCTGACTCGTTACTCGTTGACTTATTGACCTTCATGAGAGGAGGACCTTGGACATGGATTACGTACCGGAATCTACCAACTTTTCCAGGATCAAAGTAGTAGGTGTAGGGGGTGGGGGATCCAATGCCGTCAACCGCATGATCGAAGAGGGGATCGGTGGAGTGGATTTCATCGCTATCAACACCGATGCTCAGGCGTTGATGCTGTCCGATGCACCGCAGCGCATCCAGCTCGGTGAGAAGCTGACACGGGGTCTGGGATCGGGCGGCGACCCGGAGATCGGCCGACAGGCGGCTGAGGAATCGCTAGATGCCGTGACGGAGGTGCTTGAGGCCTCGGACATGATATTTCTCACCGCTGGCATTGGCGGCGGGACAGGGACCGGCGCTACGCCTATCATCGCTCAGGCGGCGAAGAGTGTGGGGGCGCTGACCATCGGCGTGGTCACTATGCCCTTCAGCTTTGAAGGTGCTAAGCGCCATCAAGTGGCGGAGAAGGGGATCGAGTGCTTGAAAGAGGAGGTGGATACCCTCATCGTGATCCCCAACGATAGGCTGTTGGAGGTAGTGGATCGTAAGCTATCGGTGCAGGACGCCTTCCGAGAGGCAGATGATGTGCTGCGTCAGGGAATCCAGGGCATCTCTGAGTTGATCACTGTCCCCGGCCTCATCAACCTGGACTTCAACGACGTGCGCTCCATCATGGCGGAGGGGGGTGCGGCGTTGATGGCCATAGGACATGGTTCAGGGGAGGATCGGGCAGTGGAGGCGGCGCAGCGGGCCACTACCAACTCCTTGCTGGATGTGAGCATCGAAGGAGCGCAAGGAATACTGTTCAACGTGACGGGTGGGCCGGACATGAGCCTCTTCGAGGTGAATGAGGCGGCGGAAATTATCCGTCAGACGGCACATCCGGAGGTGAATGTCATCTTTGGGGCGGTGATTGATCCTGAGATGGAGGGACGGATCAAGATCACAGTCATCGCCACCGGCTTCGAGGCCTCGACTGATCGGCGAATGATCACCACCTCTTCTGTCGAGCCGGTTTCAGCTCCGGTAAGCGCTGAAGCCCGAGAGGAGGAGTTGGACATACCCGCCTTCCTTCGCCGCCGCCCTAGGACTTACAGATCCAACGCCTGAAATGCCCTAGTACATCTGCGTGATTTCTTAGCCGGCCTGCGACTCAAGGAGGTTCCACCGGAAGATGGGAGGTGAGGTAGATGGGGAGAAGACAGGCTAAAATTGAGCGCAAGACGAGGGAGACGGAGATTCATCTTCGTCTTGATGTGGATGGAGAAGGCCAACATGAGATCGCTACGGGCATCGGCTTCCTGGATCACATGTTGGCTCACCTGGCATTGCACGGCTTGTTCGACCTCACCGTACAGGCCTCCGGCGACCTGGATGTGGATGAGCATCACACCGTCGAGGACGTGGCCCTCTGCCTGGGGCGGGCATTGGATGAGGCACTGGGCGACCGGGCGGGCATCGTCCGCACCGGCCACGCCTTTGTGCCCATGGACGAGGCATTGGCCCTGGTCGTGGTTGACCTCAGCGGGCGTCCCTACACCGTGATCCGTGCTGATTTCGACACCCCCCGCGTTGGCGCGCTGGGTACCTCCCTCATCCAGCACTTCCTGGAGACCTTAGCCATCCATGGGAGGTTCAATCTCCACGCCCGCGTCTTCTACGGTCGCGACGACCACCACAAGGCCGAGGCGCTGTTCAAAGCATTGGGGCAGGCGCTGCGAGCGGCGGCGGCTCTCGATCCCCACCGCGAAGGTGTACCTTCTACGAAAGGCACGTTGACGGGCTGAGGGAAGGGGTAGAAATGCTAGAGAACCGTCGGCCTGGTACCTACGCTCTGCAATGCCCGTATCACGTGATCGCAGAGTCTGGCGCTTATCCAGATGTCACGGCGAAACTTGATGGCCTCAAGAAGCTCTATAGCCTGGGCGGTGGTTATGATGTGCTCCCGATGAGCAGTGATAATTATTCCCAACGTGCCTCTAATGACGATCCCTGCCCTCAATGCCTGGAAATTCGCCTCAGCTACCTGGCGTGCATCCCAATCATCCAACAGGAGCAGATTGGCTTTGAGCTGAAGAGCGAGCTGGATGCTCTCGTATTCGGCTGGGTGTATCTTCTTGAGCAGAGAGGGAAGAGGAGACAATTGGGCTTCCAAGGGCTTTATCTCTAGAAGTCCTCGTTCGTGAAATCGCTGGATAAGAATGGCATCAGGAGCTCCCAGCTCTAGCCCCTCTATTACCGTCTCGTGGTAGACGGTAGGGCAATGAGAGGACCAGCGTTGCTGACCACTACTCTGGCTGCGGGTTCGCATCGAGGCTTCATAACTGAGCGGCTTGTTTCAGGGTGAGGTCACCTTGCAGGAGCTTTTCATCAAAGCGGGGCTCTAGGCCGTATGCATAGGCGAAGGGGACCATTTCGCGGGTGGAGATCCCAGCCCGTTTGGCGGCGTAAGCCAAGCTGCAGTCACCCTGGCGGTACTCCTCAAGAGCCTTCTTGACACGCCATTGGACCAGCCCGAGGTGGATGATCTCCCGACGCTCTATTTGAGTCGGTGGCATCTTCTCCGCCAATTCGGGCGGAACTTGGATAGTCAGTACTTTGTCAGCAGCCATGAACTTTCTCCTCTGGGGCATTGCTTAGCTTCATGAGTAATCCGATTATAGCACAAGGGGACTTGGAGAGCAAAGGTAGGAAGGGTGAGGAGAAGATCGGTGCACGCTCACGACGATTATCAGGAGCGGGGCATAGGCACAGCGCTGATGGAAGGCCATCTTGGACTGGCCGACAACTGGCTCAACCTCCGGCGATTGGAGTTAGAGGTGATGGTGGACAACGAGGCGGCCCTGAGTTTGTATCGTAAGTTCGGCTTCGAGGTCGAGAGACGCAAGTGTCAGGCGGCCTTCCGCAATGGACGGTTTGTGGACAATTTCATCATGGCCCGACTGAAGGGGGAGCAAGAATGTCTTCGGAATTCAGTTCCATCCAGAGAAGAGCCAGCGGGTGGGACTACAGATCCTGGCCAACTTCGCCCGCCTTATAGCATCTGACTGAGAGACCCCATGATCATCTTTCCCGCCATTGACCTCCGTCAAGGCCGCTGCGTCAGGCTCAAGCAGGGGCGGCTTGAGGCCGAGACTCGCTACTCCGACGACCCCGTAGCCGTGGCCCGCCACTGGGCTGCTCAGGGCGCTGAGTGGCTGCACGTGGTAAATCTCGACGGAGCATTTGCTTCCAGCACAGGTGAGTTCAGCTCGCCCAACCTCCGCATCGCAGGCCAGATCGCTGCCGCGGTGGACATTCCGCTTCAGCTCGGCGGAGGATTGCGCACCTTGTCCAACATCAAGGAGGCGCTGAAGCTGGGCATGACGCGGGTGATCCTGGGGACCGTGGCCCTGCGCCGGCCGCAGGTCGTCGCCCAGGCCATCGAGAGGTTCGGCCCTGAGCGGATCGTGGTGGGCATTGACGCCCGCGAGGGAAAGGTGGCTGTGCGCGGCTGGCGGGAGGTATCCCAAGTCAGCGCACTGGAGCTGGCACGAGAGATGGGCGCGCTGGGCGTGCGGCGAGTGGTGTACACCGACATCGCCCGCGACGGGATGCTCACCGGCGTCAACGTGGAAGCGACGCGCCGCCTGGCTGAGGGGGCAGGGCTGGGGGTCATCGCCTCCGGCGGTGTGGCCTCGCTGGAGGACATACGCGTCCTGCGGGGGCTCGAACCCTGCGGCGTGGAGGGTGTGATCATTGGCCAGGCGCTGTACACAGGGGCCATAGCCCTGCCCGATGCGCTGGCGCTGGTGGGGCAGAAATAGACATGCCCCCCTTTGGACTAACGCTGGTCATCGTCTCCGCCCTCATACACGCTGGATGGAACTATCTCACTAAGTGCAGCGGGAACAAACTCGTGTTCTCCTGGCTGTTCAGGTGGACGGGTGGCATCATCTACCTGCCGGTGGTCCTGTGGCAGCTCCCATCGTTGAACCTACCGTCCATCACGTGGCTTTTTGTAGCCGCGACGGGCTTGATAGACGCCCTGTACTTCTGGGTCCTCACCGCCGCTTATGACAACAGCGACCTGTCGCTAGCCTATCCGCTGTCGCGCGGCTTGGGAGCGCTGCTGGTTCTCGTCTTCGCCACCCTCTTCCTGGACGAGCGGCCGAGCTGGCTGGGGCTGCTGGGCGTGCTGTTGATCGTGGCGGGGGTTTACATCCTATACCTTCGCTCCTTCCGAGTCAGCGACGCTTTGATGCCCCTGCGATCCCTGGGCACGCCTGGCGGAGGGTATGCAGCCCTGACCGGCGTGTGTGTAGCCAGCTACTCGCTGGTTGACAAGGTAGCCGTCGGGTACGTACCGCCCTCCATCTACGTCTATCTGATGTTTACCGCCTCTGCTGCCTTCTCCACCCCGCTGATCGGCCGACGCGGCTGGGGGCGAGTGAGGGATGAATGGCATGAAAACTGGCGAAACGTAACCAGCGTGGGCGTGCTCTGCTTTTCCTCCTATCTGCTCATCCTGTGGGCTATGACCATGTCCCCGGTCAGCTATATTATCGCGTTACGCAATCTGAGCATTGTCTTTGGCACTTTGCTGGGCACACGACTGCTGAAGGAGCCATATGGACGGCAGCGGATGGCGGGCTCGGCGTTGGTCTGCCTGGGGGCGGCCTGCATCGCTCTGGCGTGACCCTTTTTGATCACAAACAAATGGAGGAGGAAAATCTATGGTAGCGAAAAGAATCATTCCCTGTCTGGACGTTCTAAATGGCCGCGTGGTGAAGGGGGTCAACTTCGTCGATCTGCGTGACGCCGGTGACCCAGTGGAGCAGGCCATGGTGTACGACGCGGAGCAGGCCGATGAGTTGGTGTTCCTGGACATCACCGCCTCTTACGAGCAGCGCGACATCGTGATGGACATGGTACGGAGCGTGGCGGACCACGTGTCCATCCCCTTCACTGTGGGCGGCGGCCTGCGCACCATGGAGGACATCCGGGCTATCCTCAAGGCCGGGGTGGACAAGATCTCCATCAACTCCGCCGCAGTGCGCACCCCAGAGCTGATCACCGAGGCCGCGGAGCGCTTCGGCAGCCAGTGCATCGTGATGGCCATTGACCCCAAGTGGGAAGGGGACCGGTGGCAGGTGTACATTGACGGCGGCCGAGTGCCCACAGGACTAGAGGCCGTAGAGTGGGCCCAGGAGGTGGAACGACGCGGTGCGGGTGAGATCCTGCTGACCAGCATGGACCGCGACGGAACTCAGGACGGCTATGACATTCCTCTCACCAGAGCGGTGGCCGAAGCGGTCTCCATCCCAGTTATCGCCTCCGGCGGCGCGGGCAAGTTGGAGCACTTCTATGAGGTGCTGACTGAGGGCGGGGCCGACGCGGCTCTGGCCGCCTCAGTTTTCCACTTTGGTCAACTCACCATCGCCCAGGTACGGGATTATCTTCGGGAGCGAGGGGTGATGGTGCGGCCCTCCTCAAATACAAAGTCGGACGAGCAGGCTCTGCCTGAGCTTACATGGGATGAACGAGAGCTCATCCCCGCCATCGTCCAGGATGTGAACACCCAGGCGGTGCTGATGCTGGCCTACATGAGCCCTGAATCACTGCGCATGAGCCTGGATATCGGCGAGACGGTCTTTTGGAGCCGCAGCCGCCAGGAGCTGTGGCACAAAGGGGAGACATCGGGCAACACCCAGCGCATAGTCGAGGTCCGCTACGACTGCGACGCCGACACGCTGCTGGTTCAGGTCGAGCCAGCTGGACCAGCCTGCCACACGGGAGCGTACAGCTGCTTCTATCGGATGCTTTGGAAGGAGGAGTGAGTGAGAAGAGCGATTTTCAGCGTAGCCGACAAAACCGGCGTTGTGGAACTTGCCCAAGCAGTGGTCGAGGCCGGCTTTGAGATCCTGTCCACCGGAGGTACAGCTCGAGCTCTGCGAGAGTCGGATGTGCCTGTGGTCGAGGTCTCGGATGTGACCGGCTTTCCCGAGATCCTCGGCGGGCGAGTGAAGACCCTGCATCCCGCAGTCCATGGGGGGATCCTGGCCCGCCGCACCCCTGAACAGCTGGCCGAATTGGAAAAGTTGGAGATCACTCCTCTCGATCTGGTTGTCTGCAACCTTTACCCCTTTGAGGCCACCGTCGCTCGGTCCGATGTGACCCTGGAGGAGGCTGTGGAGCAGATTGACATCGGCGGGGTGGCACTGCTGCGGGCGGCGGCCAAGAACTTCGAGAGCGTGGCCGTGGTGTGCGATCCGGCAGACTACAAAGCCTTGATTGAGGAACTGAAAACCGATGACCAGATCGGGCTGGAAACACGACGCAAGCTGGCGTTGAAGGCCTTCCGACATACAGCTCATTACGATGCTGTTATCCAGCGCTGGTTGGGGCGAGCCTTCGGTGAGGATGAGGTGCTGCCGGAGACCATTCATCTGGAGCTCACAAAGATTCAGGGGCTGCGCTACGGCGAGAACCCGCATCAGCGAGGCGCCTTCTACCGTCTGAAGCAGGCGGTGGAGCCTGGTCTGGCGGGAGCGGAGCAGCTGCACGGGCGGGAGTTGTCGTACAACAACATCCGCGATCTGGCAGCGGCTCTGGAGATGGCCCGCGAGTTCGAGGATCCGACGGTAGCCATGATCAAGCACAATAGCCCCTGCGGCATCGCCTCCGCACCTGACATCCTGCAGGCTCTGGAGGGTGCCTGGTCCTGCGATCCCATGTCCGCCTACGGATCAGTGATAGGAGTCAACCGCACCGTGACGGAGGAGTTCGCTCGGCGGCTGACTTCAAGAGAATACCTGCGCACAAGGGTCGTGCCTCGATATCGCTCTGAATCAGGCGACGAAGAAGTGGTTGTGCTGGCCGCTTTTATTGAGGCCATCATCGCCCCCGACTACGAACCGCAGGCGCTGGAGACCCTGAAGACCAAGCGCAACCTGCGGATCATGCGGCTCAGGGATTTCGCCCCTGAATCACGTTTTCGCTCAAGGATAGTGCACGCTGTGCCCGGCGGTGCGCTGGTGCAGCAGGCTGATCGAGCCGCTGTGCCTCCAGCTGAGTATCAGGTGGTCACCAAGGCCCGACCCACCTCGGAGCAGCTGCGCAGCCTGGCCTTCGCCGACCGGGTGGCCAAGTACACCAAATCCAACGCCATCGTGCTGGTGAAGGGCACCGCAGCGGTGGGAGTCGGGGCCGGACAGATGAGCCGTTTTGACTCCACGCTCATCGCCGCGCGCAAGGCGGGGAAGCGCGCCCAGGGCGCGGTGCTGGCTTCCGATGCCATGTTTCCCGCCGCCGATGGGGTGATCGCCGCCATTGAGACTGGCGCGGCGGCCATTATCCAGCCCGGCGGCTCCATCCGCGACGAGGAGGTGATCGCCGCCACCGATGAGGCCGGCGTGCCGATGGTCTTCACTGGTATGCGCCATTTCCGGCATTAAGCGTTTCCAAAACGCTGTGAGAGGAGGGAGAATGTTTGGACGAGGTAGAGAGAAAACTACTCCAGAAGGTATTGAGACGCTCATTGGCCCAACGGCCAACTTCGTAGGCGAACTCAAGAGCGATGGAGGGGTACAGATCGAAGGGGTGCTGGAGGGCTCGTTGGAGACGGCGGGCAATCTGACAGTGGGAGAGAAGGCCCGGATCGTGGCCGACGTCAGCGCTCACAACGTCTCAGTCGCCGGCATCATCAAGGGCGACGTCAGCGCCAACCGAGTGGAGGTACTGAGCACTGGCCAAGTTTGGGGAGATATCTCCGTGAAATCCTTCCTGCTGGATGAGGGGGGTTTCATCCGGGGGGAGATCAAGATGCAGGGGGAGGAACCGGA
>JAYEMR010000141.1:0-7647 GCA_034718215.1 Chloroflexota bacterium
AGGCCTCGCGGACAACCTTATCCTTCTCCACCTGAAGCTCTTTGGCGATGATGTCTCTGAAAGTTTCAAAAGGTATCGGATTCTCGCCCGATGTTTCCGTCATTGTGCTGATTTCCCCTTTCTTCTCGTAGCGCCTTGGTGCGTAGCTTGAACTTCTGGGGCTCGCCTGCCTCCGATCGAGGGAAGTCGGCCACGAAGCGCACCTCACCCGGGATCTTGTAAGGTTCCAGTGCTTTCCGACAGTAGCTCTTAACCTCATGGGGAGTCATTGCTGCCCCTTCTTCGAGGATGACGAAGGCCCACGCGCTCTCCCCGCCCACGGCCGAGGGCACGCCCACCACCGCTGCCTCTCGTATACTGGGATGGGCGGTCAGATGGTCCTCGATCTCGACCGGGTAGATGTTCTGCCCGCCCCGGATGATCATATCCTTCTTGCGCCCCACGATGCGCAGGTAGCCATCCTCGTCCATCACCGCCAGATCGCCGGTGTGGTACCAGCCCTCCTCGTCCATCACCTCGGCGGTCATCTCCGGGGCTTGGTAGTAGCCCATCATCACCCCGTCGCTGCGGCAGACCAGTTCCCCCACCTGGCCCGGCGGGAGCTCGCACCCCTGCTCGTCCACGATCTTGACCTCCGTCTCCAACAGGGGGCGGCCCACCGTCTCAGTCCGTCGTTCGTCGGAATCGGCCAGGCTGCTGACGGCGATGCCGCCGCCGGTCTCCGTCGCGCCGAAGCCGATGTAGGCGGCGCAGCCGAAGCGATCCTCGATCTCCCGTGCCAGGTGCGGGGGGCACGGCGCGGCGCCGGTCCCGCAGACGATCAGGGAGGAGGTGTCGTAGTCGTCAAATCCCTCCAACCTCAGCATCACCTGGTAGGCCATCGGCACAGCCACCAGGACGGTCACCTGTTCCCGCTCCACCAGTTCCAGCGCCCTGCGGGGATGGAAGTGCGGCATCACCACCAGCCGGTCGCCCATCAGAAGCGCCTGAAGCATGACCTCCAGCCCGGTGATGGTGTGCCACCCGGTGGTGGATAGAAGGGTCTGGGGCCCGCCGGCGGCGCGCAGCAGCCGCTCTCGGTAGCGCGCCAGGGCCTTGATCTGCTGACCGAGCATCTTGAAGCTGGGCCGCTTCCACAGCTCACGCACCTTGAGCGTCGCTGCCACCGGCGCGATCAGGCTGCGGTGGCTGTGCATAGCTCCCTTCGGCATACCCGTCGTGCCCGAGGTGTAGAGCAGGGCCAGGAGGTCGTCGGGCGAGGCGTCGATCCCATTCAAGGCAGGCCCCTCGGCTTTGCTTCTCTCGACTGCGCTCGAGGCAGGCGATATCATCAGGTCCGCCAGGGATGGCTCCTCTCCCTCCTCCACCGCTTCGCCGACGAGGATGACGTGGCGCAGGCTGGTGGCCCGGCGGAGGACCCCATCCTCGATGGACCGGGAGGCCACCAGCAGCACGGGTTCTGCGTCGCGCAGCACCCCGCTCAGCCGTCGTGGGCGCAGTTGTGGATTGAGGGGGACGATCACCGCGCCCAGCCGGGCCACGGCGAAGAACAGGTACACGAATTCAGGACCTGGCGGCAGAAGGGCGACGGCCTTGTCCTCTCTGCTCAGCCCAAGTTCGTGAAGATTCCGCGCCAGTGCCTCGACTCGCGCCGACAGTCGGCCGTAGGTGACCCGCACATCATCGCACACCAGGGCCTCCTGATCCGGGCCTGAATCAGCCACCTGGCGTAAAGCCTCCGCCATTGTCATCTTCGTGTTCAGCATGGCGTCCCCCTTACAGCTCCATCCGATATATCCGATAGTGCTTGTAGCGCTCCGCCCCCAGCCGATAGGCGACCAGGTTGATCACAGGGTTGGTCTCAGAGGTGAGGGAGCCGTCCAGCCACTCATAGCCCTTCTCATAGAACGCTTTGACGGCCTCCACGTAGAGCAGGGCGTCGATACCTCGGCGGCGATACTCCTGCAGGATGCCCATCAGTTTGAAGGTGACCACCTCGGTCCTCGGAATGTAATATCTCAGCTTGAGCCAGCCCAGGGGAAAGAGTCGGCCATTGATGTGGATCAGTGCGCGGTTGATGTCTGGGAAGGCGGCGCAGAAACCGACCGATTTGCCGTCCGCCTCAGCGAACAGCGCCAGGTCTGGATCCAGGAAGGGACGGATCTGGTTCGCAAGGCGGCGGAACTCGGTCTCCGTCAGCGGCACGTGGTTGGGGAGATGGTCCAGGGTGGCGTTGAAAAGATAGCGCGCGGTGGAGATCTCCTCGTCCCAGTGCTCCATGCGAACCTTCCGGATGGTGACGTGGGCCGCTTGCCGCGCCACATCGGCGACCCGAAAGAGTTCCGGAGGTGCGTTCCTCAACTCCTCGCCAACCTGCGAACGAAAAGCGCGCCAGGCGAAGAGATCGTGGTCCTTCTCCATCCCGTATCGCTCTAGAAAATCCTTGTAGTACGGTGGCGTATGCGCTTCCAACATCACCGGTGGGCAATCGGCGCCCTCAATCAGCACACCTGGCCGCTCGTTATCGGTGAAGTTGGTCGGGCCGCGCACCTGGGTCATATCACGCTCCCGCACCCATTCACAGGCCGTATCGAGCAGCTCCTCGGCCACGGCGTAATCCTCGATGACCTCGAAGAACCCGAAGCCGCCCTGCGGCTTCCCCAGGTGCTTGACGAGGCGGTGGTTCACAAAGGCCGCGATGGTGCCCACAATCTCCCGGCCCCGACGGGCCAGGAAGAGAGCCGCGTCGCCGTGCTCGTAGAAGGGGCCGGTAGCGGGATCGAGATATTCAAGCTGTTGGGAGATCAATGGGGGAACCCAATTGGGGTCGTCCTGGTAGACGCGCCAGGGGAACTTGATGAAGGCTCGCCGATCGTGTGGCGTGGTGACCGGTTCAATCTTAACGGATGACATCGCTTTCGACTCCTCTCGTTGCATAAGAAAATCGGCGTTAACGGTTTCCTCGTTGAGCATCGGCGGTGCTCGGGAGTACCTCGGCGGTTCATCCTTATGTTTGCAGAAAATCATTCGGGTGTATTTCATTTGGGTTGTAGAAGCACCCCTTGCGGGTGCCCAGGGTGGGCGCAAGGCCCACCCCTAACCTATTTGAAACACACCCAAATTATTCTACCATAGAAACTATCCAGTGCAAACAGCACGTTCATCTTTTGCCCCACATGGCGTCTCTATCGCGAAGGGCAGCTGCCCTTCTCCCCCTACGCTTGACAGTGGAGGGGAAATGGGATATACTTAAAAGGCGAAACAAGGTATTTCCGTCTAACCTATCAAGCTATCCAGGATGGAGGGATCATGGAAGAAATTCTAGAGAAAATTAGCAGATGGGCCAGTCGCGGTACGCTCGCGCAATTCCAGACGGAGATTGAGGGATATCTCCGGGATGAGGGGTGCGGCTCAGATTTACAGGGCGATGAGCTCCTGATCTATAGGGAACATAAGGAGGGCGGCTTTCTAGGTATCGGGGGGAAGACGATCAGAGAGCCGGTAATGAGGATCAGCGAGAGTGATGGGAAGATACGTGTCCTCTCAGAACCTCTTGATGAGGAATTCGCCCGGTATCTTAGCAATTGCCTTAGACCGCATTAGAGTCCTGTAGCAAGTAGTAGGAGACTTTGTACTGCCTACCTGCATATGCTGCGGCCCATCGAAGTGTTGGGTCCACTGAAAAAAGTTTCAGTGGGGGAAAAGGGCTGTATGCTGTGGTTGTGCTTCCCGCAACCACAGCATATGCTCATTTCGTTCCTCAGTGCTCTCCTTTTTTCAGCAGAGCCGGCTGTATCTAGATCTCCGATGTCTTGCTAGGTTCCTTGTCTGCTTGAGCTGCCCTTATCTGAGCCGAGAGGTCGGCCCCTTGTAGGGCTTTCAAGGTCCTCGTCCACTGATCCTCCAGTGTACACGACAGCTTAGCATACTTAAGGCAGGGTTGGGATCAGTTACTTGACCGAAGGGTGGCTCGATATATCCCTCCTTCAGCAGCCCTGGCCAGAGGAGGCTGGTGAGAGAGGGATACAGAAGCCAAAAACGCGATTAAAGGAGATTTTTATGGCAACAATAAGCATGAAACAGCTCCTGGAGACAGGGGCACATTTTGGCCATCGCACCGGCCGATGGCATCCTAACATGAAACCTTTCATATTCACCGCTCGGAAGGGCATCCATATCATTGACTTGCAACAGACAATGGCCCGCCTGGAAGAGGCGTGCGAGGTAGTGCGTGATGTGGTCAGTGAGGGGGGGACTCTCCTCTTCTTGGGCACTAAACGTCAGGCCAAGGATATCATCCAAGCCCAAGCGGAGCGCTGCAGCATGCCCTATGTCAATAAGAGATGGCTGGGTGGTACACTCACCAATTGGCAGACTATCCACCAACGTGTGAATCACCTTCATGAGTTGGAGGAGCGCCGAGATCGAGGTGAGCTTGATGTACTACCCAAGAAGGAGGCAGCCGAGCTACGGCGAATGATCGAGAAGTTGAACTACTCCCTGGGCGGTATCAAGGACATGAAGCGGTTGCCCGATCTGCTCTTCGTGATTGATGTCTCTCAAGAGGATATCGCTGTCCGGGAGGCGAATATAAAAGATATTCCCATTGTCGCTGTAGTGGATACCAACTGCGACCCCCGTCTTATTGACTATGTCATCCCTGCCAACGACGATGCTATCCGGACCATTAATCTGATCACTAATTCCATAGCCGATGCGGTGATCGAGGGCCAGCAAATACGCGCTTCACTGGAGGCCGAGGAAGAGGAGGAATGGGAGCTCGAGGAAGAGGAGGCCCGCTATCTCGGTGAGGCGACGTTGGCTAAGCTTCGCTCCGGCGAACTGGAGTTCGATGAAGTGGAGGAGGATTTGGATTTGGTAATGGAGGAGTAAGCACCGCAGCGGGTTGGGCACGGCCAGCAATGGCCATCCATTGAGTGGGCGAGATCTGACACGCCTGGAGGCGCTGAACCTGGCTCACTTGCGCGTGGATCTGCACCTCTCCCGGCCCGGCTGCGGGGCGGCACTGCGCCGGGCCGCGGCCGAGGGTCAGGCGCTGGGCGCGCCGCTGGAGGTGGCGCTCTTTCTCTCGGACGCTGCCGAGGACGAACTGCAGGCCCTGCTGGGTTTGTTGGAGGAGATGGGCCAGCATGGCCACATCGTCTCAGTGCACAACGGCCCTCGCGTACCTCCCTTCGCCGAGCGCTTCGCCGCCGATCCGGAAGCCATTGACTCCGTGATGTACCAGGCTTGGGGCACGCGTGGCGAGGATGACGGCTGGCTGGCGGCCGGCATCGAGGATTGGATCCAGGAGAGCCTGAAAGATTGGAACGGCTCGGCCGTCTTCGCTGAGTACGGCTACGAGCGCAACCCAGACCTGTCGCTCAACATCCCCGGCCATGCGTTCTGCGACGCGGAACACACTCGACGCGGGGCCTGGCGCGGCACGTTCTGCGCGTTGGGCGTGATCCACGGCTTCGAGAACTCGTGGGGGCCGTGGATGAACCTTGACCAGGATCAGCCGGGGCTGGCCTACCTGCTGCACCTGCGCCGCTTCTTCATCGAGGTGGTGCCCTTCCATCGGATGCAGCCCGCGTCAACCGTCGTCGTCCCGAGCGACCGGGAGTCGGGCCACCGCCCCCTGGCGCTGTCCTCGGAGGACTGCGACGTCGTGGCAGTGTATCTGCCGGTGGGCGGCAGGGTCGAACTTGACCTGCCGGTAGACAGGGATTACAATACCAATGGTACGATCCCAGGACAGGCGAGCTTCAGCCGGCCACATCGCCCCCTGAGGGCGAGACACTCCGCTTCGCCTCACCTCCAGGTCAAGACGAAGAAGGCCATCCCTGGGATTGGACGTTGACCCTGTCCGGGTGACACAGTGGCTTCAGGCGCTCAGGAGCGGGGCGATGGCGATATGCCTGGATACCGCCCGGGACTTTCTGAGGAGATTCGTGCAATAGAAGAGGGAGAGGAAAAGGAAATTGGTTATTTCGATAGATTTGGTGAAGGAACTGCGTGAGGCGACCGGTGTAGGCATCCTCGACTGCAAAAAGGCCCTGCAGGAGGCGAATGGGGATATGGATAAGGCGATAGAGATCCTCCGCAAGCAGGGCTTGGCAGCGGCCAAGAAACAATCGGGACAGGAGACAAGGGAGGGATTGGTTGAGGCCTACATCCACACTGGGAACCGGATCGGAGCGCTGGTAGAGTTGGACTGTGAGACGGACTTCGTAGCCCGCACCCCAGATTTCGGCCAGCTTGCTCATGATCTGGCTATGCAGGTGGTGGGATATGGACCAAAGTACATCAGCCGCGAGGACGTGCCGCCAGATGTTGTGGAGCAAGAGCGAGCTATCTATCGCGCCCAAGCTGAGCGAGAGGGCAAGCCTCCTCACGTGATCGAGCGCATCATTGAGGGACGGCTGAACAAGTTCTACGAGGAGGTATGCCTGCTGGAGCAGCCCTTCATCCGAAACGATGACATGAAGGTGAAGGACGTGATCGCTCAGAAGATCGCATCCGCAGGGGAGAATATCGCGATAAAGCGGTTCGCCCGCTTTGAAATAGGAGAGGAGTAAAAGCCGTGGAGCGGGAAGCGTGCAGCGTCAAGCGCCTGTCTGCCCGTGCCTGCCCGCACCTGATCAGGCACAGGTGATTGGGCACAGGTGATCGGGTACAGGTGCGCAGGCAGGAAAGACTTTCACTCCACGCTCGACGCTCCACGAACTTGGGAGAAATGGCGCAAGCAGCTTATCAACGCGTTTTGCTGAAGCTGGGGGGAGAAGCCTTGGCAGGGCCAGAGGGATATGGCATTGATCCTCAGCGGGCCGAAAAAGTGGCGGCCAAGATCGGGAATGTGTTGAAACATGAGGTCCAGGTGGCCATAGTCATCGGGGCTGGGAACATCTGGCGAGGCACAGATGGCTTGGCCCATGGCATGGATCGGGCCACAGCCGACCAGATGGGCATGCTGGCCACGGTGATGAACTCCCTGGCTCTGCGCGATGCCTTGGAGCGCGCTGGGGTCACAGTTCGAGTCCACACAGCCATCGAGATGAAGACTATCGCTGAGCCTTATATCCGGCTCAGAGCCATCCATCAGCTGGACAAAGGATACGTGGTCATCATCGGCGCTGGGACGGGCAATCCCTACTTCACTACCGATACCGCCGCCGCGCTGCGGGCCATGGAGATCAGCGCTGATATCCTGATCAAGGCCACCAAGGTGGATGGGGTCTACTCCAAGGATCCCCATCTCAACCCCCAGGCTGAACGCTTCGATAAGCTGAGCTACATTAAGGCCCTCAATATGCAGGTGAAGGTGATGGATGGCACTGCTATCACCCTGTGCATGGACAACGATCTGCCGATCCTGGTCGTTGACCTGTGGGAACCCCACAGCTTGGAGAGGGCGGTAGTGGGGGAGAAGATCGGCAGCATCATCACCTCGTAGATAGGAGGCGGATCATGATTGAGGAGTTATTGCAGGAGACAGACGCTAGGATGGAAGGCCCGGTCAAGGCTTTGAGCGATAGCCTGCGCGTGCTCCGTACCGGTCGAGCTTCCCCAGCTCTGGTGGAGCGATTGGAGGTGGAATACTACGGCACTTCCACCCCCCTCAATCAACTGGCGAGTATCTCCGTC
>JAYEMR010000142.1:0-7269 GCA_034718215.1 Chloroflexota bacterium
GGTGGAGAAATAGCAGACACTCGGCTCTTCCTCGAAGGCCTCCTGCGTTCCATTGCCGTGGTGGACGTCGAAGTCCACGATGAGCGCTCGTCTTACCCCCTTCTCCAGCGCGGCGCGGGCGGCTATGGCTACGTTGTTGAGCAGGCAGAAGCCCATGCCTCGGTCGGAGAGGGCATGATGGCCAGGGGGACGAATCAGGGCAAAGCCGTTCTCCACCCGGCCATCGAGCACGGCCTCCACCAACCCGATTAGCCCTCCGGCGGCCAACCGCGCGGCCTCCCAGGAGGCAGAGGCCACGTAGGTGTCCGGGTCCAGGTGCCCGCCGCCTCGCTCGGAGACGCGCTTCACCCTCTCCAGGTAGGCTGGAGAGTGCACACGTGTCATCTGCTCCTCCGTAGCGGGGTGAGCTGGGATGTGAGCTAGCCGCTCCAGCATCCTCTCCGATTCCAGCCGCTGCATGATCGCCTCCAGCCGGCCTGCGTTTTCCGGGTGTCCGGGCCAGTCATGTTCCAGATACAGAGGCTCGTAGACGTAACCGGTTGTCATTGAAACTCCTTGTCGAAGCCCTCAGGGGGTTCGGAGATCCTCAGAAACTCATGCCTCATCTGAACGCGCTAATCTGGTTCATTCTGACTTTCCCGCTCCTGCTCTTCCTGAAGAGCTGGATTAACCAGCACTTGCAGGGAATGGTTCTGCTTCTCTTCCGCAGCGAAGATGCGGCTTCGCTACTATATTTTATGCTGTTGCTGCCGGGCGTGCTGATCCACGAGGGAAGCCACTGGCTGATGGCTAAGCTGCTTTGGGTGCCCACAGGGAAGTTCACCATTGGGGTGAACCACAAACGAGGTGACCGGCTGGAGCTCGGCTCGATACGGGTGGGCAAGGTGGATCCGATCCGCAGCTCGCTCATCGGCCTGGCACCACTGGTGGGAGGAAGCCTGGTCATCCTCCTGATCGGACGCTGGGCCTTGGATGTCGAGGCTCTGGCAAAAGCGTTTCAAGGCGGCGAAGCGAATTACATCATCGCAGAGCTGTGGGGAGCGCTCCACGTGCCTGATTTCTGGCTGTGGCTCTACCTCGTCTTCGCTATCTCCAACACCATGCTCCCCAGCGCCAGCGATCGGCGTTCATGGCCCTCGGCGCTCATATTCTTGGGCGGGCTGATAGCGCTCCTGTACTTCACTGGCTGGGTTCCCCCCTTGAGATCTAGACTGACGGGCCTCCTACCGAACGCGCTCAGCCACCTCAACCTGGCCTTCACTCTTACCCTGACAGTGGACGTGGTCTTTGCCCTATTAATCCTGTTGCTGGAGACACTGCTAACGCGCCTCACTGGGTGGAAGGTAAAGTATTAACGGCAGCGTCTTAGCGCCGTGGCATAATTGCATCCCAGCTATGATGCTTATCGCTCCGAAAGCCATAGGAGAAAGGGGCCGACGGTCAGGCTCATGAGCAGCAGAGTTATCAGCTTGTACAGCCGGGAGGGAAGCAGGAAGGCCAGCAGGCCGAAGAGGGCGCAGAAGCCATAGTAGGCCAGGACTATCGTCCGCTGAGAGTAGCCCAAGTCGTAAAGGCGGAAGTGAAGGTGCCCCCGATCCCCCCGCCCCATGGGTCGACCTAGACGTCTCCGGCGGATTATCTGCCAGGCCACATCCAGTATGGGCAGCCCCATGGCCAGCAGCACCGTCGCCACCCTCGCGCCCCCGATGATCCCCAAAGAGCCCAAGGCAAAGCCCAACGTGTAGGCGCCTGAGCTGCCCATGAACACCTTCGCTGGATGAAAGTTGTAGGGCAGAAATCCCAGTACAGCTCCCAACATGGCCAGCGGCAGGAGCGCCACACTCAGTTGCCCTTGGCGGACCATGTGCACCGCCAGGATGATACAGAGGATCGCTCCCACTCCCGCCGCCAGCCCATCCAGCCCATCCAGGAAATTGGCTGTGTTGATCATACCCATGATCCACAGTATGGTGAGCGCCCAGACGAGGGGCCAGGGAAACCCCTCCGGGCCAAAGAAGAACTGGTTGGTGAAGGGATTATTGACGTGCTTGATATGGATGATAGAGGCGATGGCAATGAGGCTCGCGCCAAACTGGGCGATGTACTGAGGATAGGTGGGGAACTCGAAGCGGTCATCCAGAAGGCCGAAGAGGAAGACGAAGCCGGTGCCTAAAAGGAGCCCAGTAAGCCGGGTCAACTCCTTCGGGTCCTTACGAGGGGGCAGCAGGTGGGAGGGGAGGAGCAAGGTTAGCAGCAGTCCGACGATGAAGGCTACGAAGAGAGCCGCCCCTCCCAGGCGGGAGACATACCCCTCATGCTGTCGTCGCCCACCCGGCTCATCAAAGATCTCCAGTCGCAGGCCCAACCTCGCAGTGAGTGGGGTGAGGAGGAGGGCCAGGGCTAGTGGTATGAGAAAGACCAGTACAAAGCCCCATACCATTGAAAACCTCCCCGCACCTACTCCCCACCTGTCTCCGCATCATACTCCAGATGCACCAGCTCCACCTCCGCCTGCTTCAAGAACCTCACCGCTAACTCATCCGGATATTCTCCGCCATATACCACCCGCTTTATTCCCGCGTTTATGATCATCTTGGCGCAGGTGAGGCAAGGCTGATGGGTGATATACATCGTCCCTCCGGCGATTGACACACCATGCAAGGCAGCCTGGATGATGGCGTTCTGCTCGGCGTGGAGGGTGCGCACACAGTGGCCATTCACTATCAGACAGCCCACCTCAGTACAGTGGGGAAGCCCAGCCGGAGCGCCGTTGTATCCGGTGGTCAGGATCCGTTTATCTCGGACGATGATGGCCCCCACTTGAGCGCGGGGACAGGTGCTGCGCTTGGCCACCTCAAAGGCAATGCCCATGAAGTACTGATCCCAGGAGGGACGCTTGGATCCCACGGTTCGATGTCCTTAAAGAAGGCTATTTTTGCCCTACGCTTCCCCGCATTGCTTTAGCAGCCGCTCCCAACGCCGATCCACCTCAGCCTGGATCCTCTCCACTAACTCCTCGTTCCCCGGCTCCAGCAGATGGCGGAAACGCCCCTGAGATTCTAACCAATCAGTGATGGGCAGCTTCTTCCGAGGCTTGTAGCTGAGCTTCCACTCACCGTGATCCACCTCGAACAGCGGCCACCAGCAGGTGTCCGTCGCCAGGCGAGAGACCTCGATAGTTTGATCGGTGGGGTGGCGCCAGCCGCGTGGGCAAGAGGCTAGCACGTTGAGGAACGCCGGGCCGTCGGCGGCAGCGCCCCTGCGTGCCTTCTGCATCAGATCTCGCCATCTCCAGGGGTTGGCCTGAGCTGCGTAGGGCATGTCATGGGCGGCCATGATCTCAGTCAGCGGTTTTCGGAACTGCATCTTGCCCGGGATCACGGTTCCCGCAGGTGAAGTAGTGGTATGGGCCCCGAAAGGGGTGGCGCCGGAGCGCTGAATGCCGGTGTTCATGTAGGCCCCGTTGTCAAGGCAGACATACATGAAGTCGTGGCCTCGCTCCACCGCCCCGGACAGGGACTGGATGCCGATGTCATAGGTGCCGCCATCCCCAGCGAAGGCTAAGAATTTCACATTCTGATCCTCGATCTTGCCCTGCTTGACTAGCGATTTATAGGCTGCCTCGATTCCGGATATGGTAGCGGCTGCGTTCTCGAAGGCGTTGTGGAACCAGGGCACCCGCCAGGCGGAGTAGGGATAGATCGTGGTGCCCACCTCCAAGCAACCGGTAGCGCTAGCGACCACCACCGGCTCGTCAATTGCCAGTAAGACCTGTCGGACAATGATGGTTTCGGCGCAGCCTGCGCACAGCCGATGCCCAGAAGATAGCCTGTCTTCCTTATGAGAAAGCGCTTTCAAGGTCAGTCTGGTTGCCATTAATTCACTCCTTGTCTCAAAGCGTCAAAGCTCCTCAGCGGTACACATTGCCAGGACGCCGGGACGCTGATATTGTTCGGGTGTATTTCATTTGGGTTGTAGGGACACCCCTTGCGGATGCCCAGGGTGGGCTCACCCCTGTTATTCCCTCACTCCAAGGTAGGTCACCATTCGCTTCACCTGGCCTGTCTCGGCGATGTCCAGTAAGTCACGATACACGGACTCGATCTGAGAGGGAGCGATGTCCCGCCCACCCAAGCCGTAGACGTAATCCACCACAGGCACCTGGAGGCCATGGATCTGAAAGGCTGCGGCCAACTCCAAGAAAAGTGGTCCCACATCGCTCATAGATCCGAAGGAGACGGAGCGGTCCATGACGGCGACGGCACTGAGGTGCTTCAGCGCCTCCACCATCTCCGGGCCGGGGAAGGGACGGAAGACGCGGGGCTTGAGCAGCCCTACCTTCAGACCCTCATCGCGCAGCCTGTCCACCGTCACCTTGGCCGTACCAGCCGTCGAGGAGAGGACGACGATGGCCACCTCTGCGTCCTCCAGCCTGTAGGGCTCCAGAAGGCCGTAGGTGCGCCCAAATTCCCCGCCGAACTCGCGTCCCACTTCCATGATCACGTCCTTGGCGTGGCCCATAGCCTCCACCTGTTGGCGCTTGTGCTCGAAGTAGTAGTCGTACAGGTCCAGGGGGCCGTAGGTCACTGGGTTGTCCAGATCCAGCAGCGGTTTGAGGGGTTCGCGCTGGCCTATAAAATCGCGGACCTTCTTGTCATCATAGATCTCCACCCGCTCCACGCCATGGCCGGTGATAAATCCATCCTGGCATACCATCACTGGCAGCAGGAGGTCCGTGTGCTCGGCGATGCGTATAGCCTGGATCAGGTTCTCGTAGGCCTCCTGGGCGTTCTCGGAATAGAGCTGGAGCCAGCCTGCATCCCGAGCGCCCATGGAGTCAGAGTGGTCGCAATGTATATTGATGGGAGCCGAGAGGGCTCGGTTAACCACTGTCATCACGATGGGCAGCCGTGTGGAGGCGGCGATGTAGACGATCTCCCACATCAGGGCCAGGCCATTGGCCGCAGTGGCGGTCATCACTCGCGCTCCCGCGGCCGAGGCTCCCACACAGGCACTCATGGCACTGTGCTCGCTCTCTACGGTGACAAACTCCGTATCCACCAGCCCATCAGCGACGAAGTTGGAGAAGGTCTGCACGGTCGCCGTCTGGGGGGTGATAGGGTAAGCAGCCATCACATCAGGGTTGATCTGGCGCATAGCCTCGGCGGCTGCCGCGCAGCCGTCCAGAGCTCGAAATTCACTCATATTTTTCCCTCCGTATTGGCTAATGGCTGATAGCTGACGATGTCCATCCGCTATCAGTCAGCGGTCGTTTCCTCCACCATCTCGATAGCGTCAAAGGGACAAACATCGGCACAGATACCACAGCCTTTGCAGTGATCATAGTCAAAGTCCATGAATTTCTCGTCTTCCACCTGGATGGCAGAGTCAGGGCAGTATACCCAGCAGATGAGGCAATCGGTGCACTTCTCCCTATTCAGGGTTGGTCTAAGGGAACACCAATCGCCCGTCTTGTAAAGAACCGCGTTGCCCGCTTCCACGATCATCCCTCCTATGGGGATGTCCTTCCAACCTGTTCCTTCCGTTCCTTGACTCATTTCAAAGAGCCTCCTTGTTATTCAATCATAAAGCAGCGAGTAGTGAGACAACGAGGAACTCGTTACCTATTACTCATCGACCTGTTTTTATCCCTCCTGCACCTCTCTCGCAGCCCGTTGGAGAGCTCGGACGTTGGCCTCCACCAGCTCTTCGCTAAGCCGGCCAGTGAAGCGGCGCCTGGTCTGCTCTATGAGAGCCTCCAGCTTGAACATCCCAGTGGCCTTGACCAGCGCACCGAGCATGGGGGTGTTGGTGATCTCTCGCCCGATCTCCTCAATGGCGATGTGACTGGCATCCACGGTGAACACGCGCCCCTTTTTCAGCCCCAGCATCTCTCGGATCTCAGCCGGGCTCTGGGTGGTATTGACCAGCAGGTTCCCCTCCTCTTTTAGGCCCTCCGCCACGTTCACCGTCTCCAACAGTGTGGGATCTAACACCAGCACGATGTCCGGTGCTTCGATCTGGCAGTGAAGGTCTATGGGTTCGGGGCTGAGGCGGGTGAAGGAGCGCACTGGAGCGCCCATGCGCTCGGGGCCATAATCAGGGAAGGCCTGGAAGTACTGGCCCATACCCAAAGCAGTCTCCGCCAGCAGTTCCCCGGCGGTGACCACTCCCTGGCCACCCCGACCGTGCCAACGGATCTCGGTTAATTGGCTCATAAATCATCCTCCTTGTTAGCATACTACGACGCTTGCCAGACAAAAAGGGGGGCTAGATCACGTGTGAATCTAACCCGCTCCCCCAGGCTCAACTGTCATCTGGCCAGCATGTCATCGGTTTGCAAATTCCCGCAGTGGGACCTCAATCGCCCAAACAAAAATTATATCACAAGCCCGCTCAGCTGTCAAAGTGAGGTTGTACTGCGAGAAAGGTAGCCTTAGCGCACCAGGGACAAGCTGCGAGCTCGTCCCCGAATAATTGATTCGCCACCCTTCTACCCTTATGATTATAATTTTACATCAGTCTGGGCAACCAAATACAGTGGCAGGTCCGGGCCAAGGTTTGGACTCAATTATCACCTCCGGCTCGGCGCAGAGGAAGCAAAGGTGTTGGCAGTAGCAGTTGTAGGTACTCGGCCGATTCACAAGCGGGAGGGCCATCTCGTTGTCCTCCCCTGTCACCTGCCGCTGATTGTAGAGGCACAAGTCCGCACTTGAGGAGGCGTGGATTTGTGCCTTTCTCATTTGGACGGTTATTTGTTGGCGAATAGGAGTGAAGACAATGGAAAAGCTATTCCGGGATGAGCGAGATCAACGGCGCTTCGAGGACTTGATGCGCACCATCAAACGACGTGAGTGTATTCTGTTCTTGGGCGCTGGCGTCTCACGCGAACTGGGTCTCCCCAGTGGGAGTGATCTGGCTCGCGAGCTGGCTCGAGAAGGTGACTATCCAAGAGATAATATCTTAACACTCTCCCGCGTGGCACAGTATTATGAGAATCGCTTTAACCGCCGAAGGCTCACCGAGCGAGTTCGCGCGCTAGTTGAGAGACCTATCCTCAGCCGCGGTCCAAGCAGCTACGACCTGATCGCAGAGATCGAGGAGTTGAATCGTACTATTATTACCACGAACTGGGATGATCAAACTAGCTACCTATCACTTTGAACATTAGGAACTTGAAGGTTGCCCGCGGTATATGGTAAAATAAGGTTGAAAAGGTAAAACTGTACCAAGGAGATGCTGATGCGAGACAACCTTCGAATCTATCAT
>JAYEMR010000143.1:0-7160 GCA_034718215.1 Chloroflexota bacterium
AATTCAGGGGTATGTGCGAGGGAATTCATGGCAGCAGCTATAGAATTTGAGAACGTCTCGAAGCGGTTTATCCTTCATCACGAAAGGCCCCGCTCCTTCCAGGAGTTGGCGATGAGCTTCCTCAAGCGCAACAATGCCTCGCGGGAGGAGCTGTGGGCCCTGAAGGACATCAGCTTCGCCATGGAGCGGGGGGAGACCTTGGGCATCATCGGGCCCAATGGTTCGGGTAAGAGCACCCTGCTCAAACTGATCACGCGCATCTTAGAGCCCACCTCCGGCAGGATCGCCGTCAACGGGAAGGTCTCGGCGCTGCTCGAGCTGGGGGCGGGCTTCCACCCTGACCTCACGGGCAGGGAGAACATCTTCCTCAACGGCTCGATCCTGGGCATGAGCCGGAGGGAGATGGAGGGGAAATTCGAGCAGATCGTTGAGTTCACGGAGCTGGGGCGCTTCATTGACACGCCTCTGAAGCACTACTCCTCTGGGATGCAGATGCGGCTGGGCTTCGCCATTGCCACCAGCGTGGATCCGGACATCCTGCTCATTGACGAGGTGCTGGCGGTGGGAGACGCCGCATTTCAGCGAAAGTGCCTGAAGAGGATCGCAGAATTCAAGCGCCGAGGGAAGACCATCGTCTTCGTCTCCCACGATCTGGGTGCGGTGCGGGAGTTGTGCTCCGAGGTCATCTGGCTGGAGGAAGGACAGGTTCAGGCCGGGGGGCTGGCCCGGGAGGTGGTGGATCGTTACCTAATGCGGGTCCACGAGAAGGAGCGAGCCGACCTGGCTGCTCAACAGACTCCGCCGGCAGAGACGCTCCCCGACGAAGAGCCTTCCAAAGAGATGCCGGCTGAGGGGGTGAAAAAGCGCTGGGGGACGCGGGAGATTGAGATCACCTCCGTCCGCCTCCTTAATAGCGCCGGGGAGGAGACCTTCCTCTTTGAGAGCGGCCAGCCCGCTGCCATCGAGATCGGCTACCGGGTTAACCATCCAGCCGAAGCGCCGGTGTTCGGCATTGGCATCTATCGGGACGATGGAACCTACTGCTACGGCACCAACACGGACATCGAGGGCCTTTCCACCGATGATCTGGAGGGTGTGGGGGTCGTCCGAGTAGCCTTCGACAGCTTCGCCTTTATCGAAGGCACCTACACCCTGGACGTGGCCGTGCACGCACGGGACGGCTACTCCTATGACTACCACCGGCCCTACTGTACCTTTGCCGTCCGCTCACGGCTTAAGGATGGGGGAGTTTTCCGTCCCCGCCACAGGTGGGAGATCAGCAGCCGTTTCCTTGGCTGATCCCAATACTGTTAACCTTCTCTAACCTTGTGTTGAATTCTGGAATTTCGGTCTGCTGGTGGATTAGGCAGCGACTGCCAGTGTTCAACAATCGTGGGGAGCGATTCTCCGAGGACAGGATACCGCTTCAGAGTGTGGCATGTGAACTCTGAAGAATTGGTATGGGCCAACGCGAGCATGGGGGTTAGATTTGACTGAAGCACACTACCACCTGTTTTTGCCCCTCGTGATATGCAACAATCGGAGTGCACCTCCTGAACTCCTCCTAGCTGTGCACCCCCTTGCCATATGGGCAGGGCTATTCCTGTTAGGCATCCTTCTCATCCTCCCTAAAGCCTGGCTCCGGTTGAGATCTGTTGACCGCTGGCTGCAGGTTGTGACGAGTTCACTTAGGCGCTGGCATCTTAACTGGCTGATCGTATTGGGTCTGGTGCTGGCAGGGCTACGCTTAGGGATAGCTCTGGGTTACCCCGAAGGCATCCCTGGTCTATGGGCATTCCAAGATGCCAAAACAAAGCAGATTCTGACCGTCACATTGCTTTGGTGTCTGGTATCTGGTTTCATGGTGAGAATTGTAGAGCGGCGCGAAGGGCCGGTCCGGTTACTGAACTCAGCCTTAAGACGTTTGGAGTTGCGATCGCGCCGTTTGCTGTGGCTTGCGGTTGGTTTATTCGTTGTTGCATACGGAGCGTTTGTGATCGCGCGACATGAGATGTTTAATTCCACAGGGTTTGATTTAGCGATCTATGAGCAGGTGATCTGGAATACCGCCCATGGCCGATGGTTTGCTCAGTCTATCGAAGTGGCTAACAGGCTGGGGGACCATTTTCAGCCCCTTCTGGTCGTTGTTGCCGCTCTGTACCGCCTAGCTCCCTCCATAGCCACTATACTCTTGTTTCAGACCTTTGTGCTCGCTGCGGGTGCTATCCCGGTGTACAACCTTGCCCAGCGCCGATTGAACAGCCATGCAGCGGGTTTGACATTCAGCCTCGTTTATCTACTTTACCCGGCCATTGGCTTCATCGAACGATTTGATTTCCATTTCGAGATCATCGGGATACCGCTACTTTTGCTGGCCTATGATCTAGAAGACCGTGGGCATCTGGAGTGGGCCAGCCTCTGTCTGGCGCTGTCGCTCTCCGCCAAGGAGCAATTCGGGCTGGCGGTTGCAGCCTTGGGACTGATGGCACTATTGCAGCGAAAGCGCTGGCGCTTTGGCCTGGCGTGGACGATCATCGGTGTCACATGGTCATTGCTGGTCCCTCTGCTGGTGATGCCTCATTTTCGAGGAGGAAATCTGCCTGACTCATTCCACTGGTATGACTGGCTGGGGACAACCCCTTCGGACATGGTGCGCAACGCCCTCTTGCATCCGGACCTGGTGCTTGGCAAGATGCTACAGGGCCGGAGGCTCTTTTCTCTTCTGCAGTTGACCTTCCCTTTGGCATTCCTGCCCCTGCTTGATCCAGCTCCCTTGATCCTATTTGTCCCTCTGTTCGCTATGAATCTCCTGAGTAATTGCCCCGCTCAGTTTCAGATTTATTGCCAATACACGGCACCAGTCATCCCGGTCCTGTTCATCGCAGGCATTGGGGGCGGCCGGAAACTACTTCGCTCCCATCAGGCCAAAATCATCGGTTACTTTCCGGGCGCGAGCCGTGTTTGGTCAACGATCACTCTGATCGCAATGGCAGTGGCGGCCTTCTTGATAGATAATCCCTTTACACATGCCAACGTGCTCGCCAATATTCGGCATTCGCTTCCGAATCGCTCCACGGTCAGAGAAGCCCTGGCCTATGTGCCCTCCGATGCATCAGTTGTGGCTACGAATCCTTACGCGCCTCATCTCTCACAGCGGGAAGAGCTGCACATTATTGGATGGCTTGACCCTGGCTGGAGAGACGATGTTTTCTTCCTCAACCTGCTTGACGAACGCTGGGGAGACCGCGAAACATATGAGGAATATGTGAAGCGGTTGGCAGAGGAGGACTACGGCATCATATTTCAGCGACATGGGGTATTGGTCATACAGCGGGGCGCTGGTTCGCACGAGGCATTGGTTATACTGGCCGAACATTGGCCCGGCTTCCTATGCGTGCTCGATGATGTAGGTACCCTGCCCTTCGAAGTAACTCCGGAGGGGGAACCGGCCTTCTTGATCGAGCATCCTCTGGAGGCCAATCTGGGAGATAAGGTGGAGTTCCTGGGGTACTGGCTAAGCGCCGATCGGATCAAGGCCGGAGGGTCCCTGAAGTTGATTCTGTTCTGGCGAGCTGGCGCCGAGATGGAGCTGGACTACAGTGTCTTCACACACTTACTAGACCCCGATGGCCATATTCACTCCCAGCAGGATAATTACCCTCAGCGGGGAAAGCACCCGACGAGCTGCTGGACACCGGGCGAGATCGTGCCCGGCAGCTACGTGCTGCCCGTAAGTCAGGAAGCATCTGCGGGGGAATATCAGATTGAAGTTGGGATGTACGATTGGCGCACGGGGCGGCGACTGCCCACCTTCAACAGCCATGGAGAGCGCCTTCCCCAGGACAGGATATTGCTTCAAAGTGTGCAAGTGGTAAGGTGATCATGGAACTTCGGAGGCAGGCAATAACTCTACACCATCTGTTGAAGCGTCCGAGCCCTATCCAGATGGCTTTGATCCTCTTTCTCGTGTCCTTTGTAGCATATGCCTCGATCACGCCCTGGATAGTGCGGCACTGGCAGTTGACAGGAGATGAGCCATATTATCTCCTCATTGCCCACAGCTTGGCATTTGACCACGATTTTGACTTAGCCAACAACTACCAAAACAAGGATTACACCTACTTTTATCCCGCCAGCAGCCTAAATGCCCATACGGTCAGGAGAGGGGATGGGAAGGAGTATTCCTGGCACGGCATTGGTCTTCCCCTCTTGCTTGCGCCCTTCTACTCCCTGGGTGGTCGCCTCGGAGCGACCTACTTCCTAAATGTGGTGGCGGCCCTGCTGGCAGCCAATGTTTTTCTTCTCAGCTTCGAGATAACTCGTCTGCGGACGGCAGCCCTGCTGACGTGGGCGATGGTGGCCTTCGCACCCCCTATACTGCTGTACGCCTTTCTTATTTATCCTGAGACAATGGGCGGATTGATTGCACTATGGGGTATGCAATGGGCGTTGTGGGGTTCAAGAGATAAGACACAGACCTGGTTTGCGGTAGGTCTATGTGCCGCGGTTCTGCCCTGGTTAGTGATTCGGTTCATTGTCCTCTCGGCTGCCCTGTTGGCCATCGTTTCCATGGCCAATTTGAGAAAGTCATCTCTCCGCCGGTTGGTCGTGCTCCTCGCGCCCGTGATCGTATCGGCCATTGGATATGCAGCCTTCAGCATAGAATTCTATGGCACTCTATCACCGCCGGGAGCGCTTGCTGGCGCTGGCTTTGACACCGCCCTTCTGCGGAGACTGCCTAAGCAGTTATTAACCGGGGCAGTGGGTTGGCTATTTGATCAGAAGGCAGGGCTCCTTTTCTATGCTCCGATATATGGGCTTGCCCCGCTGGGCTGCGCCTTGCTCGTTCAGCACCGCAGGCGAGCCCTCTGGCCTCTGCCGTTGGCGATCACGTTGCATTATGGATCCGTGGCCGCCCTCGGTTTCTGGACCCAGTGGTCCGTGCCTACCCGTTACCTGGTAGCGATCTTGCCCTTGGCAGGGGGGACCATAGCTTATGCTCTGGCCATTGTTCGCAGTAGACTGTTTCTGATCCTGTGCCTCTTGCTGTGGGGGGTGAGCCTGGTCATCGGCTGGACACTGATGCTCAATCCAAACTTGGCTTATAACTATAGAACAACAGGCCAGGGAGCCAGGTTGTGGAATAGATACAGCCAATTTCTGCACCTGGATCTTACGGGAATCCTTCCCTCCTTTGACACCACGTCTCTGTACGATGCCGAGGAGCTCCCTCACAGCACGGGGAAAGTGGTGAGCGATCCAGACGCCTTGGACGCAGAGGTATGTGTGCGGAGGAGAAAGGCCGTCCTCGCCGATCCGACCGCCGATCCACCTGGCTATCTAACCTTCGGACCTTATGTGACTTTGCAACCAGGGCAGTACCGGGTCGTCTATCGGCTTAAGGCCGGCGAGAGGGTATCCAACGTAGTGGCGACAATAGATGTGGTAGCCGATGAGGGAAAGGAGGTGTTGGCCCGGCGAGAGATAGCAGGCACGGATTTCGCCAAGGCTGGCCGCTATCAGAATTTCCCGCTTCTCTTCCACAACCTTGGAGGCGAGCCTCTGGAGTTCCGGATCCACTTCGCTGGGACAACGCCCCTGTGGGCCGATTATGTACAGGTGTCCCGGTCGGACTTCTGGGGCAGTTGGGGATTGGCCTTGCTTTGGACAGTGCTCCTCGGAGCTTTCGTGGCCTGGGGCTGCCGACGAGCTGAGGCAAGACCGCTGGCAGGTGATAAACCAGCAGAAGTCATAGCTCCCCTTTCAGGGAGGGTTTTCTTTGGCTTGGTGGTGGCCCTAGTCGCGATCGGCATGGCTCTGGTAGCAGTGGGGTTTCGCCAAATGGCTGGGCCTCGTCGCTATGAGAGCGCCGATCTGCTGCAGGCCACGGGCCAACTGATAGCCGATGAGGGAGCCCGACATGGCTGGGCAGCTCGGGCCGATCCCACTGCCGACGCAGAGGGTTTTCTCTGCTACGGTCCCTATGATATACCGCCAGCAGGAAAGTACCGGGTCCGGTTTCGGCTTAAGATAGGTGAGAGTGGCGCGAAAAGGGCGGTGGTGGCTGCCATTGATGTGGCTGCCGACACAGGGCAGACGGTGTTAGCCCGTCAGGAGATTCGAGCCGAAGATTTTGCCATTCCAGGCCGCTATCAGGAATTTGAGCTGGAATTCACCAATCCTAAGCCCCAGGCCTTGGAGTTCCGAGTCTATTTCACCGGTGTGGTCAATCTATGGATCGACAACATTGAGGTCGTTCCGCTCCATGGATAGGGAGATTCCTTCCTGGGGATTAGTCTGCTTGCTGATGGGCCTCTCCATTTCCACTCTCGTCACTCTGACTTTCCTGACTAATTACCCACGCCTGTGACCTAGTGGTTTACGAACAGCCGGTATGGAACACCCACCATGGGCGCGTTCTTCGCCTGTTATACCGAGGAGGCGGAAAAGTGAGAATCAGTTTGATAATTACGGTTTTGAATACAAAAGATGCCATCGGTACCATCATCATTAACATGGCCCATCTCTTTCTCCAGCGAGGGGACGAGGTGAGAATCTTCGTCGAGCACCCCCCGGAGAGGGTTGCGAAGGATATAAAGGACCTCTGCACGGTTCTCCCGCTGGGGACCCTCATCGGCGGCACACAAGAGCATTTTAACCTCTCCGATTTGTTTATCTATCACTATCCAGGTTATTATCCGCTGTTGGAGAGCATTAAGGGTATTGAGCGAGGGACTGTCATCTTCGATTACCATGGGGTGACTCCTCCGGAGTTGTGGGGGTCCGTCCATGATCGGGATATCCTGATTAGGGGGATCGAAGGGGTCTCTCTAGTTCACTATGCCGATTTAGCCATCGTCCACAGCGAGTTTATGAAGAGGGAACTGGTGAAAAAATACAGCTACGACGCAGACAGAATCCGCATCCTCCCTTTGGCTGTGCCTTTGAGCCGGTTCAAACCCATGGAAAAGGACAAGAGTTTGGTTAGAAAATATGGCCTCCGGGGCCAGCAGGTGCTGCTCTTTGTGGGGCGGATGGCTGGCAACAAGCGCATTGATCTCTTGGTGAGGGCATTGGCAAGGATTAAGGGGGAGATCCCCAATGTCAAGCTGCTATTGGTAGGTGATGATCGCGGCTCGCTAGCCTTTGTTGACATCGTG
>JAYEMR010000144.1:0-32141 GCA_034718215.1 Chloroflexota bacterium
TGGGGTCACCCCTTCTTCGAGGCCATACGCCAGTGGCAGTGCGAGTATGCCTCGAAGCAAGGCAACTGGCTGATGCCTTGTCCCATCAGGGATCACTACGCGATGACCCGCAAGCTCATCGAGATCTATCGCCCCAAGCCTGAGGACGAGATGGCCAGCGAGGCGCTCCGGGACGAGGATTACTACCGAGGGCTGGTGGACTACGACCGGAGGCTGGCCGAGCTCACCGAGGGCATCTGGGAGAGAGAGTATCTAAAAAAGGATGATGTCTGTTGCTGAACAGTAGCATGAGTTTTAGGGGCTCTCTCACCCTTTTCAGGAGAGTCGTTGATGCGTTATAAGGAGATGGGAATGGAAGGTTGGTCTCTGATTATAGCGATCATTGGCCTCGCACTTCTAGGCTTCGTTTTGCTTATAGGGGCTTTGATTCTGGTCCTTCGCTTCAGCCAAAGATGGATTGATGAATATTACGCCAAGAAAGGAAAGGGACGCACAGGGCCATCAGCCGCTGAGCTTTACAGAGAAAGCCTAAAGGAGAAAAAGGACTGATCCCCCCTACCGCCTTACTTACCAGCCCTACTCCTGCGCGGCTAGGGCAGCCTCAGCTTTCTGCTGTATTTGCTGCATGGCCTCCCCTATCCCCTGCTCCTTGGTGAGGATAGATGTCAGGGCTTGCCCCAGCCACTCGAAGAGATTCATTAGCCAGGGAGTGGGAGGACTGGTGAGGCCGTACTCAGCGCTGGCTAGGGCCGTCTCAGCCACCTCCTCGCCTACTCGCTGATGGTAGAGCTTCGTCTCGGCCACGGAGCGGCGCGGCGGCAGGTTCCAGACAGGGCGGGGGCTGGAGGTGACGTGCTCGATCCACAGCCAGGCCTCGCGCGGATGAGGAGAGTTAGCGCTGATGAAGTAGCCTGACAGCAGGAAGAGCGTGGCTTGCTCCTCGTCCTGGGGAAGGGGTGCCACCCCCCAGTTGAAGGGCCACTCAAAGTCCCAGATCAGCCCCCCTCGGACGCTCATGGGCCCCATCCACATGGCCACCTGTTGGCGAAAGGCCGCTTCAAAGACCCCACCGCGGCGGTAGCGCCCAATCACCTCCGGAGGGGGCATCACCTCATACTCCAGGGCCAGGTCGGTGTACCATTCCACCGCCTCGATTGTGGCTGGCGAGTCAAAGGTAGGCTCCTGGGGGTCAACGATATTGTCCACCAAGCTTCCGCCATTCTGGTAGATGAAAGCGATGATCTCCGGCGCCTCCTCAGGGTTTGAGCCAAAGCCGTACTGCATGTGATCGCCCCGGTCAATGGTGAGCCGGGCTGCCTTATCCAAGAAATCGTTCCACGCCCACCCCGGCTGGGGATAGGGCACATCGGCTTGATCGAAGAGGTCCTTGTTGTAGTACAATATCCAGGGGTCAATATCAGCTGGAATGCCCCAGGTCTGACCCTGCCAAGTGAAGGCCTGCAGAGTACGAGGGTAGAGATCCCCGGCAATTTGAGGGTTCTCCTGGAGGATGGGATCCAGGTTGAGGACCGCGCTGCTCCTCACCAGCGAGGCCAACTCGAATTGGTCGGCCTCAAAGGCATCAATGCCCGAGCCCTCGCTGGCGACGTAGCCGACGTCCTCCATGTGTTGTACTTCAACCGTGATGTTGGGGTGGGCTTCGTGAAACTCGGCCGCCAGCTTCTCGTAGGCCTCACCCTTCTCCGCCAGCGGATAGGCGAACTGGAGGGTGATCGGCTCAGGGGTGGGGGCTGACGGAGCGAGGAGGCCGGCACAGCCGGTGATGCTGACCAGGAGCAAGGCTGACAGCATAGCCTGAAGAAAATTGCTGAGTCGGAACATGATCCCACCTCCATCCAGAAGCTGATGGCTGACCGTAATGATACATCATTCTTCCCATCTGGTCAAAGGAGTGACTGTGAAACAAATCTGGGCTCCGTGGCGCATGGCATACATTCAGCGTGAGAGTAAGGAGGGATGCGTCCTGTGTGAGAAGCCAGCCAGCGACGACGACGCGGCTAACTACATCCTGTATCGAGGGGAGAGGGCCTACATTATGCTTAACCTCTACCCATACAACAACGGCCATTTGATGGTGGTGCCCTATGAGCACGTTGCCAGCCTGGAGGGCCTGGGGGTGGAGACATTGACTGAGCTGATGTTGCTGATCAAGAGGAGCTTGGCTGCGCTGAGGGAAGCGATGGCCCCTGATGGGTTCAACATCGGGGTGAACGTGGGGCAAGCCGCGGGGGCGGGCATCCAGGAGCATGTGCACATCCACATAGTCCCTCGCTGGGAAGGGGATACCAACTTCATGCCCGTGTTAGGAGAGACTCGGGTAATTCCCCAGATGCTGAGGGAGACCTACGATCAGTTATTGGAGGTTTTTCAGGAGGGGATGGAGGATTTTTCGAATGGCTGAGGACAGCATCGAGGAACTGCGCAGGTTGAGGGAGAAGGCCAAACTGGGGGGTGGTCAGGAACGGATTGACCGCCAGCATCAGCGCGGTCGCCTGACAGCCAGGGAACGATTGCGCCTGCTGCTGGACGAGGGGTCTTTCCAGGAACTGGACATGTTCGTCACCCATCATGCGACGGAGTTCGGGCTGGAGGATCGCAAATATCTAGGCGATGGGGTGGTCACCGGCTATGGCACCATTGATGGGCGACTGGTCTACATATACTCCCAGGATTTCACCGTGATGGGGGGATCGCTGGGAGAGGCACACGCGGGCAAGATCCGTAAGGTAATGGACCTGGCCATCGAGAATGGCGCTCCCATCATCGGGCTGAATGACTCCGGCGGAGCCCGCATTCAGGAAGGGGTATTCGCTCTGGGAGGCTACGCTGATATCTTTCTGCGCAACACCCTGGCCTCGGGGGTCGTCCCCCAGATCTCGGCAATCATGGGGCCCTGCGCCGGCGGTGCGGTGTACTCCCCGGCCCTAACCGATTTCGTCATTATGGTTCGGAATTCTAGCTACATGTTCATCACCGGACCCGATGTGGTGCAGGCAGCCACGCACGAGGAGGTAGATTTTGAGGAGCTGGGAGGGGCCATGGCTCACGGCCGCTTGAGCGGAGTGGCCCATTTCGTCGCTGAGGATGAGCAGGATTGTATGCATCTTATTCGAGAACTGCTCAGCTATCTTCCCTCGAACAACTTGGATGACCCTCCCGCTGTGAAGCCAGAGGACGACCTGACGCGCATGGACACCGAGCTGGACACGCTGGTCCCCGATTCCCCTAGCAAGCCCTATGACATGAGAGAGGTGATACGGCATGTGGTGGATAGCGGAAAGTTCCTGGAGGTGCATCCCCATTGGGCTCAGAACATAGTTGTAGGTTTTGCTCGCCTGCACGGGCAATCGGTGGGCATCGTGGCTAATCAGCCGCCCGTGCTGGCTGGGGTATTGGACATCGAGGCCTCGGTCAAGGCAGCGCGCTTCGTTCGCTTCTGCGACTCCTTCAACATCCCCCTCATAACCTTTGAAGATGTCCCTGGGTTCATGCCGGGGATAGAGCAGGAGCACAGAGGGATTATACGCCACGGGGCCAAGCTGGTCTATGCCTACTGCGAGGCCACGGTACCCAAGATCACCGTGATCACTCGGAAGGCCTACGGTGGAGCCTACATCGTGATGAGCTCCAAGCTCATACGAGGGGATCTAGTCTTTGCCTGGCCCACGGCTGAGATAGCAGTCATGGGACCGCAGGGTGCGGTGAATGTCATCTATCGCCGAGAGCTGGCCCAGGCAGAGGACCCAGACAAGCTGCGAGAGAAGCTGGTAGCCGAGTACCGAGAGAAGTTCGCCAACCCTTACGTGGCCGCTTCGCGGGGCCACGTTGACGCAGTGATTGAGCCGCGGGAGACCCGCCCTCGTCTGATAAACGGGCTGCAGATGCTGAGGAACAAGGAGGATCACAACCCGCCCAAGAAACATGGCAACATGCCGCTGTGATCTGACTTTACAACACCAAGCCTACTTGCTATAATACCGCCCAGTGGACGCAGGAATCACCTGTACCCGCCTGCACCCGATCACCTGTGCCTGCCCGCACCTGCGCGGGTACAGGTGATCAGGTGCGGGCAGGCGAGATACGGAACCCAAGCTGATTCTATTCGGTTTGGCTGGGATCAACGAGATCCTGACTTCCTCCTGGAAGCCCATGCGGACGCCGACTTCATCCCACTAGAGTTCTAGATTGTGAATAGGAGGATATGATGTCGAAAGATGCTCTACGAGTTTTGGCGTTTGGTGCCCACCCAGATGACTGCGATGCAAAAGTGGGGGGGATGGCCATCAAGTACTCTCAACTGGGGCACGAGGTGAAGTTCGTCTCAGTGACCAACGGCGACGCTGGACACTATGAGATGGGGGGTGCCCCGCTTGCCAAGCGCCGATACAAGGAAGCCCAGAAGGTCGCCGAAGTAGCGGGAATAGATTACGACGTATTGGATATTCACGATAGCCAGCTCATGCCTACACTGGAGAACAGACGGCTCTTGATCCGCATCATCAGAGGGTTCTCCCCCGATCTGGTGTTTACCCATCGCCCCAATGACTACCATCCCGATCATCGCTACACCTCACAACTGGTCCAGGACGCGGCCTATATGGTGACGGTTCCCAATGTCGAGGCCCTGACCCCCCACTTGATGCGCGATCCCGTAATAGCGTACATGAGCGACAACTTCCAGCGGCCCTATCCCTTCTCCCCTGATATAGTAGTGGGGATAGATGATGTGGTGGAGGAGAAACTCGACATGCTCCACTGCCACGAATCGCAAATGTACGAGTGGTTGCCCTACAATGGGGGAGTCGGGGATAAGGTTCCCGAGGGCGATAAGAGTCGCCGGGAATGGCTCAAGGAGTGGAGGGCTCCAGCCTTTGCGGGGATAGCCGACAGGTACCGTGATCTGCTGAAGGACTTGTACGGGGAGGAGCGAGGGGCTAGGATTCAGTATGCAGAGGCCCTAGAGATCTGTGAGTACGGTACCCCTCTTCCCGAGAAGGAGATCCCAACCCTTTTCCCATTCTTTGATTGAGGGAGCTTCCCTACCCCCCTCCTCAAATCTTCCTCTTCGCTTTCTCCCGCCCCCTTCCCTCTCCTAGCATTTCCCTCTTACCTATTCCAAACTACTTTGCTGTTCCCCATCCCGCTGGATTCAAGTTGGGTCCCCTGAAAAACATTTTCGGCGGATAAAAAGGGGCGCCATGTTGTGGTTGTATGAGGCGCAGTCACAACATACCCCCACTCAGTCCTTGGACGCTCTCCTTTTTCAGGGGAGCTAAAGTTGCCGAATAATACATTTGCCTTTTGAGGCAAGTTGTTGTAAACTTAGCTAGTTCTAGATGTCAGCGGAAGCGGGAGGTATGGTAGATGGAAGAGAATGGACGAGAAAAAGCGTTGGATACAGCTATCACTAACGTCAAGCGCCGTTTCGGCGAAGGGGCAATCATGAAATTGGGAGAGGCCCAGCACCTGGATGTGGATGTGATCCCTACTGGCTCCCTGGCCCTGGACATCGCTTTGGGTGTGGGAGGCATTCCCCGAGGGCGAGTGACCGAGATCTACGGCAATGAGGCCTCGGGCAAGACCACCCTGGCCCAGCACATTATAGCTCAGGCCCAGAAACAGGGTGGTGTGGCAGCCTTCATTGATATGGAACACGCACTGGACCCAGCCTACGCCGCCCGGTGTGGAGTTGATGTGGACGACCTCTACATCGCCCAGCCCGATACGGGTGAGCAGGCTTTGGAGATCGCGGAGTCGCTGGTGCGCAGCGGGGCCGTGGACGTGGTCGTGATTGACTCGGTAGCTGCCCTGGTCCCCCGAGCTGAGATCGAGGGGGAGATGGGAGAATCGCACATAGGGCTTCAGGCGAGGCTGATGAGCCAAGCACTACGCAAGCTCTCTGGGGCCATCCGACAATCGGGGGCAGCTATGATCTTCACTAACCAGCTGCGGATGAAGATCGGCACTATGTTTGGCAATCCGGAGACCACCTCGGGAGGACGAGCGCTGCGTTTCTACGCCTCGGTAAGGATAGATATGCGACGGGTTCAGTCTATCAAACACCATGGAGAGATGATTGGCCTCCATACACGGGTACGGGTCACCAAAAACAAGGTGGCCCCTCCCTTCAAGACCGCCGAGTTCGACATCATGTATGATGAGGGGATATCTCACTGGAGCGATCTGCTCAACGTGGCCATTGACTTGGGAGTCATTGACAAACGAGGCTCCTGGTACTCCTATGGTGATCGAACCCTGGCCCAGGGGCGGATAAACAGCCAGAATTTGCTGCGGGAGGATCCAGAGTTGGCTGATGAGATAGAGGCCCGTGTTCGTGAGCTTGCAGGCCTACCATCTTCGCATCTCTCCGCCGAAGCCGAGGCCAAGGAGAGCGAAGAGGCGGCTGGCGGAGCGGAGTAGAGGAGAGGAGACCTCATAGAGTTTCTCTCCCTGGTCTCCTAGCTGCTGTACGTCACGTCGGTATCTTCACGAATTGCCATAGCCATTAATATAGGGGCTACGAAGGCATTCAATATGTCAGTCATATCTCTAAGCTTCGTAGCTCAATCTTTCCTGTCTGTTGAGCCCTGTCCGCCTCAGGTACCCGTCCGTCGTCTATGTCTGAAGTTCACGCGTGGACGGTGGACGCGGGTAGCGGAGAAAGTCTTTGCTGTTAAGGTTCCCTTGTGAGGGGGAAGTTGCGAGATTGAGCCAAGAGAAAGCTGAGATCGACCTGAAGCGATTCACGGGAGAAGAGGGTATTTAGTTTTCAGTGGAGCAAAAGGCTTGCTGTCTTAGCGGGCAAGCGCCTATGCAAGAGCTGGGGGCTGGTCTTTCCTGTCTGTCAAACGCAGGAAAGTGTGATCCGTTTTTCCATATATTGTCCTTCAGTATAAGCGGTCTTCTCCCTCCTTAGTGGATCGGAGGGATTCTTCGCCCTTGGCAGCGAGGAACCCCGAACGGCGAAGGCCAGGGACTTCAAGCCTGCCGCCAGTGCCTCACCGTCCCGGCACGGGGGCACAGGTGATAGGCCTGCCGGCAGGCAGGAGAGATGGCTGTGGCAAGTTAGCTGCAGCCATTTTTTGTTGCCTGTCTATCAGTTCCGTCTACTCAGACAGAGGAGATGAGAGGTACTGTGGAAGGCAAGATCACCTCGCTCACCTTCCAGAAGCATAATCCAGATAGGGTGAATGTATACCTGGATGGGCAATTCGCCTTCGGCCTGGCGGCCATAGAGGCGGCTCGGTTGAGAGTGGGGCAGTTCCTCTCCGCTCCAGAGGTCGCTGAACTGCAGGGGCGGGACGCCGAGGAGCAGGCTTACGAAAAAGCCCTTGATCTCCTCTCCTATCGCCCGCGCAGCACCACGGAGCTCGCCCGCCGTCTGCGCCAGGCCGAATTTCCCCCTCCAGCCACGGAGGCCGCCCTGGATCGGCTGAAAAGAGTGGGGTTGGTGGACGATCGAGCCTTTGCAAAATGGTGGGTGGAGAACCGCGAGAAGTTCCGACCCCGAGGGCGCCGTATGCTTCGCTGGGAACTTCGGCAAAAGGGGGTCTCTGACCATATCATTGATGAGGTGTTAGCCCCCCTGGATGAGAGATCCTCCGCCTCCAAGCTGGCCCAGAAACGCGCCCCACGACTGCGCGATCTGGATAAGGAGACCTTCCGCCGGCGTCTACGCGGCTATCTGGCTCGGAGGGGTTTCCCCTACTCCATTGTCAGGGACGTCGTTCAAGAGGCCTGGGAAGAGCTTCAGGTCTCTGCCCCTTAACGCGAGAGTGGAAGCGGAAGCAAGGGAGAAAACAGAGATGAGTATAATCTTACAGATCGTAGGCAGCCTGGCCCTCCTAGGAATAGGATTAGGACTGGGCTTTGTGATAAAGAACCACCTGCTTCGCCAAAAGCGACAGGCGGCTGAGGAGGAAAGCGGGCGATTGCTGACCAAGGCGCGGACCGAGGCGCGGGAGATCACACTGAGTGCCAAGGATGAGGCGCTGCGCATCCGCGAGAAGGTGGAGCAGGAGGCTCAGAGGAAGCGCGATGACCTTCACAGACAGGAAGAACGGCTCCAGAAGCGACGAGAGGAATTGGAGCATAGGTTAGATGGTCTAGAGGAGCGGGAGAGACGGTCTGCCCAACACCTGGAGGAACGGGAGCAGAAACTTGCCCAACGTCAGAATCAACTTAACCAGTTGGAGCAGGAGGTGCAAGAGCTGCACAAAAGACGATCACAGGAGCTACAGCGCATCTCGGGGCTCACCCGAGAGGAGGCGCGGGAGTTATTTCTAGAAGAGGTCAGCGAGGAGGCTCGCCGGGATGCTGCCCGACGTGTCAGAGAAGTGGAGATGCAGAGCCGGGCAGAGGTGGAGCGCCGAGCAAGGGAGATCATCACCACGGCCATCCAGCGGTTGGCCTCCGATCAGGTGGAGGAGACAACCACCTCGCTGGTGGAGCTGCCCAGCGATGATATGAAAGGGCGCATCATAGGTCGAAATGGGCGTAACATCCGTGCTTTTGAGAAAGCCACGGGAGTGAATGTGGTAGTAGATGACACCCCCGAGGCGGTATTGCTCTCCTGTTATGACCCCATCCGTCGTGAGATCGCCCGAGTGGCCATGTCCAGGCTGGTCCTTGACGGCCGCATCCATCCCGGTCGGATCGAGAGAATGGTGGCCCAGGCTCAGCAGGAGGTGGAGGCCATCATAGAGGAGGAGGGACAGAATGCGGTCCACGAGACGGATTTGGTCGGCCTCCATCCAGAGCTGGTCCGGCTGCTGGGGCAGCTCAAATTCCGCACCAGCTACGGACAGAATGTCTTGGATCACTCAATAGAGGCCGCCTTTCTGGCGGCTATGATGGCCGAGGAGCTGGGGGCTGACGAGGACCTGGCCCGAGAGGGAGGGCTGCTGCACGATATCGGAAAAGCAGTGGATCATCAGGTGGATGGCTCCCACGCCGCCATCGGAGCCGATATCGCCCGACGGTTGGGCACATCGGAGGAAGTGGTCAACTGCATTGCCGCCCATCACGGCGAGGTGGAGCCTATCTGCCCGGAGGCGATCCTAGTAGAGGCCGCGGATGCCATCTCCGGCGCACGCCCTGGCGCACGCCGGGAGAATTTGGAGAGATACCTTAAGCACCTTAAAACCCTGGAGAGGCTTGCCAACTCCTTCGAGGGCGTCGAGGAATCCTACGCTATCCAGGCCGGGCGCGAGATACGCATCATAGTCAAGCCGGATCAGATTGACGATTGGTCAGCGATCAACCTCTCCAAGGAGATCGCTAGCAAAGTAGAGGAGAGCCTCGAATATCCGGGCCAGATCAAGGTCACCGTCATCCGAGAGGTCCGGGCGGTAGAGTATGCTCAATGATGTGGATACTGAGCGAAAAGAGCATTTTCTTCTCTTCAGTTCAGTGCTATAATCACTGGAAAGAAAGTCCCCATGTTCCCACTCTCCCTTAAGCCACTGCACATTGTGGCTAGGGCTCTCGGCCTGATCCTGGGTATCGACATCCACGAGTGCGCCCACGCCTGGGCAGCCAACGAATTGGGCGACCCCACAGCCCGCTATCGAGGTCGCCTCTCACTCAATCCCCTGGTGCATTTGGATCCCATGGGCACATTGATGATGCTCTTCAGCCTCTTCTACGGCTTCGGTATAGGCTGGGGGAAGCCGGTGCCGGTCAACCCCTGGAACCTGCGCCGCGGACAGGTGGGCCAGGGGTTGGTAGCCCTGGCGGGGCCGGTCTCCAACCTGGTCCTGGCCGCCGTCCTAGTCCTCCCCATGCGAGCGGGCCTGCTGAGAGGGGGGGCGATAGGAGAGATGTGGATCACCTTGATCAGCGTGAATGTGAGCCTGGCGCTCTTCAACCTGCTGCCCATCCCTCCGCTGGATGGGGCATCGGTGCTGATAGGCGTCCTCAGCGCCATCCGCCAGCCGTGGGCCTACGAATGGGCGCAGGCCCTGGAGCAGTTTAAGGCCCAAGCGCCGATGGCCTTCATGCTCCTGATCGTAGCCGATCAGATGCTTGGAGGGAGGATCCTAGGGCTTGTCCTCGGAGGGCCCTACCGGTTCCTCATGAGGTCCATGCTGGGGATGTAAGCTGATAGCCGGTGGCTTTTAGCCGCCTTGCAGGCCGCCAATGGGCAGGTAGCGATAGGGTATAGCGTCGTTACCAGTTCACTTCACGGAATGGAGAGGTACCAGGGTGCTGAGACAGGGTCAGGAAAAGCAGGTGCAGATCACCATCGTCGGCCTAGGCTTCATCGGCGGCTCCATCGGCCTGGCCCTTCAGGAGTCAGGTGAGGAAATACAGATCACAGGGCATGATCGAGAGCCCTCCCAGGCTCAGCGGGCCCGTAAAATAGGGGCTATTGACCGCGCGGAGCGGAACCTGATCCACGCCTCCGAGGGAGCTGACATAGTGGTCCTGGCCTTGCCACCCGATGGCTTGCGCGATACCCTGGAGGCCATGGCCGCGAATTTGAAACCCGGCTGCTTGACCACCGACACAGCGACGGTCAAGGGGGCGGTTATGAACTGGGCGGAGGAAATGCTGCCTCCGCAAGTCGCTTTCGTGGGCGGGGATCCCATTGTTCAGTCACCGGAGCGGGGGTTGGACGGAGCGAGCGCTGACCTCTTCCAAGATCAGTTGTACTGTCTGACCCCTGGAGCTGATGTGCCTACCGATGCGGTGCAGAGGATGGTGGAGTTGGTGAGGCTGTTGGGAGCGGAGCCTTATTTCATAGACGCCCAGGAGCACGACGGGGTGCGAGCTGCGGTGGAGCACCTCCCCGCCCTGCTGATCGCGCTGCTTCTGCGAGAAATGGCCCTCTCTGCCGCCCCACAGGAGTTGAGGCGTTTGAGGGGACAATTGCTGGTCCAGGCCAGCGAGCTGATGAGAGGGAAGGCCGCCACCTACCCGGCCCTCTGTCTGGACAACTCCTCCGCCATCAGTCATTGGTCACAGGCCATGCGGCGTGAGCTGAGAGAGCTGGAGCAGCTCATAGATACAGGCGACAGAGAGGGGCTGGAGGTGTTGTTCGAGGAGGTCCTGAGCTTCGAGGAGATGGGGCATCAGGAGGAGTTGCCGCACCCCAGTTTGTTGAGGCGTATGCTCTGGAGATGATGGCGAGGGGAGATGCCTGTCACCTACATCCTCCGATGCAGTGATGGCACGCTCTACACCGGCTGGACTACGGACCTAGAGCGACGGGTAGCGGAGCACAACGCCGGCCGGGGGGCGCGCTACACCCGAGGCCGGCGGCCCGTGCGTTTAGTGTACCGAGAGGAGCATCCTACATCCACGGAGGCTCAGCGGCGAGAGCGGGCCATCAAAAAACTCTCGCGGCGCGAGAAGTTGGCCCTGATCGAGTTCCAAGAGGGAAAATAAATGCCCGGCATCTCGGTAGTACTACCAGCCTACAACGAGGAGGCCAACGTCGGTCAGGCGGTTCGCAGGGCGATTCAAGCCGTGGCCGCTCATACCTCGGATTACGAGGTCATAATCGTGGATGACGGCAGCCGAGATCGCACTTCAGAAGTGGTGCAGGAGATCATGGAGGAGCATCCTCAGGTGCGACTGGTGCGCCACGAGGTCAATCGAGGATACGGCGGTGCGCTGCGCTCCGGCTTCAAAGCCGCAAGCAAAGACCTGATCTTCCTCACTGCCTCCGACAACCAATACGATCCCTCAGAGATAGGCAGGCTGCTCCCTTTTATGGAGGACGCCGATATTGTAGCCGGATTTCGGGCCCATCGCCGCGATCCTTTCCTGCGCCGGGTCTACGCCTGGGCCTGGAACGCTCTGGTCAACCTTCTATTCGGCTATCTGAGCCGGGACGTTGACTGCGCCTTCAAGCTCTTCCGTCGAGAGGTCTTGGAAGAGGTAACCCTCACCTCGCCGGGGGCGATGGTTGACACCCAGCTTCTGGCTGGAGCCAAGCTTAAAGGATTCCGCATTCGGGAGGCCGCGGTGAGTCACTTCCCACGGGAGGCTGGCCATCAGACTGGCGCCGATCCTCGGGTGGTCCTGCAAGCTTTCCGGGACCTTATCCGCTATTGGTGGGAGTTGGGGCGGAGGTAGAGCAAAGGAGCGGGGGCAATGCTGGCGCACTTAAAGCGAAACTGGGCCTCGTTAGCGATTTATAGGTCCACCTTCAAGAAAATTGCCCAGTAGTGAATCCTCACCAAACCTTGACCTCAATGTCAACTCCTGCTATAATTAGTTCAGTTGAAGGTATCCAGTGAAATAGATATGGAACAAGGAGGGGAAATGCCGCAGTTAGGGGTTCCGGAACTGCTCATCATCCTGGTCATAATCATCATCATCTTCGGTGTGGGAAAATTGCCGCAAATTGGTGGGGCTTTGGGTCAGGGAATCCGTGAGTTCCGAGAGGCCACACACCAAGGGATAGAAGAGGAGGCGGAATCGGAGGAACCATCACCGCCTGAGGAGAAAGCTTGAGCGCTTTGGAGCTAAGGTGGTAAGGTAGCACCCTAAGCCTAAGACCCGCAATAGGTTAAGGTCGTGTCCTCTATCTTCCCTCGTCTGGCCCCCTGTGGGCAGGGACAGGCGTCGGATAGGAAGTCCTGCCAAGATATGGGAGGCCGTCTCAGAAAACCTTCAGTCAGGTCCACGATTTTGCCTGTCTGACCTATTCTGATCTGTACTTTTCAGATAGAAAGGGGATATCGCAGAGATATCCCCTTTCTGTGTTTCTTGTCTTCTACCGCTTAATCCCCCAAACGTAACAATAAGTTTTCTTAAAAATCGTCTTTTGGGGGGCATATCCGCATAGGCGAACATTGGCTCCTATCCACTAATCGTTGTGTAGAACGGATGTGCCAATGAGCAGTAACCACAAATTGTTGAGTATAGAATAACAGAGATACTAAATATGGGCACTGTTTTCCTCTCCTTAGCTCTTGGCGGATTATTGCCTAAGCTTAATTTTTGGTTTAGAATAATGAGCGTGGCCATTTGCATACAAGACTCGACTTACGCGCAGGCCACTTTCCCTCAACTAGCTCCATGCAATCCTCTATCAGCAGACAATATTCTTCTCTGATAGGCATTGCATTTCCTCAAGCAAAATCTCTTGCAAGGGTAGAATATCATGACTGCACAACAACTTTGGAAGGCCGCTCTAGGCCAACTCGAATTACGGATGACCAAAGCTACCTTCACCACCTGGATTAAACCTACCTCTGCCTTGGCTTACGAAGATGGGACTCTCATCGTCTCTGTCCCCAATGCCTATGCCAAGGACTGGCTGGAGAACCGCTTGCTTTCCGTTATAAAGCGAACTCTGGCTGACATCGCTAATCGAACGGTGGAGGTACGCTTCACTCTCCATGCTCATCCGTCTCCTACTCACCTGTACCCGACCACCTGTGCCCAATCACCTGTGCCTGATCAGGTGCAGGCAGGTGCGGGCAGGCGCGGGCATCAGCCTGATGGGGGACAAGAACCCCAGCGAACCCTCCTTACTGATAGCCCTACAATCCTTCGGGGGAAGAGCTCCACTTCTCAGCAGCTCTCTACGAATAAAGAGCGAACTGCATCCGCATTCAACGAGAGGTACACATTCGATAACTTTGTGGTAGGAAATGGCAACCGCTTAGCACATGCTGCCTCGCTGGCCGTAGCTGAGAACCCAGCAGGAGCTTACAATCCCCTTTTCATCTACGGAGGTGTGGGACTGGGGAAGACGCATTTGCTTCAGGCTATTGGACAGAGTTGCCAAAGCCAAGGATACCTGGTGCTCTACACCTCCTCCGAGACCTTCACCAATGATCTGATCGATTCTATCCGCCGCCAATCCACTGGTAAGTTCCGGGAGAAATACCGCCGCACTGACCTCCTTCTAGTAGATGATGTACATTTCATAGCTGGAAAGGAGAGCACCCAGGAGGAGTTCTTCCATACCTTCAATGCCCTTTACAAAGCCCATAATCAGATCGTGCTCTCCAGCGACCGTCCACCTAAAGCGCTGATCACCCTGGAGGAGAGGCTCCGCTCCCGCTTCGAGTGGGGACTCATCACCGACATACATCCTCCCAACCTGGAGACTCGAATCGCCATCCTGCGTTTCAAAGCGGAGCAGCGTAACCTCCCTGTCCCTGAGGAGGTAATAGAATTCATCGCCCGCCAGATTCGAACCAACATCCGCGAGTTAGAGGGGGCGCTCAACAAGTTGGTAGCTACAGCCAGGCTCATGAATCAGCCCATCACCTTAGATACAGCCAGTCACGTGCTGCGCGATTTTATCCCTCAACCAGCGAGTGTGACGATACCGCAGATAATGGAAACAACCGCTCATTTCTACAAGCTTGCCTCGGAGGATCTCACCGGCCGGCGGCGGACCAAGGGGATTGCCCTGGCCCGGCACGTGGCGATGTACTTGGCCCGGGAGCTGACCGAATCATCCCTCTCCCAGATAGGAGACGCCTTCGGAGGGCGCGATCATACCACTGTGTTACATGGCTACGACAAGATTGAGGAGCTTCAAGAACAGAACGAAGAACTACGATACGACTTGCTGCGTCTAAAGGAACGCCTGCTGAGCCCGCAGCGAGAAACTGTCTCCACCCCCGTTTGACCCCTCCTGTGGATAACTCCCCATTATTGTGTGGAAAACTACCCCCTTTCTGTGGACAAGCTTAGCACAGGTTCCAAGGCCAGGGCTTTTCATCAGCTCTGGCCTTTTGTACAGCTCCACTCCTGCCCATTTCCTCTACCTCAGAGCCACATCTTGGGGGGAAGTTCTGCCCGCTCTTTGAACTGCAATTCTCCCTCCTCAGCCCCCTTTTATTCTCCACATTTTACTCCACAGCCTCGTCAACCCCAACTCCTAAAGCTGGCCTCCTCACACCTCGAGGGGGCACACCTTGTATGAAAAGAACACTTATGCACATCTAAAGGACACTACTACTTCTACTAATATCAGTACAAATTCTATCCACGAGTGTATTGATAACACACCGCATAAATCAGAGGAGGAGAGACTTGCCTGCTTGGGCATTCTGTGTTACTATCATGGGTGAGGGAGGGGATGGGATGATGGGACAGGCGAGGAGCCCCGAGGGGGTGAAGCTGATAGCTAGCATCCTTGGGGCAGACGAGGAGCGACTTAGGCGAGCGGAGTCGCTCCTGGCTCAGGAGTTCGGACTCCTTGACTACCGCAGTGAATTGCTTCCTTTCACTCACACCGATTACTACACTCCTGAGTTTGGCGCTCCACTGGTGCGGGTGATCGTGGCCTTTGAACCTCTGATGGACCCCGAGCTACTTCCAGTCATCAAACATCGGACTAACGAGCTGGAAGGGGGAAATTCTGACCGAGAGCGCCGCTGGGTGAACATTGACCCCGGCTATGTGTCCTTGTCCAAGCTGGTATTGGCCACCACCAAGAACCATAGCCACCGAATATATCTGAGGGACGGCATCTATGCCGAGGTGACGCTGCGTTATCAGCAGGGGACTTTCCGCCCCTGGCCTTGGACTTACCCCGATTACGCCAGCCCACCCTACATAGCTATCTTCAATCGCATCCGCCATCAATATCATCGACAATTGCGATCCCGCTTTCCTCCCTCCGCTGACGGAGAAGACATACAATTCAAGCCAAGGAGAAAAACATGACAGTCCGCATCGGATTCATCGGCACAGGAAATATCGCTCAGCTCCACCTCGAGAGGCTACAGCAGATTGAGGAGGCAGAGTTGGTGGCCCTCTGTGACCTGGAGCCGGAGCGGGCCCAGGCCGCTCAGGAGAAGTTTGGCGGAAAGGTCTATATCGATTATCACGAGATGTTGGAGAGGGAGCGGTTGGACGCAGTCTACATCTGCGTTCCTCCCTTTGCCCACCTGGATCAGGAGTTGGAGGCTGTCAAGCGGGGTATTCATCTCTACGTGGAGAAGCCGGTCACCTTGGATGTGGAACTTGGGGAGCGGATCGAAGTGGCTATCCGGAGGGAGGGCGTGGTCACTGCCTGCGGCTATCAGTGGCGCTATCTCGACACTGTGGATCGACTCAAATCCCTGGTGGATGAGGAGCCCATTGGCCTGGTTGTGGGTTACTGGTTTGGGGGTGTCCCTCAAGCTTCCTGGTGGCGGAATCGCTATCAGTCAGGTGGACAGTTGGTGGAGCAGACCACTCACATCGTGGACCTGGCCCGCTACCTGCTGGGTGATGTGGCCGAGGTGGGAGCTTACAGCTTTCGAGGAATTATCCGTGATATCCCCGGCTATAATGTGGACGATGCTTCCGCTGTCATACTTAAGTTCGAAAGTGGTGCCATCGGCGCTGTAACCTCCTCGTGTCTGCTCACCAGCGGCGAAGGCACGGCAGGGCTGACAGTCTTGGGACGTGATCTGCGCGTTGACTGTGAGTTTAGAAAGCTACGCATCCAGAAGTCAGGCCAGGTTCAGGAATTCAACTCTCAATGCGACCCCTATCTTAGGGCTGATCAAGCCTTTGTAGAGGCTGTGGCTACAGGAGATTCCAATGGGATCCGGTCCGCCTATGCTGATGGACTGAAGACGGTGCAGGTCACGTTGGCGGCCAATCATGCGATGCAGACGGGACAGATCATTCATCTTTAGGAAGGAGAAAAATGGAAGGAGTGATGGAGCGCTATCAGGCGGGGCGGGAAGGGATACCAGAGACGATGTTGGCTTGGCCTCTTTATGGAACAGGGCTTGACAGCCTGGGGCAAGACCACCAAGCTGTGCGCCTGCCAGTGCCGATGCCCGGAGCCTATCAGTTGCTGGCCCGCATTGACGCCGTGGGCCTATGCTTCTCAGATATAAAACTTATCCGCGCCGGGGGAGATCACCCCCGTCTGTACGGGCGTGATCTAGCGGCCGATCCCACTATCCCTGGCCATGAGGTCTCGCTGACCATCGTGGAGGTGGGCGAGCAGCTTGGTGATCGCTTTCACATTGGCCAGCGTTTCGTCGTCCAGGCCGACATCTATTATCATGGGGTGAACCTAGCCTACGGCTACATGCTGCGCGGCGGCCTGGCTCAGTATTCGCTCATCGGCGAGGAGATACTTAACGGCGACGAGGGCTGCTACCTGATCCCCATCCAGGCCGACGTTGGATACGCCGAGACGGCTCTCACCGAGCCCTGGGCCTGCATCGAGGCCTCTCACCGCATCCCGTACCGGCCTGGCCTCAAGGAGGGAGGGACTGCCTTGTTCGCAGGGCCCTGCGAACAGGCGCGATACACATTGACCAGCGAGACCTGGCCTGAGCAGGCTTTCCTGGCCGATATGAGCGAGGATGTGGAGCTTGACCTCGGTGGGGAACTTGCAGCGCATGGCACGGAGGTGGTCCGCCTAGGCGACGAGCCTATCTCTGAGGCCTATGAGCGGAGGACGGAGGACCAGGGTTTCGATGATATCCTCCTCCTTGGCCCTCGGTCCGCACCTGAGGTCGAGGAGTTGACGGGGTATCTGGCCCAAGGTGGGGTGCTCAGTTTGTCCTCAGACCTTAAAATAAGCCCTGTAGAAGTCGACGTGGGCCGCTTTCATTACGATGACATAAAGATCGTAGGTAGTGGGGATTCTGATGTCACAGCAGGTTACAGGGGAAATGTCCGCTCCGAGCTGAAGCCGGACGGCAGGGCCTGGTTCCTGGGCGCGGGCGGGCCAATGGGACAGATGCAGGTTCAGCGGGCGCTGATGATGGAGGATGGACCCCGCGTGATCCTGGCCTCCAACCTCCGTTCGGGGCGAATCAAGTCCCTGGCCCGCCGCTTCGGCACCTACGCCGGGCGGGAGGGGATCGATCTCGTCTGCCTGACCAGGGAGGAGGTGGGGGATGTGGCCTATTTCGATGAGCTTGGACGGCTGGCTGATGAGAAGGGATTCGATGACATCGTAGTTCTAGCTCCCAGCCCTCGGGCTGTGGAAGAAGCAGCCCCCTACCTGGCTGAGGGTGGGGTGATGAACGTTTTCGCCGGGATGCCGCGTGGCACCACGGCCCAGGTGGACCTGGGGGAGCTTCTAGCCCGGGAGGCACGCATCATCGGCTCCAGCGGCTCCAGCATCGAGGATCTGGAATATACCCTCCGCAAGGCGGAGAGAGGCGAGCTGCAGCCCAACGGCTCGGTGGCAGCCATAGCTGGGATCGAAGGCGTGTGGGAGGGGATGCAGGCCCTGGCCGAGGGACGTTTTCCGGGCAAAGTGGTAATCTACCCCCAGATCGAGGGGTTGGGGCTGACGCCTTTGGATGGGCTTCGCAGCGCACTCCCTGAGGTGGCGGATAAACTGGAGAATGGGATCTGGACGCGGGAGGCGGAGAGGAGACTGCTGCAGGAGGGATGGAGAAGAGCGTGAAAGGGATAGTAATCTTCGGCGCGGGGAAGGTGGGACGTGGCTTCTTGGGCCAGCTCTTCACCGAATCGGGGTACCAGGTGACCTTTGTGGACGTTGACCGCGAACTGGTAGAGGCGGTCAACGCCCGAGGAGGCTACCGACTGCAGTTGGTGGATAATGAGGGGACTAAGGAGCTATGGATTGAACCTGTTCGAGCCATTGATGGGAGGGATGTGGATCGCGCAGTGGCCTACCTGAATAAGGTTGAGCTGGCTGCTACCGCGGTGGGCGCGCGGGCGCTTCCGGAGATAGCACCTACCCTCGCTCAGGCCATCTCCCAGCGGGCTGATCAAGCGATTGAGCTGCCACTTAACATCATCACCTGTGAGAACCTCCAAAATGCCGATAAGATCCTCCAAGCGATGGTGAGGGAGAAGTTGGAGTCCCGTTATCATCCCTTCTTGGAGGATCGAGTTGGTTTCGTGAAGGCCGTCATCGGACGTATGATGCCCCCCATTCCTTCGGAGATGCGTCAGCAGGATCCAGCGCTGATGATCGCTGAGCCTTACCGCGGGGAGCTGATCGTCAGCCAGGAGGAAATTTTGGGGCCTATCCCCGAGGTTATCGGCCTTCGGGCGGAGCGCTACTTCGAGGCTTGGGCGGCTCGCAAACTGTACCTGCACAACGCAAGCCACGCCATGCTGGCCTACCTGGGCTATCTCAAGGGCCTCACCTATGGCTATGAGGCGCTGTATGATCCTGACGTGCGGCCTCATCTCGACCGGGCGCTGGATGAGTCGTTGCGTGCGCTGGCGATGGAGTTCGGCTTTGAGGAATCCGGCCTAAGATCTTACGCCGCGGGTATCCTTCGCCGCCTTGACAATCGGGCCCTGGCTGACACCATCTTCCGCCTGGCGCGCGATCCTATGCGCAAACTAGGCCCTGAGGACCGCCTGGTGGGCCCGGCGCGCCTAGCGCTCAAGCATGGCATCGCCCCCCGAGGGTTGGCCTGGGGAATTGGAGCAGGGCTGGCCTACGATGATTTAAAAGACCCTCACGCTGCTGAGCTTCAGCGGCTTCTATCCGCTGAGGGCATTGAAGGCGTGTTGCGGTCCGTCTGTGACCTCGATCTAGAGGCCCAACCATCTAAGCAGCTATTCGATCTCGTGTCCACTCGATATGCAGCCCTGAAACAGAGCAAATTTCACCTATGACTCCCTCACCCCTCATGACCTCCGAGCCGGGCTCCTTCGCTCGCAAGACTATCCTGGAGCGCAAGCCAGCCATCATCCGCCAGGTTCTATCGGACCACGACTATCCGCCGGAGATCGTATCCGCGCTGAGGGCCTTCAGGGACGAGATCGCCAGCGAACCCGTCCGCACGCTCATCGAAGATGCCCCTGACGTTGCCGGTTGGCAGGCTGTCTGGGCTGAGTTCGAGGGCCATACTTGGTTGGATGTCCCCTGGTACTTCGCTGAGGCGTACTTCTACCGGCGGCTGCTGGAGGCGGTGCGCTATTTTCAGTCCGGCCCCTGGTGGTTGCACGATCCCTTCGCTCCGGGGAAGGCCATTCAGCTGGCGGAGGCGATCGGCCCTACCGGGCTAGCCGCGGAGGCGCTAAGCCAGCTCAGGGATGAAGCTGCTCGGCTGGAGGCCTGGCTGCACGCCAGCCTGTGGGGCAATCGGGCCGACCTCAGCAACCTCACTGTTACCGATGAGGTCCGGGAGCGTCAGGCATTGGTGGAGCGCGAGAACCTGCTCATTGACCATGTACCTCAGGTCAGAGAACTGTTGCGGAGGGGTACTTTCCCTCACGTTGCTTTCATCAACGACAACACGGGCCTGGAGCTGGGGTTTGACCTCTGTTTAGCCGATTGCCTGCTGGCCCATGGCTGGGCGGAGCGGGTCACTTTTCACCTCAAACGCTACCCCTTCTTCGTCTCCGACGCAATGATCAAGGATGTACGGGCTATGGTGGAAGCTTTCGCTGGAGCAAAGCGGCCACCACTGCGGGAGCTGGGTGCGCGCCTGCAGGCGGCGCTGGCTCAGGGGAAACTGATGCTGATAGATGATCCCTTCTGGACCACAGCCCTGCACTTCCCTCAGATGGGGCCCCGATTGCGTGAGGCGTTGAGGGCGACCGATCTGGTCATCTCCAAAGGGGACGTCAACTATCGGCGGCTGCTCTCCGACCGCCAATGGCCCTTCACCACCCCCACCGAGGAGGTGCTCGACTACTTCCCCACCTCGCTTCTGATCCTCCGCACCCTCAAAGGGGAGATCCTGACCGGAGTCGAGGAGGGAGTGGCAGAGCGCATCGGTGCTGAGGACCCCGATTGGCTGCTCAATGGGCAGCGGGGGCTGATACAGTTGATCAAGTGAACCCCAACTTCTGGCCAAGGGCAACGAGGTTCTTCACCGCTTCGCCCTTCGCTTCTCAGGCTGGCTATTCCCTGGTGATTGCCCACATCTCGCCTGTACCAGGTACTGGCACCTGTACCAGGTACTGGCAAATGTGAGGGCTGAGGCGTCCTCGTCGAAGCTGTTCCCCTGTCCGTCGGACCCTGTCTGCCTGTACCCGATCACCTGTGCCCGATCAGGTGCGGGCAGGCACGGGTGCCGACAGGCAGGAGACGGGATGGCCAGCATACCCCTCGGCGGGGACGCCTCGTTCCTCTCGTTGAAGATATGGGTGGTCATCAAGCTATTCCGGCTTGACAACCAGCACTGGGCAGGAGGCCAGTTCGATGACCCGTTCTGTGACGCTGCCCATCATGAGCCTCCGTAGGCCGTGCTTCCCCACCTGCCCCATCACGATCAGATCCACTTGCCCTCCCCGCGCCACCTCTGATATCTCTATGTAGGGGGTTCCAAAGTGGATCGCCTGTTCTACCTCCAGTTCCTGCCTCCTCGCCTGCCGTGTCAGATGGCGGAGATAGCGCCCCCCATTGGCTTTCATCTCTTGCTGCACCTGTTCGATGGAGCGATGGGAGCTTCTTGCTATCTCCTTGACGGCGGTGGCATCCACCACATATACGAATGTGATCCGGGCCTGCAGTTCGCTGGCTATCTCAATCGCCAGTCTTCCGGCGTTGATAGAACACGCCGATCCATCTATGGGCGCCATGATGTGAGTGAAGGGTTTGGATGATGCCATCACAGCCTCCTCGCAGTAGGGGCGACCGGCCGGTCGTCCCTTAAACAGCATCTGTCGTCGTTGACTTGCCACCTCCAACATCGCGGTACGGCGACCTCTTTTCGCCGCTGCCAGTACCTGGTAAGGTGATATCCCGATAAGGCTGCACGTACTCCCGCGTCGGCGGCCCGACGGTGGGGCCGCCGACCATCTTGGATTTGAGCAACTTCAGGCGGAAGGTCTCCTCACGCTCTCGCTCCTCCAGCGTGCTCTCAATATATGCGACTGTCTCCTCGTACTTGGGGATAAAAATATGCTCCAAGGCATTGACCCGCCGCTGGGTCTTCCGCAGCTCCCGCGCCAGCCTCCAGACAGCGGTCATAGTCTCGCACAGATCGGGGATCTCGTCCAGCACCTCGCGGAACCGAGCCCCCGCCTCATCCAACGCCGTGGCGGTGTCGCCCAGTCCGTAGGGGATCTCCGGCGGTTCTCCGTGGGCCTCGATGGTGGGGATCACCACCCCCATCACGCTGCGCGGCTTGACCTCGACCTCCATCGTTTTGTTGACCGCTAGCGCGGCCCACTCGATGCGCTCCCTGCCCATGGTCATCTTGGCCAGCTCCAGCGCCTGATAGGCTGTCTCCAGTAGATCGTGTACCTTGGATTCCAGCCCTTCCGCGTCATGAGCCACGTGAATCAGTTCCGTGCTGAGCACCTCGCGCTTTTGGTCCAGGATTTCGTATCCCTCGCGCGCTGTCTCCAGCCTCTCGCGCGTGCGAAGCAGGCTGGAGCGCGTGGGCGGGACGTTGAGCCTCTGGGGCATCTGCTCACCTCCCTCCTCGCCTGTAATGCTGGGCGATCTCCTCCTCCGTCACGCGGATCAATTCCTCAGCGGGCAAGATGGAGAGCACACGCCAGCCGAGGTCCAACGTCTCCTCCACAGCGCGATCCTCCGTCTCCCCCTGGCCGATGAACTCCTGCTCAAATGTCCGCCCGAACTCCAGATAGCGTTGATCAACGGGGGAAAGTTCCTCCTCGCCTATGACCGAAGCCAAGGCACGCACATCCTGCACGTGAGCGTAAGCGGCATAAAGCTGGGAGGCCAGAGGGGAGTGGTCGGCGCGTGTGCTTCCCTCTCCGATGCCATCCTTCATCAGCCGCGAGAGGGAGGGAAGCACCTGGATAGGGGGGTAAACGCCCTCCAGGAATAGGTCGCGCCCCAGCACGATCTGTCCCTCCGTGATGTAGCCCGTGAGGTCAGGCACTGGATGGGTGATGTCGTCATTGGGCATGGTCAGGATGGGCAGCTGGGTGATAGAGCCCTCGCTGCTCTCGATGCGGCCCGTGCGCTCGAAGATGGAGGCCAGATCGCTGTACATATAGCCTGGATAGCCCTTGCGGCTGGGCACCTCGCCGCGGATGTTCGATATCTGACGCAGGGCTTCGCAGTAGTTGGTCATGTCAATTAGCACCACCAGCACGTGCATTTCCCGCTCGAAGGCCAAGTACTCAGCTAGAGTGAGGGCCGCTCGTGGAGTCACCAAACGTTCAATGGGGGGGTCGTCGGCCAGGTTCAGGAACATCGCTACCCGCCTCAACGCTCCGCTCTCAGCGAAGGATCGGCGGAAGGAGGCCGCTACATCGTGCCCGGCTCCTAGAGCCACGAATACGATGGCGAATTCTCTATCGGGGGCAGGATGACTGGGTGTCTCATCTCCTGAGGTGGAGTTACCCAGACGGGCCTGGCGCACGATCTGAGCGGCCAAACGATTGTGAGGCAGCCCACTGCCTGAGAAGAGAGGCAGCTTCTGTCCCAGCACCAGCGTGTTCATGCCATCAATGGCCGATATGCCGGTCTGAATATAATCTCGGGGGTATATTCGAGCGCTGGGGTTGATGGGTTGTCCGTTGACATCGGCGAGGTGGTCGGGCAAGGGATCTGGCCCGCCGTCAATGGGTTCGCCCAGGCCGTCGAAGACTCTCCCCAGCATCTCCTCTGCCACGGGGATGTGCAGCGTCTGGCCCTGGAAGCGCACGCGGGTGTCCTCGATGGAGAGGCCCGTTGTGCCGGCGAAGACCTCGATCACCGCCACCCCCCTACCCACCTCCAAAACCCGTCCCCGTCGGGTCTGCCCCTGAGGGTCAATTACCTCCACCACATCGTCGTAGCCTACATCTCCAGCACCCTCGACAACCAGAAGCGGGCCCTCAATGCGCGATACGCCTACAACCTCCTGATTGCCTCGAAGTATCTCCTCCTTCACATTAATCCTTTCCGCGTAGAGCGAATGTTTCCCTTCCCTGGGGAAAGAAGCCGTCGGTGGGGGCTTTTACCTCCACCGACCGCTTTACTGATAATCCTGCTCCAACTTATCCATCTGCTCGTCCATCCCTTCTCTCATCTTCTCGATTTCATCTAATTCGTCGTTAGGCACGGTGGGGCCGATGCGCCTGATAGCATTGATCACGGGAAGCTCCTGCACGAGCACGATAGGACATCCGAGCTTGATGAGCGCGCTGGCTCGTTCGTGGAAGTGCAGGATGAGCTCCAGCATTTGTATCTGCTTCTCCGCTGTGGAGTAAGTGTCCACCTCGTCGAGAGCGTTCTGCTGCAGGAACCCCTCGCGCAGGAGTCGGGCCGTCTCTAAGATGAGCCGCTGGTCATCGGGCAGCGCATCGGGGCCCACCAACTGTACTATGTCCTGCAGGTGACTTTCGCGGCTCAGGATCCCCATCGCCTGCTCTCTCATGGAATGCCAGTCCTGATCCACCCGCTCACGCCACCAGTCCTCCAGGTCATCCACATACTCGCTGTAGCTCTCCCTCCAGCTCACCGCTGGGAAGTGGCGGGCGTAGGCCAGTTCCCTGTCCAGGGCCCAGAAGCAGCGCACGAATCGCTTGGTGTGCTGAGTTACCGGCTCGGAGAAATCCCCCCCAGGGGGTGACACAGCGCCGATGATAGTCACCGATCCCTCACGTCCATTGGAGGCGTGGACGTAGCCCGCACGCTCGTAGAACTCGGCCAATCGAGCGGCTAGATAAGCCGGGTACCCCTCCTCGGCAGGCATTTCCTCCAGGCGGCCCGAGATCTCCCGCATCGCCTCCGCCCAGCGGGAGGTGGAATCGGCCATCAGCGCCACGTGGTAGCCCATATCGCGGTAGTACTCCGCGATTGTGACGCTGGTGTAGATGCTGGCCTCGCGGGCGGCGACCGGCATGTTGGAGGTGTTGGCGATTAGCACCGTGCGCTCCATCAGAGGACGGCCGCTGTGCGGGTCGGTCAGCTGGGGGAACGTGCGCAACACGTCGGTCATCTCGTTGCCCCGCTCCCCGCAGCCCACGTAGACCACCACATCCGCGTCGCTCCACTTGGCGATCTGCTGCTGAAGGATCGTCTTGCCGGCCCCGAAGCCCCCGGGGATGGCGGACGCCCCTCCCTTGGCCTGGGGGAAAAGCGTATCCAGTACCCGCTGGCCCGTGATGAGCGGCATCTGTGGTTCCAAGCGGTCGGCATAGGGGCGCGGACGGCGTACCGGCCAGCGCTGGAGCATTGTCAGCTCACGCTCGTCCCCATCCGTCTTCAAACGGGCAATGGGCTCATCAATCTTGTATTCGCCCTCGGGCGCTATCCAGCTCAGCTCCCCGCCTGTATCAGGAGGGACCATCACCTGGTGCTCGATCAGCTCCGTCTCCGGGACGCTGCCTAGAAGGGTGCCTCCGGCCGCTTGATCCCCGACCTGGGCTTTAGGCTTGAAAGCCCATAGATCCTCGCGGTAGAGCGGCGTCAGCTTGATGCCCCGCCCCAGGAAGGAGCCGCTGTGGCTCTCCAACACCGGCAAAGGGCGCTGGATGCCGTCGAACACGCTCCCCAGGAGCCCCGGCCCCAACTCCACGGAGAGAGGCATCCCGGTACCGTAGACCGGCGCGCCGGGATGCAACCCGGAGGTCTCCTCATAGACCTGAATGGTCATGATCTCCCCTTCCAGGCCGATCACCTCGCCCACCAGGCGATCCTCTCCGATCTCCACGACCTCCAACATCCCCACCTGGTTTGACCTGCGGGCGCGAACCACTGGGCCGTTGATCCAGATCACAGCCCCGATCTTTCCTCTCACGGCGATCTTCCTCTCAACAGGCGATAAACCGGCGCGCGCAGCGACTCCCTGAGCCGCCGCAATCTAGCCTCCAGCGTGTTTCGGTAGAGGCGGTGGCCATTGGGCGTCTCCGCGACTATGCCCACCCCCTCATCCAAAAGCTCACCTCGCCGCAACCGCACGCCTAACTGCTCACCTAGTTCCCTCAAAAAAGGGTCGCTCAAATATTCCTGAGTCTGTGCGTCAGCGTGTATTGCTATCTCCTCAGCGGCCACGTTGGACGCTGCCTCGCGGATCAGATAGCGCAGGATCTCTGGGTAATCTGGCCACTGTGGGGCGGATCGCAGCTCCTCACGCGCTGCGGAGAAGACCTGTCTCAGCAGTTCCTCGCGCGACTCCAGCTGCAACCTCTGAGCTTCCAGTTGGGCGGAGGCTATCGCCTGACGGCGGATAGGCTCTGTCTTCTGCTTGGCCCGGCCCAGTATCTCCTCTCGTCGGGCCTCGGCCTGCTCACGAGCCTGCCGGCGGATACGTTCCGCCTTCGCCTCGGCATTCTCTAGGATCTCCCGTGCTTCAGCCCTCGCTTCGCCCAGCACCCCACGCGATAGGCCGCTAAAGCCCTGAGGAATTGACTTCGTCCTCACAACTGATCTCATAATCTCACCCCGATAGCCCGTCGGATCACCTCGCTGAGCGATGGTCGGTCAGGACGGGGCCCCTCCGGCCCTGGGATCTCCACCACCAGAGGGACTGTGCTCCGCCTCATCAGTTGGTCCATCCTAGGGCGGATCAACTCCGCCACATCCTCGGTGACCAGGATGATGCCCACCTCGGGATCCTGGAGCACCTCATCGAGGGCCTGATTGACCTCCTGGGCGGTGGTCGCAACCTGGCCCCGGACGCCGACGAGGCCAAATCCCAATACCGCATCCATGCTGCCGATGACCAACGGTTTCATAAAAGCTCCAAGTCTGGCGATTCTAGCCAGCGAGAATCATGAAGGCGATGATCAGCCCGTAGATGGCTATCCCCTCGGCTAGACCTGCGAGGACGAGGACACTTCCAAATATCTCCGGCCTCTCAGCGATGGCGCCGACGGCCGCCGAGCCGATGCTAGTGACAGCGTAGGCCGCGCTCATGGATCCCACACTGACAGCCAGCACAGCAGCGAACACGTCGTAGCGGCCAGCGGCCTCCGCCTGCTCGCTGGGCCCAGCGGCCCGAACAATCTGGGGCGCAAACAGCCAGACAAGGATCGCTCCCATGGCCATAAAGACCACGATGGTGTCAAAAAGGGTAAACCCACGCACTAGCCTGCGAGCCCTCTCCGCACTGGAGGACCCCTGCGGTGAGGATGCCCATACCGCCGCCGGGATCACGCACATCAGTGTGATAGTCAAGACAAGCGCCACAATCATGGTATCTCCTTCCTTGATGAGGTGACAAGTAACGAGTGGATGAGGCCACGAGGAGACTGATCCTTCATTGACTCATTGCCTCGTAACTCGTTACCCACTCTTAACCATCGTCAGCGGATGAAAACTCACTCCTCCGCCGGTGAAGAACTTGGTGAAGAACTCGTAATACTCCAGACGCATGGCCTGAATGCCCACGATCAACCCCTCAAAGCCGATGACCGCCAGGTTGCCCAGAGCCACCACCAGCCAATAAAGAGGGCCATGAGAGGGGCTGAGCAACCCGGCCAGGATGAACACCACAGCGCTCAGGCCACTATGAGCCACGGCAAAGACCCCCATACGAACGTAGGAGAGGCTGTTGCTCATGAAGCTGATCACCATCTCAAGCAGCTCGAAGAGACCCTGGACTATTCCACCTCCCTCAGGGGGACCTTCACGCCCGATCAGCTCCCCTAATGGCTCCGAGAAGGCTATCCCCACTCCGCCGATCATAGCCGTGACCGCAAAGATCGTTGAGGGCAGGGAAAGCGCGGCCATAGAAACCGAGGCCAGCAAGCCGATCAAAGACCAGTAGAGCAGGATCCCCGCCAGGCCGCTGGTGCTGAACAGTAATCGCCCCCAGTCGCGTATCAGCCAGGCGTTGATGAGGTTGCATATGAAGCCCACGTTCAGCAGCAGGACACCGACAGCTACCGACGCCAGCAGCATGTCAGTGATGTTCTCCAGGGGACGCAGCCATATCGGGGATAGGATATGCTCCAGCCCGAACACGCTGCCGTAGAGAAAACCAAAAACGACGGAGGCGAGGCCGCAGACGCCGACCAGCAAGCCCACACCTTGCCTTTGCCCGCCTGTCCTGGAAGGGAGAGAGCGCACTCTGCCACTGGCCAGCAGCAGCCCCAGCAGTGCCAGCACCAGCCCATGCCCCACATCACCAAACATGATGCCGAACATCAGAGGGAAGGTCAATGCCAGGATGGGGGTAGGATCAATCTCATTGTAGCGAGGAGCGCCATAATTGGTCACCAGCTGCTGGAAGCCCTGCAGGAAGGGCGGATTGGAGAGAGCAGTGGGCACCTCCTCCTCTGTCTCCTGGCGATCGACCTGTCTGGTTTCAATCAACACCTCGTCCGAGACGTGCTCTAATTCATGGCGCAGGCGCTGGAGCTGTCGGGTGGGCACCCAGCCCAGGATCAGGTAAGTGGAATGCAATCGTCCAAACTTAGTGATCGCCTCTGCCAAGGCCCGGCTGCCCCTAAGCCGCCACAGCAGAGTGCGGAGCTGGGGGATATGCGCCTGGCGAAGCTCTTCGATCTCCTCCCTGTATTCAATGGTTTGTCGTCGGGAGCGCTCGATGCCAGTGTTCAAGGCCTCCATAATCTCAGCAGGGGTACCACGGTATCCCTTCGGCAAGTCGATAGGGTTGAGGTAAGCGCTGCGGGCAGCGCGCTCCAGGACATCGGAATCCCTCTGACGGCCAAAGAGGGCCACTACCGCCGTGTGATCATCGCGTCGCAGCTCCGCCAGCACTGAGGGAACACGCCTCAGACTGGTCCGCAGCCGCTCCAGGTTCTGATGAGGGATCGTACCTAGTACAGCAAAGACATAACGCAGCGTGCGCAGCTCCTCGATATTGACCTCCAGGCCCTGAAGCGGCTTCAGCAGGCTGATGTAGTGCTGTAACTCCTCTACCCTCTCGCGCTTTTCCTGCAACTCTCGGACGGTTGCCTGCATCTTCTCTTCCAGGTTCTCCAGTGCTGTGCGCACCACCTCTGGCTCAATGGGATGCACCTTAGTTGGAGGCGGTAACTCGGCCTCGGAGATCTCCAGTTCACCCATTACATTTAATACCCGCCTCTCCAGCGTCGTGAAGGCCGCTATCCGTTCTTGCCAGTGCTCAGTGGAGCGCGCTTCGTCTCCGGTTCTCAGATGACTGGTGTCGATCTGGTGAAACGCACTCAGGTCAGCGAGCGCCTCGGTAACGGGCAGGACGTCTGACTCCGACACTTCTAATTCCACTTGGCTCATCTCTTGGGGTTGGAACATGAAAACCTCTCGGTCAAATGCAACCTTAGAAAAACGGCACGTATGGAAGGCTTTGTTGCCCGCACCTGATCGGGCAGGTGAAAAATACTGGAGTAGAGCCTTCAGGCGGCTGTATGTTGTGGTCCCTTCCAGCTCCTGTCTGCCTGTCCCCCGCCTGTGCGGGCAAAGGGTTATCTTCAATATATTGCGGGTCGGCTTTCCATAGGCTGAGGCTGGACCAACAACAGGGAGGAGTATACCTCAGACGGGATTTGCGAGGCCTTGGCCTCAATCAGCACCGTGAGGTCGTGGACCTCCTGTTCATTCAGCAGCACATAGGCCACTGGGATGCCGATGTGAAACGGATAGCCGATGAAGGTCCTGTGGGACTCCCGCCCAAGCTGGTGCTGCAGCTGACGCTCCAGCTCTTGAGGCCGCCTTAGAAGCGCTTCAACGTTCTCGATCTCGGGGTAAAGACGGCTCACGATAGAGGCGATATCCGCTCCAGCAGCGATAGCGCGGATATCTTGATCGTCAACTCGATAGCCGAAGGGAAGCGTGTAGTTTATGATCTCCTCCTCGGAAAGATTGTGGTAGACGCGGTATCGAATGGCCCACATCAGGTTGTTTACGTCAATCAAACCACCCACCAGCCGCAGCGCGTGATTGTGATCCAAGCCTTTTAATTGGTTGACCTCACTCCATAGCGCGCGATAATAGTCCAGGTCAAGCGCCACCTCCAGGGGGAAGAGATTCTGCTCAGCCTGGTAACGTTCCAGGGCGTGGCTGAGGGGGGCGTAATAGGGAGTGCCACTCAGCTCCTCGATAGCGTCGGGGACGCTGCCTGCCTCAAATATCTCCTCCGCGGGGAGGACCGTCTCCTCCCTTGTGGGGAATAGCGTGAACTGCACCTGATGCCAGGAGGCGCCGGTCTCGATGCCGCGCAGAATGGCCTTGAGGTTGTCTACCTCAAATAGCCGCCACAGCTGGAGGAGCAACTGGCGTCCAGGCCTCGGCGAGAGGCGGATAACCTTGATGTAGGCATCGGCCAGATGCCCTCTGAGCTGGTAGACAGCCCGCCGGGGCGTTAGCTTGGCCTCCTCAATCTCCAAGTAGGGGCCATAAACCGTACCGGCCAGGATATCCAGGAGAGTATCGAAATCCTGGGCCTCACGCAGCTCGTGCCACATCTCCATCGTCAACAGCCTGGCGTACAGCGCCCGCACCCTGGCGTGGGCGACGGCATATGAGCGAACGTCCTCCTGCAACACCTTGTCTACCTCCGTCCCGCCACGCGGTTCAGCACGTACTGGACGGCCTCCTCCTGGTGGCTCTGCGCCCCTTCCTTGACCTGCTGTAGCTCCTCGTGCATTTGGTCTAGGACATGCTCTCTCTCCTGCTCCACTCCCTCTTCAGCTTCGTCGAGGAGCCGCTGTGCTTCCTCCTGCGCCTCTTCCTCCGCCTCTTTGAGGATACGATCTCTCTCCTCCTCTGCCTTCTCCACGATGCGCGCCGCTTCGCGCTCCGCCTCATCACGGATCGCCTGTGCCTCCCTCTCGATATCAAATACCCGCTGTACAATTTCCTCGTTCAAGGTACTCTACCTAACTATATCAGAGAGTGTGCAAAAGTATCACCGCTCACCAGCCAGCCTCTTCCACGCATTACTTGCTATAATACCATTCTCTCCATCTTGAGTTTAGACAAAGTGCGACATACTCGGCGGATGCCGAGATGAATAAGGCTCTTTAACAATCGAGTTTCGCGTCGTTTTCGGGCTGTTTTGGCCTATTTGTCGCCTTTTTTGACCACCGGATGCCTCTTGGGTCGGGTTCGCGATCGCCCTTTAGGCCAACCAGGCGACTTTCCGCGAGGTTGGGGTGGTGCTGTTGGGATGCCAATCTTTCGAAAAGTCGCTCCCAGACTTTGGAGAGTCCGCTCAGGCGTCAGCCGTTCTTGAGCTGGTTGCCAAGGCAAAGGTTTGTCCTTGACCACATCCCGGGCCAGGAACAGTTCCCATTGCCCTACGTTGACCAAGCCTGTCCAGCGGTCACAATACTCCGGCTCTTGGAACCGGGGCAAGGTCCAGTAGAGATACTGCTTGCGGAAGCGAATGCTGGGCTCAACAGCCCAACGCCAATCGTACCAGTGCCATAGGTCAACTAACCTTTGATCCCCCGGGGCCTGGTCAGGAGGCGGTTGGTAGGCCAGCCAGAAGGGCTTAGAGGACTTCTTCTGCTCCAAGTGGGCCTCCACCAGGATGACACTGAACGGCGTGTCTGCATCTTGGCGGGCGTGCAACCCATCCCAGCGCCGCAGCCTTACCTTGCCCCAGCGCTCATCTTCCAGTTCCACCTCTGCGTCCGGCTTGCCCCACGTCTCCGGCTCTTTGAAGGAGAAGCGATCCCCGTGGACACGAGGCCGGCCCATGCCGCTGTAGGGGCCAGGTTCCCCGTACAGCACGCGGTCACGGCGCATACGGACCAAAGCCCCACACGGCTCATCCTTCAAGGGGCCCAAGAAGCGGTGGTTGCCGTACTTGCAATCGCCCACGATGAGGTGCAGCCGTTGGGCCATCTCTTTCCCCCGAAAGTGGCATAACCGCTTGACTTGTGCTACTCCCACTTCGGTAGCAGTCTGCCGGCTGGTTACCCGCCTGACGGAAACGGGCGGTGCCCAACTCCCGCCGCGCTCAGGCACCCAGGCCAGCACGGAGTAAGGATGACCAACCACCACCGATCCTCCACTGTAGACATATTGCCGATCGGCCAGGGCCTTCGCCTCCGGATGAGGCCAAGCTGTGCCATCTAAGGAAAACACTTGTACTCCCTCCGCCGGAATCTGGTTGATAAAGTGGCCTTCCAGCCACTCCTGGTCTTGTTGTCCACCCTCAATGGCTGCATAGACGCTCGGCCACTTGCGGCGGAAGACGGGCGAAAGGCTCAGCTCGGGAAAGGAACGGATGGACGGACTGAGAAGCAGCGCACGTGCGAGCTCGAACTGAGCGTCCCTGGCTTTAGTAAGCCCGTGCTCATAGACGGCTTGACGAAACTCGATTAAGTTGTTAAACTGCTCCATGGTAGAAACCCTCTGGGATGTTTAATGCTTTTTACACCCC
>JAYEMR010000145.1:0-7090 GCA_034718215.1 Chloroflexota bacterium
CTTTGCCAACTTCCAACGACGAATCTTGGTTGAAGCGGCCTAAGAACGTTTCCAACAAGCTTAAAAAGCGCTTTCACTAACCACTTGTTGAAGACAGCCCGTTTTTCACAAAGTTTGACGAAGAGCCATTTTTTTACATCAAAGAAATATGTTCGGCTTCCGGCCGGCACTTTCTCAGAGAATAATTCCTTTCTTTCTATAGTCATTATATCCTTCCTCCCTGGATGGATTCATGATGTATAACTGAAGTATAACGAAAGTTACAATTAGTGTCAAGGTAAATTCAACATCTACTCAGCCCTGAGGTCAATCGGAGGCGATCTCAGTCTGGGCCAGCTCCTCGATCAGGGTCACGATGGCGGAGTGATCCCACTCGCCCCGATCCATGGCCTTCATGGCCCCGTACAACTGATAGACCAGACCTGAGGCCGGGAGCGACACCCCGAAGGCCCTGGCGGTGTCCATGGCGATCCCCAGGTCTTTGTAGTGATAGGCGGACTTGAATCCAGGCTCGAAGTTCCGCTGAATCATCCAGGGGGCTCGCTGCTCCAAAGCCCAACAGCGGGCCGCGCCGCCGCTGATAGCCTCCACTATTTTCTCAGGATCTACGCCTGCTTTGGAGCCCAGCACCAGCGCCTCGGCCACAGCGGTCAAGGTCATCCCCACCACGATCTGATTGCAGGCTTTCACCACCTGTCCCGCGCCCGTGCCTCCCACGTGGGTCACCTTGCTTCCCATGACCTCGAACAGGGGCGAGCATATCTCGAAGGCCTCCTCCGGCCCGCCAACCATAATGGAGAGCGTGCCATTGATAGCCCCCTCCTCGCCGCCGCTGATAGGTGCGTCGAGCATCTTGGCACCCTTCTCTGCCAGCGCATCAGCGACCTTTTCAGTGGTCACCGGGGAGATAGTGCTCATGTCCACGTAGATGGAGCCCTCACCGATGCCCTCGATGATCCCCTCTGGCCCTAAAGCCACCAACTCCACATCGGGCGAATCGGGAAGACAGGTGATCACCACCTCCGCCCGCTCGGCCACCTCAGCGGGGGAGAAGGCTCTCTCGGCCCCTTCGGCGGCCAGCTCCTCGACTGGCTCCCGGCTGCGGTTGTGGGCCACCAGTGGATAGCCCGCTTGAAGCAGGTTGCGGGCCATCGGCTTACCCATCACGCCCAATCCGATAAATCCGACCTTCAGCATAATCCCTCCTCATTTCTAGTCCCAAAGTCAATTGTGCCTCCCTGCCTATGCCCTGTCTCGCCTGTCCAGGCACTGGGCGAAGTTAGTAGGCAGGAGACAGGAGCAGATCCAGCACCCGCCTTCTTGCGGCCTTCAGCGGCCCTTCGAGCGTGGCCCCAGCTGCCTGGGCGTGCCCTCCGCCGCCCAACTGCTGGGCCGCCTTTGACACATCGGTTCCAGGCCGGGAGCGGAGGCTGAGCCTCACTCTGCCATCTTCAAGCTCATAAAAGATGGCCGCCACCTCTGCCTCATCGACCGTGGCCAGGAACTGCACTAGGTCCGCGTCGTCTCCGCCAGCGTAACCGCTGGCCCGCCGTACGGAGAGGGGGATCTCCCCCCACACGAGGTGATCCCTGCATTCCACGCTGGGCAGCACAGCGGCCCAGAGCCGCAGCGCGGAGAGGGAGCGGCGGTTCAGCGTCTGGTCACTGATGGCAGCCAGCGAGGCCCCGGCTCTCAGCAGATCCCTCACGATCTCCATCGTCCGAGGGGAGGTATTGCTGGTGCGAAATCCCTGGGTGTCAGTGACTATGCCCGTCAGAAGGTAGGTCGCGACGGTCTCATCCAACTGCAGTCCCAGCCGCGGGAGGAGGGAGAAGAGTATCTCAGCCGTGGCCACAGCCTCGGGCTTCACCCAGTTGATCATGCCAAAATGAGCATTGGTAACGTGATGATCAATGACCAGGATGGGAACCTCTAGGCTTTCGATCTCATCTCGCAGGCCCGCAAAGCGATCCATGTCGCCACTGTCCAGGGCGATTACGAGATCGTATTCGCACCCTGGCTCCAGCTTCTGGGTGATCTGCTCCCAGCCGGGCAGAAAATGAAATTGAGAGGGCACGGGATGGGGACAGGCCAGGGTGTGAGCCTTGCCCAACTGCTCAAGCGCCCAGCCCATAGCCAAAAGGGAGCCGATGGCATCGCCATCGGGTCTCAAATGAGAACAGACCAGCACACAACTGGCCTCTCGGATGCCCGCATCTGATCGCCCGTGCCTGATCGGGTGCAGGCGGGCACAGGTGTGATACTCAATCTTGGATTTCATCCCCTGAGCCTTCCTCGTGTATCTGGTTTAGAAGTTCCTCCAGCCGCGCCGCGCGCTGCAACGTTGAGTCTGAGACGAAATTGAGCTGGGGCATGTAATGTAGCTCCAGACGGGAGGCTAATTCACGATGTATGAACCCCGATGCCCGCTCCAGGGCGGTCATCGTCTCCCGTCTCTCCCCTTCATCGCCTATCACGCTGATATAAACTTTCGCGTGCTTCAGATCGGCGCTTACCTTCACCTCTGTAACCGTCGCGAAGCCCATCCCAGGATCGCGCACTTCCCGCTCCAATAGATCGCCCAGTTCCTGTTGGAGAAGGCTTCCAATTTGTCGTCGTCGCCGTCGCTTGCTTCGGTCGGTCCAAGATGTCAGAGCCATGTTTCCCCTGTTCGTTGTCTCGTGAAGCGTCTAGCGTGTAGCGTGGAGCGGATCTGTAGTTACGCTATACACTCCACGCTGCACGCTTCACGGCGGTGTCACCTGTTCCATCCGATATATCTCGATGACATCGCCCTCCTCGAAATCGCCGAACCCTTCCAGGCCGACGCCGCACTCGTAGCCGCTGCGCACCTCAGCCACATCCTCGGTGAAACGGCGCAGGGAGGCCACACGCCCCTCGTACACCACTCTGCTGTCCCGCCTCACGCGCGCCAGGCCGTTGCGAACTGCCTGCCCGTCGGTCACGTAACATCCGGCCACATTGCCTCGGTCGGGAATATGGAAGATGGCTCGCACCTCGGCGTGGCCCAGGACCACCTCGCGGTAAACCGGCTCCAGGAGCCCCTTGAGGGCCTTGTCCACATCTTCTATAACCCTGTAGATCAGATCATAGATGCGGACATCCACCCCCTCTGTCTCGGCCAGACTGCGCGCTGCTCCATCGGGCTCCACGTTGAAGCCGATCACAACGGCCTGCGAGGCCGCGGCCAGCATGATGTCCGACTCGCCTATGTGCCCTATGCCCTGGTGGAGGATATTCACCTTCAGCTCATCCGTCTCCAGGCGCTCCAGGGAGTTAGCCACCGGCTCCAAGCTGCCCTGCACATCCGCCTTGAGGATGATTCGCAACTCCTTGGCCTCGCCGGCTTCCATCTGTTGGAAGAGGTCCTCCAGGCTAACCAGGGATGGGCGCTGGCTGTCAGGTGGCCGCTCCTTCTCTTGAGCTCGCTCCTCGGCCAGCTCCCTAGCTGCCCGCTTGTCCTCCACTACCCGAAAGGTATCGCCGGCAACCGGCACTCCCGAAAGCCCCAGCACCTCCACCGGCATTGAGGGCGGGGCCTCCTCCACCTGCTGACCCCGGAAATCGAACATGGCCCGTATCCGGCCATGGATGTCATCAATCAGGACCGCATCCCCTTGATGGAGGGTGCCATTACGGACCAGGAGCGTCGCCGCTGCTCCCCGCCGTTGATCCAGCTGGGCCTCGATGACCGTGCCCATCGCCTCTCGATCGGGATTAGCGGTGATATCCGATATCTCCGCCAGTACCAGGATACTCTCCAAGAGATCGCTGAGCCCCGTTTTCTGGATAGCGGAGGTCTCCACGCACAGTACATCGCCCCCCCACTCCTCCACGATCAGCCCCTCATTTGAGAGCTGCTGCTTGACCCTTTCTGGTTGGGCGCTGGCCAAGTCTATCTTGTTGATATCCACCAAGATTGGGACTCCGGCCGCCCTGGCGTGGCTGATGGCCTCCCGTGTCTGAGGCATGACGCCATCGTCGGCAGCTACGACGAGGACGGCAATGTCCGTGGCCTGAGCTCCTCGGGCCCGCATAGCGGTGAAGGCCTCGTGTCCAGGTGTGTCAATGAAGGTGATCCTTCGCCCATCCACCTCCACTTGATAGGCCCCTATGTGCTGTGTGATCCCTCCCGCCTCTCCAGACCAGACGTTGGTGCGGCGAATGGCATCCAGGATAGTGGTCTTGCCATGGTCGACGTGGCCTAACAGGGTCACCACCGGCGGTCGGGGCACGAGGTCCTCAGGCCGATCCTCCACGTAGAACTGCTCCTTGGCCGGCCGCACCTCCTCGACCACTTCCTCCTCCTCTTCAGGAGGGGCCACTGGCCGGGCCTCAAACCCCATCTCCTCGGCGATGATGGCCGCGGTCTCGTAGTCTATCCGCTGGTTGATGTTGGCCATCACCCCGGCGTTCATCAGCTCTTTGATGACATCTATGGGGCTGGCTCCCATGAGGTTCGCCAGCTCGCGCACCACGATGAAATCGGGGATCTCCACAGTTTTCTCTTGGAGCATGGTTTGCTCCTTCGATAGGGCAGGACGGGCTACTCGCTCCACGTTTTCTCAGCCTCAGCCCGGAAGGCTCTCAGGGCCTCTCGCTCCTGAGGGGTGAGATGCGTCCTTAGTGCGTGCTCCAGCCGTCCCTTGGCCAGGGCGGCCTCCCAGCATTCCCTTCTAGGGCATATGTAGGCCCCTCGGCCCGGCTTTTTGCCGGTAGGGTCGACTTGAACTCCCTCGTCGGGCGTGCGCACCACGCGGATCATCTCTCGTTTGGGCCGCACCTGTCGGCAGCCTACACAAGTTCTCTGTGGCACGTGCCTCCGACGCGTCATGCCTCCTCGCCATCTGGGGACCAATAGCCGAAGACCTGAAGCTGGACCTCCACCTCCTCAGCGTAGCGGGGGGTAAAACCTGGCACTGCAAGCAGAGCGTCTGGTTCAGCCATCAATTCCACCAAATCGGCCACATCTCCGATGCCCGCTGCCTTCAGGAGAGTGATGGTTGTGGGGCTGAGGATAAGATCAGCCAGCGGCACTCCCTCGCCAGAGGGGGCCTCTTCCTCCTCCACTTCCTCAACCTCCTCAGGCTCTTCCTCCACCTCGGCCTCCGCTGGCTTCTCAACCTCTGCTGCCTCTGCCTCTTCCGGCGGCGCCTTGGCCTCCTCTTCGAGGGGGAGATAACCCTCCTCCTCCAGTCGCTGATGCACCTCCTCCAGGGACTTGGGCCCAAAAAGGCGGACATCCAGCAGCTCCTGGGGATCCTCTCTCCAGATGGCCAGGAGCTTCTCGATAGTGTCTATCTCCCCTCGCTTCAGCACGTTTTGGACCCTGGTGCTCAGGCCCAGCTCCTCAATGGGCGTCTCGGCCTCAGCCAACTCAGCTTCCTCCGCCATCCGCCCCAGCTTTTGGATGCTTTCCAGCAGTGAGAGGTCGCCTTCATGCTGTCTGAGTAGCTCCTCAGCCATGGATAGAAGGTCTCCCTTAGCTCTCTCCTTTAGTTCCCGCATCCCGACTCGCTGTACCTCTTCCCGCGCTGCCTCGGATGTACCTTTAATGTCAACCCGCCAACCAGTGAGCTTGGCTGCCAGGCGCGCGTTCTGTCCCCCTCGTCCTATGGCCAGGGACAATTGATCGTCGGGCACGACCACAGTGGCAGTCTTACCACCTCGCTCGCGATCTTCGTGCAAATCCACCCGCAGGACCTTAGCGGGGCTCAGTGCATTGGCCACGAAGGTCTCCTCATTAGGGTCCCATTGCACCACATCGATCTTCTCCCCACTCAGAGCTTGGACGATGCTCTTGATACGCACGCCGTGCATGCCCACGCAGGCCCCCACCGGGTCGATGCCCTCCTGAGTGGCCCACACCGCCACCTTAGAGCGCGCGCCTGCCTCACGGGCAATGCCCTTGATCTCCACCGTGCCGTTGAACACCTCCGGCACCTCCAATTCCAGCAGGCGGCGCAGCATTCGGGAATGAGCGCGGGAGACGATGATCTGGGGGCCGCGGGTGCTTTTGCGCACCTCCAGGACGTAAGCGCTGATGCGCTCTCCCACCTTGTAGTGCTCACTACGTATCTGCTCACTGCGAGGCAATATCGCCTGCACTCGCCCCAGATTGATGGTTATAGCTCCATCGCTCACACGCTGGACGGTGCCATTGACGATCTCCCCCTCGCGCTCGGTATAGGTCTCATAGAGCGCATTCCGCTCCGCCTCTCGAATGCGCTGCAGTACGACCTGCTTGGCGGTCTGCGTAGCGATGCGCCCAAAGTCATCGGGGGTGACCTCTAGCAACACCTTGCTTCCTACTTCGGCCTCAGGATCAATCTGACGGGCCTCCATCAAGCTGATCTGTTCACGCTCGCCCTCCACTTTATCTACCACTTGCTTTTCGGTAAAGATAGAGGCTCGACCAGACTGCAGATCAATCTGGGCCTCAGCATTGGATACAGAACCAAAGTCCCGCCTATAGGCCGAGAGCAGGGCTTTTTCCACTGCCTCCAGCACCACGTCCTGGGAGAGGCTACGCTCGTTACATATCTGCTCGATGGCTGACAGGAAATCGTTTTTCATCGCCGCGCTCCTTAGAATTAGAGGCGCTTACAGCACACACCTCCGAAACCTGTATTCCGTCATCGCAAAAGAAAAGTGGGAGCTACCCACTTTTCCGGTGGCCAACTATCGACTTTATATTATAATCACAGCTGGCCTAGATGTCAAGCATCCTGCTCAAGGCCCAGACATCTTGCCAGTACCTGGCACAGGTGAAAGCCCCCTATGGTGTGAGGTTCAGGGGCGTCCCCGCCGAGGGATATGCTGACCATCCCGTCTCCTGCCTGCGCCCTGTCCGCACAGGCGGGAGACAGGGTCCGACGGACAGGGGAACAGCTTCGGCGAGGACGCCTCAGCCCTCACATTTGCCAGTACCTGGTACAGGTGAGATGTGACTTCCTATGTCAAACAGCAACTTCTCGCTGTTTGACACTCTCCCCGACCCGTGGTATATTAACACTGCGGGGAGAGGGGAAAGCGGAAGGCTGTTGTCGCTGTTCAGCGGCTGCCACGC
>JAYEMR010000146.1:0-7024 GCA_034718215.1 Chloroflexota bacterium
GCCAGCTTGTGTCTACCCGCCAGGCGAGCGGCCATCTCACCCAAAGCTCTGGCCAGTGTGAAGCTCAGCCCCTCAACATAAGGGCTGCCCAACAAGCTCAGAGCCACGTTGCGCCCAGCGCTGATATGCTCTCCAGCCTGGGCAACCAGGCTTTCCCGTCCCGACGGACAGGCTCCTGTGGTTGCGGCCAGCTCCTCCGTGTCCATGCGAAGCACCACAAGCCCCATCTCCTGAGCGGCGCGCGAAAGCTGACGTCCGGTGAGTGGATTGCGGCTGCCTGCCACCACCAGCACCGGCGCATCCACGGGGGCAAATTCGATTGTTTTCGGGGAAGCTGGGACAATACCCTCACGCACTACCTCCTCGGCCATTGCATCCGCCAGCCCAGCCGAGCCGCAGGTCAGGTGGGCCAAGCCAGCACGAAGGGCAGAGCGGGCGATGGCATGCAGATCCTCCTCGGTCGTCGCGTCCACTACCAGCACAGCCTCTCCTCGATCCTGCATAGCCGCGGCCAACGAATCTACACCCTTCCGCACCAGTGCCAGCTCGATGAGGCCCACCTCGCGCTGCATCTGTTGGTCCAGCAGTGCGGGGATGTAGGAATCAGCGATAGGGCAGAGGGGATCTTGGGCGAAGACAGTCTCCTCCAGGGGTTGACCATCCAGAAGTTGCCGGCCGCCCACCGTGATGCGGCCAGCAGAGGGGAAGGCAGGGGCCAGGACCGCCCGCTCAACACCGCGAGCTTCCATGATGGCCTCCAGCTCAGTTCCAATGTTACCCCGTAGCGTGGAATCTATCTTCTTGTAGATGAACTCCACGGGAGGCAATGCGGAGATAGCGGTGTGGACCTTTGCGCGGGCGATCTTTGGCAGATCGGCTCGGCTCTCGGTGTCCACGATTACCACCTCAGCATCGCTGATTGATCCGGAATCCATCAACAGCGCGGTGGAAAGTCCTCTTTTGGCAAACTGCACACCACTGTCGGCTGCGCCGGTCAGGTCGTCGGCGATGAGGGCAAATTTCACCACCTGTGCTCTCCCCCTGCTCTAGAAATCCCTTTTTCAATTCTATCCCACTTGGATTGGAATCGCAACTAGTAAGCTTGGAATTTGCTTGACATAAACAATTCATGCCAGCAAAGAAGAGCAGTAGTTAGGGTGGTTCTTTTCAGTGCTTCAGGTATGGGTACGTGTTGGTATCTGGACCAGTTGCTACATCTGCTGTAAGCGCGCGGTTCAGTGAATCAAGCCCAATCAGACCGCAAGCTGGGGGTTTTACCTGGCCACTCATGCTGGGTCCAGGCACCTGTCTGCCCCCGCTCACCTGTGCTCAATCGGGCACGGGCGTGCAGGCGGGGGACAGGCAAAATGTACTGAAGCCAGAGCATTTGACAAGGAGGATATGCAGGCTATAATTACGGTTAGTATAAGTATGATTAAATCAACACTACTTCAGTGTCTGAGGAGATCCCATGACTATCGAAGAGGCAATTGAGCACTTCTTGAGGGACCTGGCCATTGGGCAAGCAGAGCGCACAGTGCGTACTTACGCTACTGCGTTGAATCATTTCTGCGAGTTCCTCGACCAAAGTTGTTTCGACCCAGCCGCTACACCGGCAAGTAAACTCACCTCCGATCATGCCCTGGACTGGGTGCGCTGGCTGGATGAGGAACGACAGCTGGCCAGAGTCACCCTCAGCACCTACACCACCGCCCTGTTGCGCTTCTACTCCCACCTGGTCCTGGAGGGCCTCATTGGAATGTCGGCTGAGGAGCATGAGCAACTACAGCATCGGATGCACACCATTCGCGGCAGAACTCCCCACCAGCAGCTGCCCAAGGTTCCCCCAGACGAGGTGGTAGCCAAGATCATGAGAACGGCGCGGGCCGCGCCCTATGACCCAGGGAATCATCGGCAGCGCCTGCGTCATCTGCGCAACATCGCCACGGTGGAGATGCTGCGCTCCAGCGGAATGAGGGTGGGAGAGCTGGTCTCCCTGCGGCGAGGGGACTTGAGACCCCAAGATCACACGGCCATAGTCACCGGCAAGGGCAACAAGCAGCGGATTGTCTATTTTGACGAGCCCTCCTGGCGTGCTATGCAGAGCTACCTGAGGATCCGCCAGGATGGGAAAACCGGACAAGCGCTGGGTAGGCTACCCGTGCTGGCCCGCCACGATAGAGGCGCCGGGGACAAGATACTTCCCATCTCCACCAACACTGTGCGTAAAGTACTGAACGATCTCATCAAGCTGGCCGGCGTGGATGAATATGGTGTGACCCCCCACTCTTTTCGGCACTACTTCGCCACCAAGGTGCTGGAGGCAACCGGAGATCTGGGAGCCACCCAAGATCTATTGGGCCATGCATCACCCAACACCACGCGCATCTATGCCAAACTCTCATCGAAGATCCTGCGCAAGGCCCACGAGAAAGCATTTGGCCGTTAGAGCGAAGCCGCTGCCCGCGCCTGCGCAGGCAGAAGACGGGATGTAGATTTATGTCAACTAATTTGTTCTAACTAATACCTCTTTCATTATATGAATTAGATCAAGCCTCCCCCTCCCAAGACAAACGCTCCCCCCAATCCGACAGCAGCAAAGATCATGTTCACCACAAGCATCACGATCCAACCGATGATACAGGTGATCACGGCCTTGCTCGTATCGAAATCAAGCGCCTGCCGTACGGCGATGACACCTGCGACCAAGGCCCAGATGGCGCCGGCGAGGCTCAACAGCCACCCGATGCAGGGGATGAAGCTTAGGGCACCCAGCACCTGCGGGCCATAAGAGTAACCTATAGCACGCAACATCTCTCCATAGTCGGCTATGCCCTCGAAGAGCCTGGTGCCAATGAGGTAGGTCAGCGCGGCCCAGATGAAGTATCCTATCACGGCGATGATAGGCGTGATAATCAAGGCCAGGAAGAAGACACCTACACCACCAGGCCCGATGATCGTCCCTAGAGCCCCGCCGATGCCGCCAGCGATGGCTGTAATGGCCACCACGGCGATAGCCTGAGGGGTTAAAGTCTCGTCGGCCTCTACTTCCTCGTAGAGTTCCACGTCGAGCATGGCCGCGCGGATCACGCGGTTGACGATATTGTCCAAAAGCTGGCTGGTATCAAGTTGCTGCATTGATATTTCCCCTTTCTTTTTGTGGTTGGATACAATTACTTTTATGTGTACAGGGACTCCGTCTTGAAACTTAACATCACATTGGTTGCTCCTCCATCGCCTACGTAACCTCGGCCAACTCCTGCTCCTTCTCCTGCCGCTCTCTGCGATACCCCTCTCGCTTCTCCCGTTCCTACTCAATCGCCCGCTCGGCGGCCTCCAGCTCAACCTCGCAGCGCGCGACTTATCTCTGCCGCCGCTGCCCAGCACGCTCCAAGTGCTCTTCGCAGGCCATAATGTACTACTGCGGAAAGTAGCCCACTTCTCGTTGTTCGACGAGACCTTTCCAAAACTGGGCCGTCGGGCCTATCGCTTGGGCATAGTGATCTGTGAACACGAGATGTACTGTAATCTGGCTCAGGGAGAGCCTCAGCGGAGGAAGTGATTTTGCGGCGTGATAGCGTTGAATATCGGGACTACGATGCTCACCGAAGTCATCTCTCCTCCTGGATTAGCCCTTCGTAGATCCCCTCGAGCCGGTGCGCGTTATCCCTGATGGACTGAGGAGAACGGACGTTATCCTTCAGCCTTCTCAGAAGGGAGGGATCTTCAGCTAGGGAATCCAACTTCGCTGCCAGGTTCCTCGCATCCCCTCGACGAAAGAGCAGCCCATCTACGCCGGGTCGTATCTTCTCCACCATCGCTCCGCCGTCGGCCGCTATTACGGGCACTCCGCTGGCGAAGGCCTCCTGGATCACCAGGGGTGAGTTCTCATACCACAGGGAGGGCACCACCAAGATATCGGCGCTGGCGAGCACCTGGGGCACCTGTTCTCGTGAGACCCGGCCATGAAGGTAGACACGCGGATCTGGACGGGATCGAGCGATACGCTTCCCGTACTCTGGGAATATACCAAGTTCGCCATAGATGTGCAGCTCGATGTCCGGACTCCGTGTCTCCCGGAGCGCCTGGATCAGGATATGTACTCCCTTGTGGGGGGCGATGGTCCCTAGATAGGCCACCCGCAACCCAGGGCCCTGCTCTCGTCGCTCGGCTTGCCCAAAGCGAGTGGTGTCAATACCGTTTTCCAGGTAGAGGACCCGTTTCCGATCCCCATACCAGCGCTGGAACCTCTGCAATAGAAAGTGGGAAGGGGCGATGAAGAGTGCGATCTCAGCCAGTGCGTGTCTCACGTACTGGTTCCGAAGGAGGAAGAGTAAAGCCAGCACCGGCTGGGCAGGAGTCAGCCAGCGGTGCCGTCGGTGGATCCATCGTCCACCACGATGACCTCGTAGTCGTATCGGCTGGCCTCCATGGTCTCGACGATGAGATCCAGGTCATCGCCGATGGCGGTCTCTTCATTGTAAACTGGGATAACGATGCTAATCGAGCTCATTTGCTCCCTCACAGTTGACCTCGAAAATCCACGTCCCATCTCGATGGTAAATCAGTTGATAATTCGGATTGTCCATTAAGCTCTTCGGATAGATTTTGCTGCCCCGCTTCCCGATGTAGACGTGGGTCACGCCCTTCTCCCTCAGAACTCTCAACGTCTCCTTCGCATCTGGAGTGGACGATGCCTCTGATAGGCTGATCGCCTCCGCCGCGAAGCCTTTCTGAGCTGACCTCTCCATCGGGTAGATCATAGGAGGCGCGGTGGTGCTCCTCCCAGCGAGGAGAGGCATCCAGTATCCGGCATCGAGGCCGATAACGAGGTTTAGGTAGACCACAGAGGGGACGAGGAATTTGGCATCTTCCCGGGTGTTCTTCCTGATCCACTCCATGGCCGCCTTGTCGGCTTCTTTGACGTAGACATTGCTGGGATCGACAATGGTGAGCATCCTTCCGAAGCCCCAGAAGGCGAGAGCCACGATCAAGGCTCCGATTAGAAGCTGAGTCTTAGGTATTACCCTCTCGATGGAAGCCGCCAGAAAGCCTATGGCTATCGAGGCTGGGAAGAACAAAGACATCACAACAGTGACGGTATCAGCTAACCCTACGCCTGGCAGGTTCACCCAGTAGGGATTGGAGATGAGGAGAAGGACGACTACCCAGAGGCAGAGCACAATTATCAATCTCTCCCTCTTCAGCAGCCCCCAGATAGCTCCCACGATGGATAGGACCATCAGAGGATAATTCGAGTAAAAAGAGATAGCTCCTTCCTCGAGCCTCTTCATGGAGAAAAACTCTCGGCTGGGCTTATATGCAGCTAGAGCCAGAGACGCTGAGCTGAGGTGATTCAATAAATTTTGCAGCCAAGGCCAGGTCAGGGCCAGGGCCAGAAATCCTATGGCGAGAAGTTGAAGCCATATCCTCAAGGTAGCCTTCGCGCTACTTCTGCTGGCGTAGGTTGAACACAGCAGATAAACCGCCATGAAAGAGAGATAGAATATCAAAACACGGTAATGGGTGAGAAAGAGCCCGGCCAGGGCGATGCCCGCTGCGGCGAGGTATCGGGTGCTGCCTGCCCTTCGATCGAGGCCCTCGATGGCGAGGACTAAGGCGATGGGCAGGATCACCAGCCCAGTGAGCTGGGGAAACCTCCCCCAGTTTGTGTAATAGGCCGGGAAGACGGAGAATAGGCCGACGACCAGGGCGCTGGAGAGGCCGGCGGCTTTACTCCTCAGGAGCCTCTCGGCGAAGAAGAAGGCAGATAGGAGGCTCAGGGCACTCAGGGTCTGCCCCACCACCAGGACGGACTTCGCTATGCCGATCCCTGACAGCCAGTGAAGGAAGGCCGCCGCGGAGTGAAAGCCGAAGTGATAAGTGAAGGAAGCCAATGGGGCATAAGGCTTATATGAGTTGGGCAGCCCTCCCCTCTCGACGATCAACTGGGCAATAAGGGTATGGTGATAGCTGTCGCTTCCCGGTGCCACGGCCCACCCTCGCGTGGGGAGCAGCCTGGCGATCAAGGATAAAGTGAGGATGGCGAAGAGCGCAACGTGATTAATCTTTATCCCGACTGTCAGCCGCCTTCTTCTCACCACCCCTCTAATGATGCTGATGAGGCTTATCCCCCCGCAGATGGCCATCATTCCCCATATCGCGGTCCCGTCTAGCCTTATGCCGGCGAGGGTGCAGAAGAGGAGGGCCAAAGGCATAAAGGCCAGGCTCAGGCCTATGGAGACGATCAAGCGCTCGGTGAGGTCGAATTCGTAGCGAGGGAGGAGCAGGACAAAGAGGACATGTCCGGGGATAGTGAACATCAGCGCGGCCACCAGGATGAGCCTCCAGTTGCTCGCCACGCCATTCCACACGTCCCGTGTCATGGCCTCCAAGGTGTAATTGTAATAGGTCCTGAAGGCCAGATCGCCCCCTTGCCTTCGGCCATTGATGTATAACTCTCCCTCCTCATAGACATCATCAGGGCTGTGCCACATGGTGATGGCATCGCCTGGCTCGGATGTAGGGGACTCAAGGAAGAAGTAGAAAGAACGCCCCTCCGAGTCCGTTATAGGGGAAAAGCGGAAGGGACGATAGGCGTTGTCCCTCACCTCTTCAGCCTCGAAGGCGATGGTGGCGATGTCTGTAGATGCGGAGGGAGCGGAGCGCAGGTGGAAGATGACCGGCTGGGTGTTGCGCCGAGCATAGGTGGCGAGTTGAACGTCAACGCGGCTCAGTTCATCGTGGGAAGCGACAAAGGTCTGACCCACTGTGCGAGAGCCGCGGATTTCGCCCACTGGCTGAATAGATCGGCTTTGTGAATTATCAACCAAGTGCACGCATCCTGCGATCGAGAGGGATAGAATGAGGAAGGTGACACTTAAAATCAAAGCTTTAACCCAAATTTGACAATTAGCCGCGAAAGGCAATGATAGCTCAACTTCCAGTGGCCTTGTGCTGCCCTTTTGGTTAGCGAGAGTGGCCTGGATGGCCCTTTGGATGGTCAGCTGGAAGCCTATGGACA
>JAYEMR010000147.1:0-30919 GCA_034718215.1 Chloroflexota bacterium
ACCAGGACGCCTCTTCGTCGCTGATTTCATCGGGTACCTTGACAGCAGCACCAGAAATGTTGGCGTACTGACGATGAGAGACATTACAAAATACCCGGTCCCCCTCGTGGAAATCAGTGACCTGTTCCCCAACCTCAATGACACGCCCAACACAACTGTATCCCGGATAAAATGGATATTTTACCCAACTGTGCCAGTGTGTCCCAGGCTCAAACTCGCCTCGGTAACATATCAACTCTGTCCCCATGCTCATAAGACTGACCAACGTTTGTATGGTGAATTCACCAGGCCCAGGTTCAGGGACTTCGATCTCCGTCAAGTCAACCTGTCTTGGACCAGTGAATACAATTGTTGTAGACTTCATCCTTTGGGTACTCCTTCCTTTATAATCGGGACAACCGTAGATTGCATCCCTGGATATCCCTCCTATGCCAGTACCTGGTACAGGTGATCATCGGCTCTCATCGCGAATCTTCTCCCATTCGGGGCGGGTGTCGCGATCGCGCATTACATCCCGCAGCTCGAAGATCTGATCCCGCAGCGTGGCCGCCTTCTCGAATTCCAGCTCTTCTGCCGCGGCCTTCATCTGCTTCTCCAGATCCTTCACCAGCCTCTCCAGCTCGTGGGTGGGCATCTCGCCCGTCACCTCGTAGGCCGCCCTCTCCTCGGCCACAGCCTTCACCCTATCGGTGAGGTCGCGGACCCCCTTGACGATGGAGCGGGGCTCGATCCCGTGCTTCTGATTGTAGGCGATCTGCTTCCGGCGCCGCCGATTTGTCTCCTCGATGGCCCGCCTCATGGAGTCGGTGACCTCATCGGCGTACATGATCACCTGCCCGTGCACATTCCTCGCCGCCCGCCCCATGGTCTGAATCAGCGCCGTGTCGCTTCTCAGGAATCCCTCCTTATCAGCGTCCAGGATGGCCACCAGGGAGACCTCCGGCAGATCTAGCCCTTCGCGCAGCAGGTTGATGCCCACCACGACATCGTAGGCTCCCAGGCGAAGGTCACGGAGAATCTCTATCCGCTCGATGGTGTCGATCTCGGAATGCAGGTAATGGACCTTAACTCCCAGCTCCATCAGGTAGTCGGCCAGATCCTCGGCCATGCGCTTGGTGAGAGTGGTGACCAGCACCCGCTCCCCTCGTTCCACCCGCTTATTGATCTCCCCCAGCAGGTCGTCGACCTGCCCTCTGACGGGCTTGACGATTACCTCCGGGTCCACAAGCCCTGTGGGACGGATGATCTGCTCCACCACCTGGGCCGAGTGCTCCAACTCGTAGGGTCCCGGCGTGGCCGAGGTGTAGATCACTTGATTGACCCGCTGCTCAAACTCCTCGAAGCTCAGAGGGCGGTTATCCAGCGCCGAGGGGAGTCGGAAGCCGTGCTCCACCAGCGTCTGCTTACGCGATCGGTCGCCGTGGAACATTCCTCTGATCTGAGGCACGGTCATGTGCGACTCGTCAACGAAGAGCAGGAAGTCATCTGGGAAGTAGTCTATGAGCGTCCAGGGAGGGCTGCCCGGCGGCCGCTGGGACAGATGGCGGGAGTAGTTCTCAATGCCGGAGCAGTATCCGATCTCCCCCAGCATCTCCAGGTCATAGCGAGTGCGCTGCTCCAGGCGTTGCGCCTCTAGGAGTTTCCCTTGCTCCCTCAGCTCTTTCAGACGCTCTTCGAGCTCGGCCTCGATGTCCCGCAGGGCGGACTTGAGCTTATCCTTGGGTGTGATGAAGTGCCTGGCGGGGAAGATGTCAATGGCCTCCAACTCCTGAAGCACCTCGCCAGTCAGGGGGTTGATCTCCGCGATGCGGTCTATCTCATCACCCCAAAACTCCACCCGGTAGGCGAACTCTCCGTAGGCGGGGAGCACCTCCAGCGTGTCGCCTCTCACGCGGAACTTACCCCTCCCCAGGTCGAGGTCATTGCGCTCGTAGTGGATGCTCACTAGGTGGTGCAGCACCTTGTTGCGGTCGCGCCGCTCACCGCTTTGCAGGTGGAGCACCACTCGCCCGTACTCCTCCGGATCGCCGATGCCGTAGATGCAGCTCACTGAGGCCACGATGATCACATCCCTCCGGCTGAACAGCGCTGAGGTGGCCGCCAGCCGCAGGCGATCTATCTCCTCGTTGATGTCAGCGTCCTTCTCAATGTAGAGGTCCTGCTGGGGCACGTAGGCCTCTGGCTGATAATAGTCATAGTAGGAGACGAAGTACTCCACCGCGTTGTGGGGGAATAGCTCTCGGAACTCGGTGTAGAGCTGAGCGGCGAGGGTCTTATTGTGAGCCATCACCAGCGTGGGGTGCTGCACCTGCTCTATGACCCAGGCCATAACGTTGGTCTTGCCCGTTCCGGTGGCTCCCAGCAGCGTCTGGTGCTTACATCCCTTGCGCAGCCCGGCTGCCAGCTTCTCGATGGCTTGAGGCTGATCGCCGGTGGGTTGAAAATCTGACACGAGTTTGAACTCTGGCATCCCTAAACCTCCAGGGGAATTATAATTGACTTGGCCACTTTTGTCCAGTTAGATAAGGCCCCCAGACCAAAAGGCCTGGCGAAACGTCCGCCAGGGCCTTCTGGCTTGCTATCTATCTGGGTCTGACCAAAATAAATTGGGACGTGGCCCTCACCCCCAACCCCTCCCCCAAAGTTGGGGGAGGGAAGCTCCAACCCCCTTCTCCCAATCTTGGGAGAAGGGGAGCAGGGGGATGAGGGCCTTTTCCGCTATTATCGCACATGGCCAGCTACAGGTTTGACATGGGACGTTAGTTAGGCTACAATGCATTATACCTGTGTATCCGTGCCTGCCCGCACAGGCGGGGGACAGGCAGACAGGAGGGAATCATAATACATCAGTGAGGGAGATTGTATGTCCGTTATATCCAGTGACCAAATACGCCAGCAGTTCCTCGACTTCTTCGCCGCCCGCGATCACACCATTGTACCCTATGCTTCCCTAGTACCCCGGGATGATCCCACGCTTCTGTTCACCAACGCTGGGATGGTCCAGTTCAAGGATGTGTTCCTAGGTGTTGGCACACGGCCATATACACGCGCTGCGAACTCTCAGAAATGTATGCGTGTCTCAGGCAAGCATAATGACCTGGAGGAGGTTGGGCCATCGCCGTATCATCATACTCTCTTCGAGATGCTGGGCAATTGGTCCTTCGGCGACTACTACAAGAGGGAAGCTATCCGCTGGGCCTGGGAGCTGTTAACTGAGGTGTGGAATCTCCCTCAGGATAAGCTCTACGTCACCTGTTTCGAGGATGATGTGGGGGATCTGCCTCGCGACGACGAGGCGGCAGGCCTTTGGCGGTCGGAGACGGATATCGATCCTTCACATATCCTCTTCTTCGGACGGAAGGATAATTTCTGGACCTCGGGAGACACTGGCCCCTGCGGTCCCACCAGCGAGATCCACCTCGACCTTGGCCCTCAAGCCTGCGATATGAGGGGTGTGGAAGGACACGTGTGCAGGGTCAATGGTGATTGCCGCCGCTTCGTCGAGCTCTGGAACCTGGTGTTTATCCGATACGATCTGCAGGCTGACGGCTCGCTGGAGGAGTTACCTGGAAGCTTCGTGGATACCGGCATGGGCTTCGAGCGACTTGTGGCGGTGCTACAAGATACGGACACCAACTACGACACTGATCTATTTACCCCTATCCTGGACCGCGTGCAGGAGATGGTGGGGCACACAAATGAGGAGCGGCAGGCGGAGATCGTCCACTACCGAGTGCTGGCCGACCACGTCCGGGCGCTCGTTTTCCTCATCGGCGATGGGGTGCTGCCCGGAAACGAAGGGCAGAATTATGTGGTGCGCCTCATCCTGAGGCGAGCAGCCCGCCATGGTAAGCTCCTGGGCTTCCTGTCTGCGCAGGCAGGTGAGGAGCCTTACTTGGCTCCGCTGGCGGAGCTGGTCATCGAGATCATGGGCGATTACTTCGTGGAGCTCAAACAGCGGCGCGCGTTTATCCTAGATACCATCACTCAGGAGGAGCGGCGGTTCCAGGAGACGCTGGACGTGGGCCTCAACCTGCTGGACGGCTTGACGGTCGATCTGCAGAGGGCGGGGCGGAAGACGCTCCCCGGCCGAGAGGCCTTCAGGCTCTACGACACCTACGGCTTCCCCCTGGACCTGACCCGCGATATCCTCAGCGAGCGGGGCTTCACTGTTGATGAGGAGGGATTCGAGGAGGCCATGGCTGAGCAGCGGAAGAGAGCACGCGCTGCCCAGCGTACAGGAGCTACCCAAGAAATTTTTGGCATCGGTGGCTACCCATACAACCAGCTTTTGGAGGAACTGAAGGAAGAGGGGAAGCTCCCGGAGGAAGGCGTGGAACACATCTACGACGAGGCGACGGAGGTCGAGACCCAAGTGGCTGCCATCGTGCGCGAAGCCCAAAGAGTGGACACCGCCGAGGAAGGCGACGAAGTGGAATTGGTCCTGCCCACCACCCCCTTCTACGTGGAGAGCGGCGGCCAAGTCCCCGACACCGGCTACATCGCTGGGGACCAGTGGAAAGTGAAGGTGCAGGAGATGCAGCAGCCCCTGCCTGGGCTCATCGTTCACCTAGGGAAGGTGACGCGCGGCATCCCTCACATCGGGGACAAGGTGCAAGCTGTGGTAGATAACGAACGGCGCATGGACATCATGCGCAATCACACCGCCACTCACCTCCTTCACGCCTCTCTCCGCAGTGTCCTGGGCGAACATGCACGCCAATCGGGCTCGCTTGTGGCCCCTGACCGCCTGCGCTTCGATTTCACCCATCCTCGCCCCCTCACCCCGGAGGAGCTTCGCCAGGTAGAACATCAGGTGAATGATTTTATCCTGGCCAATCACCCGGTGCGCACCGCTCAGTCGAACTATCGGGAGGCGGTGGAGAGCGGCGCGATCGCCCTCTTCGACGAGAAATATGGCAATGTCGTTCGCGTGGTGAGCATTGGGGGGGAAGAGCCTTTCAGCCGAGAGCTGTGCGGCGGCACCCATTGCCACACCACCGGCGAGATCGGCCTCTTCCTCGTCACCCGCGAGGAGAGCGTTGGGTCTGGGGTGCGGCGCATTGAGGCCGTCACGGGCCACGCAGCGGTGGAGCTAGTGCGTCAGCGCTGGGATCGGTTGCAGGAGGCGGCGGAGCGGCTGGCCTGCGGGCTGGACGAGGTGCCCGCCCGCGTCGAGGCCCTCCAGAGAGAGCTGCGAGAGCGGGAGCGTGAGCTGGAGAGGATCCGGCGCCAGCAGGCGCAGGAGGAGTTCGAGTCTCTGTTGAACAAAATACAGGAAGTGCCTGTATACGCAGGCGGGCAAGATGTGTCGGTCCTGGCAGAAGTGGTGACTGCTCCAAGCCGGGAATCGCTGCGCGAGATGAGCGACTGGTTCCGAAACCGCGTCGCCTCTGGCGTTATTATCCTGGGGATGAATATTGATGGGCAGCCTCATCTTTTGGCGGCTGTCACCGAGGATCTGGTGAATCGAGGGCTACAGGCTGATTGGCTAGTTCGGGAAGTGGCAAAGGTGATGGGCGGCGGTGGCGGCGGGCAGCCCACCCTGGCCGAGGGCGGTGGTGGCGATCCTGCTCAACTGTCGGAGGCCCTTGCCCAAGTTCCAGCTCTGATAGATAAAAAACTTGGCTACCCCGAAGGATGATAGGAGTGTCAAGTGCCCGCACCTGATCGGGCACAGGTGATCGGGTGCAGGCGGGCACAGGTGATCGGGCGCACAGGCGAGGGACAGGTGGATGTGATCTATCTGGATCGTGGAGATAAGATGGCCCTCATCCGGGCTAAGTTGAGGGCTAGGCCTGGGGAGCGGATAGTTCTGGTCGTACCCGATGGCTCAGATCTCCTCCGACGAGAGGTCGATTTCGACCTGCTGATCCGCTGTGTGGCGGAGCAGGAGGTGGCTGTATCTCTGGTCAGCAGCGACCCTATAGTCCATTCTCTGGCACGGCGCTATGGTCTCCCTGTCTCCAGCTCCGTGGAGCGGGCCCAGAAAAGGGTCAAGTCCTTGACAAAGCAGATGGCATATGAAAGTTACCATCCATCGGCTAGGCGAAGGGATCGGGGTGGCTGGGAGGAGTGGGTGCTGCTCTTAGTCCTCATCCTGGGGGCTGCGCTAGTTGGGATGGGGGGGATGATATTCCTATGGCCTCAGGCCACGATCACTCTCGTCCCCGATGGAGGACCACTAGAACAGCGGGTTCAACTCACTGCTGACCCCTCCATTGAGCTGGTGGATGAGGACGCGGCAAAGATCCCCGCTCGCCTGATCCGAACGGAGATCAGAGGTCAGGCTCAAGTGCCAACCCTGTCTCGGGAGGATGTCCCTGATGCCAAGGCTACTGGGCAGGTGATCTTTGTCAACCGCACCAATAGTCCTGTAGAAGTACCTGAGGGCACCATCGTGGCCACATCGACGGGGACTACCATCAGGTTCGCCACTGTGGAGACGGCTACTCTGGCGATGGGGGTAGGTTCGTCAGCGGAGGTCGGGATTGAGGCACTGGACCCCGGTCCAGCCGGGAATGTGGAGTCCTTTTTGATCAACCGCGTGGCTGATGCCGCGCTGTCCCTGAGGCTCCGGGTGGCCAACGAGCAGCCTACTAGAGGTGGCAGCGTCAAGCAGGTGGGGATGGTGACCGCCGCCGACAAAGAGCGGCTGCGAGATATGCTGCTTCAACGATTGCAGCAGGAGGCCCAGGCGCGGTTGGAGTCCGACCTGTCCCCAGGGGAGTTTTTGCCCGTTGAGTCCATGTCCATTGTGGTGCTGGATGAGATATATGATCATCTGGTGGGTGAGACGGCTGATTCCCTTGGCGCGACTGTACGCATTCGAGCTCGAGGTGTGGCCTTTAAATTGAGCCAAGCCCGAAAGGTTGCCCGCGTCGTGCTTGAGCGCGAGATGCCAGCCGGTCGTGTGCTCAAAGGGGGGAGCTTCAACGCCGAGGTGGTGCGGGCGGCGATGGTTGATGCGGATTCAGAGGAGGAGCGATTTCCACATGTGGGGGTAGTGATGAAGGCGAGATGCTGGACCGAGGCTATCGTCACCCCCAACAGGGTCATCACTTTGGTCCAAGGGGAATCCATCCCCCAGGCTGTGGCCAAGCTGCAGGCCGATCTCCCTCTCAGGGAGCCGCCGCTAGTGTCTGTGGAGCCTGAGTGGTGGGATAGGGTTCCTTGGCTTCCCTTTCGCATCCAGGTGATCGTCGCTTCGCCTGAGCATGCCCTTGCACCCGTGCGGGTACAGGCACCCGTGCGGGTACAGGCAGGGGAGGTCTGATGCGCATTCTGGCCCTGGATGCGGGGGAGCGGCGCACTGGAGTAGCGGTCAGCGATCCTGCTCAAATCTTGGCTCGAAGCCTACTGGTGTTAAAGCATGAGGATGACGAAGGGATAGTAGAATGCGTGGCCGCTCTGGTGCGGAAATGGGATGTAGAACGAGTGGTGGTAGGTTATCCACTCAGCCTCAGTGGAGGGGTAGGCCCGCAGGCGGAGCGAGTGGAGGAGGTAGCTTGCGCTCTAAGAAAGGGATTGCGTGTGCCGGTGGAACTGTGGGATGAGCGTTATTCGACGGTGGACGCGGAGCGGATCCTGCGGGAGCGGGGTTTGGATGGTCGACAGCGACGCCGGCGGATAGACGCCACCGCTGCGGCGGTTATCCTGCAGGGCTATCTGGATGGGCGAGCATGGCGTCGAAGCAGGAAGGATGAATCATGAGGCGAGCGCTGACCTGGCTGGCTGTGACCCTAATCGTGGGGTTGATGGTTGTCTTGGTAGCGGGTGCTGGCTGGTTCATTTACGGTCGTGTGACGGGAGGCTTGGAGCACCTGAAGGAAGTGCGTAAGACGCCTTCCTCCCTGGATCGCCCCACCGGGAGCGGGCTTCCCTCCGGCCAGGGAGAGGGCGTGATCCATGCGTTGTTGGGACTGTACCTGCGCTTTCGATCTGGGGATCTCGAGCGACCGGCAGGGGAGGGGGAGCCGGTGGTCTTCACCGTCCAGCCAGGAGAGACTGCCCGCGCGGTTTCCGAGCGCCTGGCTGAGAGGGGATTGATCCGCGATGCGGGGTTATTTCGCCTGTACATGCGCTACCAGGGATTGGATCGGGACCTGGAAGCAGGGAATCACAAGCTCTCCTCCTCCATGACCATCCCCCAGATCGCTGAAGGGCTGCGGCGAGCGCGAGCTGAGGAAGTGGTCGTGACCATTCCCGAGGGATGGCGCATGGAGCAGATCGCCGCGCTATTGGAGGGGGAATCGGTGCTGCCGGGACAGGAATTCCTGGCCTTGGCTCGTGAGGGCAAGTTCGATTATCCCTTTCACCCTAACGGGTACAGGCTGCGCGACCGGCCTCCGGATGCCACGCTGGAAGGATATCTTTTCCCCGATACTTATCGCCTCCCGGTTGAGGTGCAGGCCTCGGGCCTAATTGAGCGTATGTTGCGGAACTTCGACCGTCGGGTCGCATCTCAGATGCGTCAGGATGCGGCGGCTCAGGGGTTGACCCTCTTCCAGGTTATCACCCTGGCTTCCATCGTGGAGCGCGAGGGTGCCTTGAGGAAGGAGCTGCCCCTCATCGCCAGCGTGTATCTCAACCGCCTGGATCAGGGCATGAAGCTGGATGCTGATCCCACGGTGCAGTACGCCCTTGGCTTTCAGCCGAACACAGGACAGTGGTGGAAGCGTCCACTGCAGTTGGAGGAATACGCTCAGGTGGATTCCCCCTACAATACCTATCTCCATTCTGGCCTACCCCCTGGCCCCATCTGCAGCCCTGGGCTGGCCGCTATCAAAGCGGTGATCTACCCCGCCCAGAGCGATTACCTCTTCTTTGTCCGTAATGGTGTGGCTGATGATGGCTCACATGTTTTTGCCAAGACATTGGAGGAGCATGAGCGCAATCGTCAGAGGTACCAGCGGTCCGTGGAGCGTTGAGCGTGCAGTTCCCGCTCGGCGATGAAGTCGCCGGGCTAGTAAACAGCGCCGGATGAATCCGGCTTAGAAAGACGTTTGCCCCCACTCAATCGGGTACAGGTGTGATGCTAAATACGTTTTCAAGCCCCGTTTACGGGGCACTGTTTCGTGGCCCGAACATTTTATGTTCGGGCGGGTGGCGCGAAAAGCGTCAACCTATTTCTGCCCGCACCTATATGGGTACAGGTGAGCCATCCCACTCGCTTCTCGCTTCGCGCTTGACGCTCCACGGTCTCTTTCTGGTGCTGGCTCTGCTCTATCTGGTAAGCCTGACAGGTTGTGCCCTTCCCGACTCCACGCAGCCTGTGGTTAAAATCGGCTTGATAGCTCCTCTTGAGGGCTGGTATCGTGCTCGGGGCTATGATGCGCTGTGGGCTGTACGACTGGCGATTCAGGAAGCTAACCGGGCAGGGGGTGTAGCTGGATACCAGGTGGAGCTAGTGGCCCTGGACGATCACCTCAGTCCCTACTGGGCATCGCATCGAGCCCGTGAGCTGGTGGCCGATCCAGCTGTGATGGGGGTGGTAGGGGGCTTTTCTCCTGCCGCAGTCCAGGCTGCGCGTCCCGCATGCTCCAAAGCAGGGTTACCGCTGATAACTACCGCCTCGATGAAGGCGCAGGGTGGGATATTTGTGGTTGCGCCCCCGCCTGACGCGTTGGCTCGGGCTGCGGCGGACCGCATTTGTCAATCTCAAGAGGAAGTTCGTGTAGTTATTCTCTACAGCGAGAGGCAGGAGGCTTGGATAGAAGCCCTTCAAAAACGAGCGGAGATCACCGAAGTGAAGCTGGACGATTCAAGCTGGCCTGATGCTGTATTCCGAGTCCATCCTGACTGGGTGATATGCACAGCAAGGACACATTTGGGGGGAGAAGTGCTGCGACAAGCTCGGGATGAGGGACTTTTGTTTATGGGTGGGCCTGAGTTTGGAACGGGGTGTTTCAGAGGGATGGCGGGAAATGCGGTTGAGGACACCTGGTTTGTGACTGGCGCGCCGCGCTTTGAAGATCTGAGGGATGCCCCGGAGTTTCTCTCAGCCTACCGTGAATTGGGAGGGCACAAGCCTGGCCCGGATGCGATGTTGGCCTACGATGCCACGCGCGTGCTGCTGGCGGCATTGGCGGAGGATATTCAGAGGGAGGGATATCCCACCCGGCAGGGGGTTTGGAGGTCTCTAGCGGAGGTCTCGATATCGGGGGTGACAGGGACCATCAGCTTTGATCGCTCCGGAGCACGAGGGCAAGCCCCCGTCTGGATCTATGACGTAGATTAAGTTACAGGGAATGTTTAGCACCGCCGTAAACAGACGGTGCTAGGTAGTTTTTCGGCCCAGCACCGGCTCTTCAGGCCGGTGCCAAAAGTGAACCGGAAATGGTTTCTGGACATGAACCGCGTCCCAAGAAGGCTGTGAACATTCCCTGAAGTTAATGACTTGGGACGTGGTCCCCATTCCCAACCTTGGGATAGGAGAGCACTGTTGACATTTTGCCGGAGTCGAGCCTTCAGGCGGGCACAGGCGATCAGGCATGGGCAAGGGGTTATTCGTCCTCTCTGGGCACCAGCCTCAGGAATCGTCGCTTGCCCACCTGCAGCACTGCCTCCTCTAGCGGTACAAGCATCGCGATGTCCCCCACCCGGTCTCCATCCAGACGTACGCCTCCCTGTTGTATAAGCCGACGGGCCTGGCTCTTGGAGCGAGCCAGGCCAGCCTCGGCGATCAGGTCCACGATGTTGGTAGGGCCACTCAGCGTGAACTGAGGCATCTCGCTCGGGAGCTTGCCCCGCTGATGGACCCGCTCGAAGTGTTCCGCGGCCTCATCCGCTGCCTCGCTCCCATGGAAAATATCCACGATCTCCCAGGCTAGCCTCTTCTTGGCATTCATAGGATGCAGTTGGCCCAACCTCATCTCCTCCTCCATCTCCGCGATCTGATCCGGCGTCCAGCGGGTGACGAGTCGGAAGTACTGGGACATGATCTCATCGGGTATGCTCATTACCTTGCCATACATCCCCTCGGACGAGGCCAGGATGGGGATGTGGTTCCCCAGGCTCTTGGACATCTTCACCACTCCGTCAGTGCCGGGCAGGATCCCCATGATGATCCCCACCTGCGGCTTCTGTTTGAAGGCTTCCTGCAGCTTGCGACCAGCTACGATGATGTTGAAAAGTTGATCGGTGCCTCCCACCTGCACATCGGCCTCTTGGGCCACGGCGTCGTATCCTTGCATGAGCGCGTAGAAGGTCTCGTGCAGGTAGATGGGATCGCCCTGGTCCCATCTCTTGCGGAACATATCCCGGCTCAAGAATTGCTGCACAGTGAAGACAGACCCCAACTTGATGAGGTCGTCGAAGGTAAGCGAGCTCAGCCATTCGGAGTTATAGCGGACCTCTGTCCTCTCCCGGTCGAGGATCTTGAAGGCCTGCTCGGCATAGGTCTGGGCATTGCGTTCCACCTCTTCGGGGCTCAGGACTGGGCGCAGCTTGTCTTTATCCGATGGATCGCCTATCAGACTGGTGTAAGTGCCGATGAGGAAGGTCACCTCATGGCCCAGTTCCTGAAACTGGCGCAGCTTGCGCATAGTAATGGTGTGCCCCAGGTGCAGATCGGTCGTCCGGGGATCGTAGCCACAGTACACCCGCAGAGGCCGGTCCTCCAGCAGCCGCTTACGCAGCTCCTTGGCCATCGCTTGCCTGATTTCCTCATTACCGTATTCCGTGCCCTGCATCAACAGGGCCACCTGTTCATCTATGTTCATCAGTCACTGCTCCTTGAGCCAGTTTGGTATCACGACAGGAGATTTCATCTTCAATATGTTGTAGGTCGACTTTCCATAGCCGACATTTTTTCAGCTGTATCAGGTACTGGCAACATAGCCATTTACTCAGGGTAAATTTTACAGCGATAGTTCGTAGTTTGCAAGTTCTTCGCCTATCAGTCCCCCGTTTTCTAATCCCAGGGATAGACCTCGGTCCCCTGGCCGATGATGCGCAGGTCGGTGAGCACTGCAAAAGCCGCACAGGCCAGCTTTCTCAGCACACTGCGGATCAAGCGTCGGCGCGGATAGAGGTGAGGGTGTTTTAGGTTCTTCATCGTTCCATCCTATGACAAGTTTGCGGCCGCGCGCCCCTTCTCCTCATCGACCAGAAGCAGTAGCACCAAGCCCACCAGCAAGAACGCGACGATGGAGAAGAGCGCGATCCGGTGACCGGCCTGCTCCGCGGCCATCTCTGCCATCTGATGGACGCGCGTGTATCTTTCAGTGCTCCATGCCGCCAGCATGCCAAAGACAGTGGGGCCGATGAAGGAGGATGTGCGACCGGTTACGGCGAAGAAGCCATAGAACTCGGCGCTCTTCGCCGGTGGGCTGAACATCCCCACCACGGAGCGGCTGACGGATTGGACGCCGGTCAGCGCGAACCCTGCCAGCCCACCGATGATGTAAAACTCCAGCCGGGAGTAGCTGAAGTACAGCCAGATCACCGGCGCGATCGTCAAGAGAACCGAGAGGATGAGGGAGCGCTTGCCGCCGAAGTCGTCGGCCAACAGCCTGAAGAGGTAGGCCCCGGCCACGCTGGTCACCTGCACAATGATCATAAAGATGATCAGTTCCTACTGCTCCATACCGTGTAACACCGCGCCGAGGATGGCCCCGAAGTCCAAGATCATCAGGATGCCGTCGTTGTAGATCAGGAAAGCTACCATAAATTTGAGAAATTCCCTGAATCTCTTGACGGCCTGAAACGTGCGCCTTAGGCGTTTGAACGCCAGTGTCAGATAGTTCTCTCCATTCGGCAGTTCCTGAGGTTCGGCGCGCTCCCGCAGCCAGAAGAAGATGGGTAGAGCGAAGAGTGAGAAGTAGAATGCCGTGAACACCAGCGACAGCCGCACGATCATGGTGCCCCCGATCAGCATCACCATCGCCAGCACGATGAGCAAACAGATGATTCCGCCCAGCGATCCGATGGCCCAGCCATTGCCGGATATCCGCCCCATCTCATCTGGACTGGCGATCTCAGGCAGCAGAGAGTTGTAGAAGACCTGGGAACTGCGGTAGCCGATCTCAGCCAGGATGAAGAATACCATACCGGTGAACCAGTCACCCTTCTGGACGAAGAAGAGCAGAGCGCAAAAGATGACGGTCTGCGACGTAAAGAAGAAGAGGAAGCGTTTCTTAGCCCCAGAGAAGTCGGCGATGGTTCCCAGTACCGGGGAGGTGATGGCTACTACGAACATGGCGATGCCCACAGCGATGCCCCACAGTCGGGAGCCTTGTGCCCCGCCGACCACCTCCTCCTTGAAGTAGGCCGAATAGATGGCCAGCAGGACGACGGCGGCGTAGGCTGAATTCCCGAAGTCGTATAGATACCACGCCCAGCGCTCACGCCGAGTGGACTCTGGCTTCTGCGCAGTCATTGGCGTATTCCTCCTTGATCAGGCCAGCTAGCGGGTATAGAGATAACTCGGTGAAGGTAAAAGCCTGTACCCATCACTTTGCTTGACACCTCATCCAGGCATGGTATAATTTATCGCGATGTATTTATAATATCAATTCTAGAAGAGGGGTGTAAGATGCTTGAACGACGACCGCTTTATGAACAGGTGCGACAGCGAGTGCTCGAACACATCGCCGAGCATGATCTGCAGCCGGGTGACAGCATCCCCACTGAGGCCGAACTGGCCGACCGCTACGAGGTGAGTGTGGGCACAGTGCGCAGGGCCCTTCGCCAACTGGTGGACCAGGGGATCTTATACCGACAGCCGGGTCGAGGGACCTTTCTGACTGAGCAGAGTCAGGCTAGGGTAAAACAGCGCGGCTTCCTGGCATGCATTGTACCCTATATCCGCGACGCCTTCGCCTCCACCGTGATCGCCGGGGCCCAGCATGCGGCACAGGAGGCGAGCTATACCCTCCTGTTGCACAACTCCTATGGCCGGCCTGATCTGGAGGAGGAGATCATCCGCCAAACGCTGGGAAGTGCGGACGGGATCCTTCTCCTACCTGTAGGGCGGACTACCCTTCCCTCCGTGTTGGAGGAGCTTCTGCAGCGTCATTTTCCTCTGGTCTTTATGGACCGGCTTCCTACTCCAACCACTGAGGATGTCAACTGCGTGACATCCGACAACCAGGGCGGTGCCTACGCAGCCGTCGAGCACCTCATCGAGCTGGGCCATCACCGGATCGGGCTGGCTCTGACCGCCGACGCGGAGACAAACAGCAGCGTAGCCCAGCGGGCGGAAGGCTACCGTCAGGCGCTTCAGGACCACGAGCTGGCTGTGGAGGAGGCCCTGGTAGTGAGCGGGCTGAACCCCCGCCGCGAGATCACCGAGGGCGGGGAAACAGAGGATATGAAGCTGCTCCAAGAGTCCCTGCAGCGGGAGAAGCCCTCAGCGCTGTTTGCGGTCAATGATCTGATAGCCATCGAGGCCTGGCGAGCCGCCGAGGGGTTGGGGCTGTCCATACCCAACGATCTCTCCATCGTGGGCTTCGATGACACCGGCTTTCTGGGTGACCTAGGAATTCCCCTCACCACCATGGCTCAAGACGCCTTCGAAATTGGCCAGAAGGCGGTGGAGCTCGCGATCGAGTTCATCGAGGAAAGGAACGGGATGCCCAGGCCGGTGGTACTGCCCACTCACTTGGTGATCCGGGAGTCCACTAAGCCTGCGGCGTAGAACCAGTCTATCCCGTGATCGAAGGAGATGGGTTCCAGGAGAGAGGCCTCAGGCTTACAGATACCTGCCCACCAGCAGGGCCAGCTTCTCCCTGAGCTCAGTCGGGATGCGCTCCGGGCGAGTGATGATGGCGTCCTTGAGAGCTTTGGCGCAGGGGCAATCCCTTCGAGCGGGGATCTTGGGCAGGATACCTCTGATCACCCTCTTGGCCACCTCTACATTCTGCAGGAGGTTCTGCACCACCATCTCCACCGTCACCGACTCCTCCGCCTCACGCCAGACGTCATAATCAGTGACCAGGGCCAGGGTCGCGTAGCAGATCTCCGCCTCACGGGCCAGCTTGGCCTCGGGGATGGCGGTCATGCCGATGACATCCACGTCCCATGAGCGGTAGATGCGGGATTCGGCCTTGGTGGAGAACTGAGGGCCCTCGATACAGAGATAGGTTCCCCCTTTGTGCACCCTAGCCCCTGCTTCCACCGCTGCGTCGTAGAGGAGCTCCCTCAATTCAGGGCAGAAAGGCTCGTCGAAGGAGATGTGAACCACTAGCCCGTCGCCGAAGAAAGTGCTGGGGCGGGTTTTGGTGCGGTCGAAGAGCTGGTCGGGGACGACGATGTCCAGGGGAGCGATCTCTTCTTTCATGGACCCACAGGCTGAGACGGAGATGATACGCTCCACTCCCAGCTTCTTGAAAGCGTAGATGTTGGCCCGCGCTGGAAGCTCAGTGGGCATGATGCGGTGGCCCTTCCCGTGCCTGGGGAGAAAGGCCACTCGCACTCCCCCCAGAGTTCCGATAGTGATGGCCTCGCTGGGCTCGCCGAAGGGCGTCTCCACCCGCACCTCCTCGATGTCCGTCAACCCCTCGATCTCGTAGAGCCCACTTCCGCCGATGATCCCAACTTTTGCCTCGCTCATTTTCCACTCCTCTTTCCTGCCTGCGCACCCGTGCCTGTCCGCACAGGCGGGGGACAGGCAGACAGGGTACTGAGCAAAGTCAACTCCTCCAGCCGAGCCACGATCTGTCTGGCGCATTCCTGAGGTGACTGATTGTCCGTCTCCACAACCACCTCCGGCGACTTGGGAGGCTCGTACGGATCCTGCAGGCCGGGCACGGTTGTCGCTTCACCAGCCAGGGCCTTGGCGTAGACCCCCTTGTGATCCCTGGACATGCAGGTCTCCAGAGGGCACTTGACGTGCACCTCCACGAACTTCTCAATCGCCTCTCTGGCCCAAGCCCGGTGGCAGCGCTTGTTAGCTGTGGCAGCGAAGATGACGTTGGCTCCATTATCTGTGAGAAGATGGCCGATGTAGACCATCACCCCGTAGAACCAATCCCGCTCCTCATGACTGTAAGTGGGCTGGGGCGTAAGCACTTTGCGCATCTCATCCGAATCCAGGATCTGAACACCCACGTCCAGCCCGGCCAACTCCTCCCTCAGGGCCGCCGCCAGGCTCGATTTTCCCGAGGAGGGCAGCCCCGTCAGCCAGATGGCAAATCCTTGGTTGGCCATCTTCCCCCTCATTCTAGGTAGCCGTTAATCCCCTGCGCTTGGAAAAGGTCCACGCTCAGGACATTCTCGATGAAATTGAATATCTTCCCTCGCACCTCCGGGGCCAGGTTCGGATACCACAGGGGGCTGGCGATCACCAGGCCCCGCCAAGCGAAGAAGGGCTGAACGATGGAGGTTATCTCCTCATCCTCCGTTAGCTCCAGGTACCGCTCCCAGAAAAGCCGAAATAGTTTCTGGAAGGGGCCTGTCAGCTCACCGTACCTCTGCAGGGAGAAGAAGATGTAGTTGATGGCCATGCAGCTGAGGTCATCGGCCGGCTCCCCCCACTCCCCTCGGCTGCGATCCAGGAGGGAGAGATCCGTCCCTCGTCGGAAGAGCACGTTGAAGGGATGGAAGTCGCCGTGCACCTGGGAGAGGCGATGGACCTTGCCCTTGATCCGCCATCGCCAGGACACGCAGCTTTTCTCCACCTTCTCCAGGAAATCGGGGCTGGCCAGCTCGAAGTCGGGCGGATAGCTGTCAGTCAGGCCCATGATCCCCTCACCGTGGCCTATCAGGTCCCGCAGCCGACGCCGATAGAGCTCTGGGGCGTCCTTTTTGCGGGCGTGTATCTGGGCCAGGTACTCGGCCAGGGCCAATGCCCGCTCCTCATCCTCCTCAGTCAGCTCCTCGGTGGCCGCTATGCGCTGCAGATCGCGGACGTAGAGGGTGCCGGGGGCGTATCCAGTCAGGTGGAAGAACTCCTCCACCTCTCCCAGGGATACGAGAGCCCCATCTTTGGTGAAGGTCCCCACATCCAGGGAGCGGACGTGGCGGGGCAGTCTGTTGAAGGTGGCGTGGTCCAGCAGCAGGGTGCGGGTTCTGTCGGAGGCCCGCTCGTGGCCGAAGATGTCAGGCCCCATGGTGTGCAGTACGGCTTTGCTCCTCCTTCCCTCGTAGGTGAACTCGATGAGTACGGGGGTTCCATAGCCAAAGCCCTTCAGCTCCTCCCCCGACTCATCCCTCTTGAACTCCCGCAGGGAGACCACCTTCACCTCGGCTTTGAACAGGGAGGCCAGGTATTCCTCCAAGGCATCTCTACTAAAAGTGGGCAACTTCCGCTCCTTTCATGCTTGGCTCGACAACTCGCGATCTGCTCCGGGGTGGGGATGCCGGCGAGGCCCGCTTTCTCCACCGAGAAGGAGGCCACGCAGTTAGCAAACTGGGCTGACTCCCATGGATCGCCGGTCTCCTCCAGGCGGATCAGGTAGGCGGCGGCGAATATATCGCCCGCGCCTGTGGGCTCAACCTCCTCCACCGGGCGGGCGGGGAAGTGGCGTCTCTCACCTCCATGAAACACTGTGGAACCCTGCCAGCCGGAGGTCACCACCATGATCTCAGCCCAGCGGGCCAGCTCCTCGATTCGGTCCCAATCGCCGCCCACATCCTCCTGGCTCAGGATCAGCACCTCCGCGGTTTGGAGGAGCTGCTCCGCGCCTTTCCAGCGACAGGGGGAGATGCGACCATCGTCGTCCCATTGCCTCATCCAGCCCTGGGGCGTCAGGGCCACCAGCGCATCCCCCCATCCCTCCACCAAATCGCCACTCACCTCCTGAGCCACGGGCCCCAGGTGGACGATCCTGCTCCGCCGCCAGGAGAGGGGAATGGAAGTCGAGGAGATAGGCTGGGCCACGGCGTGGATCACCTGATGCCTCGTGCCGTCCAGGTAGATGTTCTCAAACACCGTCGTATCCGCCGAGGGAAGGCGCAGCACTTCGATCCCCGACAGCGTGCCCTGGGGAGGGAAATCGGGGGCGGCGCTGGTGACGACGCCCACCCGCTCTCCCAGGTTGCGAGCCGTCAGCGAGGAGTAGGTCGCCGTCCCTCCGACGGCAAAGCCACCGGGTTTCAGGTCCTTGCAGACATGCCCGATGATCAAGTAGTCAGGGGATACGACTTCTCGGTTATCCTGGCGGGCTTGGGGCACTTTGATTTGTTCTCCTATCTGGATCAAGGCAGCTGCCAGTACCTGGTACAGGTGAAATCAAAACCCCTTGGCTGGCCACCGCCAAGGGGATAACTAGCTGGATGATATTCTATTCGCGAGGCAGAATCGTCACTCGACGGTGCTCTCTCTGGCCCACGCTCTCAGTGGTCACCAGGGGATGGTCACGGAGGGCGATGTGGATGATGCGTCGTTCGTGGGCGGGCATTGGCTTAAGGGCCAGAGGTTGCCCGCTTAGGGCCACCCTTTCCGCCACGCGGCGCGCCAACCCCCGCAGTTCCTCGGCCCTCCGCTCGCGGAAGCCCTCCGCATCCAGAAAGAAGGTGACCCAGTGCAGCAGCTCTCGGCTGACGATCAATCGGGCGATGTACTGCAGTGCGTTGAGCGTCTTCCCCTGGGGGTCGAGGAGGGAGTCAATACCCTCTCCGCTGATATCCAGGGTCAGAGGTTGATCTCCCTGCGGCTCACGGGCAGTCACCTGAGCCTGGATACCCATTTTCTCTAGAAGCTCCTCCACCGTGGCCTTAGCGACTAGGGTTTCCTCTCTGGTGGGGGGCAGAGGTGGTTTCTCCTGAGGTGCTATCTCTTCCTCCTGAGCCTGAGGCTCTTCCTCCTCCTTGGCCTCTTCCGCCTCAGCGGGATAGAGGATCCGCACCTGAGCTGGCTCAGCTCCCAGGCCCAGCACCCCCCTTCGACCGCGATCTAGGACCTCAATAAACACCTCATTGCGGGACAGGCCCAGCTGATCCAGGCCGTTGGCTATAGCCTCATCTGCGTCCTGGCCGCTCACCTCTAGGACTTCACGCTTTTCTCCTTGCATTTTATCATTCTCCCTGGGCGAGGGTGGCAGCGCTGTAGTTCATGGCGAGATATTGTTGGGCGAGCTGGAGCAGATTTGAGGTCACCCAGTAGAGGACCAAACCCGCCGGCACCTGGATGGCGAAAAAGCCGAACATGACAGGCATGATCATCATGGTCTGATTCATCGCCGACTGCTGAGGATCAGAGGAGGGGATGGTGCTCATCCTCTGCACAATGATCTGGGTGGCTATCGTCACTATGGGCAGGATCAGATAGCCCCCCACCTCCAGCCAGGATATGTCGTAAGAATATGGTTTCCATATCCAGGAGAAGCCAGCTCCCTGGGGGGGGAATCCCAGGTCCTTAATCCACAGAAACGCCCCCAGAAGCTGCTGATTGGCGAGCCTGTAGAGAGCCCGATACAAGCCGATCCAGATGGGAAACTGGATCAGCATAGGCAGACACCCCCCCAGAGGATTGACTCCTGCCTCTCGGTACAGCTTCATCTGCTCCTGAGCCAGCTTCTCCTTGTTCTCACGGTACTTTTTCTGCAGAGCCTCCAACTGGGGTTGCAATTCCTGCATTTTGACAGAAGACTTGATCTGCTGCCAGTTCAATGGGAATGTGAGCACTCTGACTATCACTGTGAAGAATATTATGGCAAAGCCAAAGGCATAGGGTATCCCTAACGAGCCTATCATGCTGCTCAGAAGCTTCAAGGCGTTGATCAGCAGCTCCACAAATGAGTTCCACATCAGTATTTTTAACCTCCTACTCTGAAAATGGCCGCGCTCCCCATCTGAACTCGGCGGGTACAGGGTCGTAGCCCCCCGGGTTGAAGGGATGGCAGCGCAGGAGCCGTCGTAAACCGAGCCAGCCACCCCTCAGCACACCATAGCGCGCGATGGCCTCATAGGTGTACTGCGAGCAAGTGGGGACGAAACGGCAAGTGGGGGGCAGGAGAGGAGAGATGAAAAGTTGATAAGACCGGATGAGGCCCAATGCTAGCGTCTTCATGGAGATTCTCCCCTTCCTTTCTTCTCCAGCAAAAGGTCTGCCCGCCGCAGCAATTCACTCACCGAACCAGTGACCCGGCCGAAGGGCTGTCCTTTCAGAGGGGGACGAGCCACGAACACCATATCCCAGCCGGCGGGAACTCCCTCCCACAACCCTCGGATGGCCTCCCGCAGTCTCCGCTTGACTCTATTGCGCTCAACCGCCTTGCCCACCCATCGGCTGACGGATATTCCAAAGCGGCTGTAGGGGAGATCACTAGGCAGCGCGCACAGCACCAACAGAGGATGAACCCAGGAGCGTCCATCCTCTCGCACCTGCTGAAAGCGGTCGGAATCTGTGAGTCGCATCCGTCGGCGCAGTCGCATAGTCTTACTTTCGGTGAGCGCGGGGAGTCAGTCGCCGACGCCCCTTATTTCGTCGCCGTTTAAGCACCTTCCGCCCACTGCGGCTGCTCATACGAGCTCGAAAACCGTGCTTCTTCTGACGCCGCCGCTTCTTGGGCTGATAAGTCCGTTTGGACATGAGAACCACCTCCGTCTACCTGTACCAGGTACTGGTAAAAGACGCCAACTAGGCATCCAACTTCATCTCATCAAGGATTGCTTACACCAGTTCCCTGTCTGCCGCAGGCAGGTAAGCTATCTATTATTATAGCGTGTTTACCAAACTCAGCAAGCGCTCGCCTGATATTCCAGACGATTTGAGGTAAGCTGTGTCGAGACCTCCGAGGTCTCGTTGGTTCGAAAATGGTTTGGCACTTTTCACATGCCCGCTGGTGAGAGCGTTTCAATGTCGCATTCATCACCGGGCTTCATCTCCGTGAAATGAAACATCCCCCAAAGATAACAATAAGTTTTCTTAAAAATCACCCTTGGGGAGCACGTTCGCATAAGCGAACATAGATTTCCCATGAGCAGCGACCACAAAAAGTAGGGTGTAGAATAGTGGGGCTACTAGATATGGGCACTATTATCCTCCCCTTCCCGTCTGTCCAATGGACAGGAGCTCCCGATAGATTATTGCCTAAACTGCGCTTTAGGTTTAGAATAAGATAGTTGTTTCTGCCCTGCCTGCGCAGGCAGGTGGGAGGAGACCTTAGGTGAATTGGGGATAGTGATGGCAGGAGAGCCAATACCTTCTTTTGCCGCACCAGATCGCCCGTGCCTGCCCGCACCTGATCGCCCGTGCCTGATCGGGTGCAGGCGGGCACAGGTGATCGGGTGCAGGCGGGTACGGATGTGAGAAACGTAGAAATCGAGCTAAGTGACAATAGCCGCAGGGTTTTGGAGAGGCGCTACCTGCGGCACGGGCCCGACGGTGAGCCCATCGAGTCCATCTCTGAGATGTTTTGGCGTGTTGCTCAATACGTCGCAGCGGCTGATGAGGAATTTCCTGCCTGCTCACCCGTGCCTGCCCGCACTTGCGTGGGTACAGGTGATTGGGTCCTGCCTGCGCAGGCACCTGTCCCCCGCCTGTGCGGACAGGAGGGACTGGGCGCAGGCAGGACCGCCCGTGCCTTCTTCGAGCTCTTGACCAACCTGCGGTTCTTGCCCAATTCCCCGACCTTCACTGGTGCCGGAACCCCCCTGGCTCAACTCGCTGCCTGTTTCGTCCTTCCCATTGAGGACGACATGGGGCGCGAACCGGATGGCATCTTCCAGACACTTCGGGACGCGGCGTTGATTCAGCAGACGGGTGGAGGCAACGGTTTCTCCCTCTCTCGGCTGCGTCCAAGGGGCGACATAGTGCACTCTAGCGGCGGCAAGGCTACGGGCCCTGTCGGCTTCCTAAAAGTGTATGATACTGCGTCAGGAGTGATTAGCCAGGGGGGAGTTCGACGTGGAGCGAATATGGCCGTCTTGAGGGTAGACCATCCGGACATAGAGGAGTTCATCCGCTGCAAAAGTGAGGAAGGTAGCATTGCCAACTTCAACATCTCTGTTGGGATCACCGATGCCTTCATGCGCGCGGTAGAGGCTGATGAGGAATTCAACATGGTTAACCCTCGAGACGGGGAGGTGTGGGAGACGGTGCAGGCTCGGAGGCTTTTCAATCTCATCGCACAAGGGGCCCATCGCAATGGTGAGCCGGGGGTGCTGTTCCTCGACACTGCCAATCAGGACAATCCTTTGCCCCACCTGGGAGAATATGAGTCAACAAACCCCTGCGGTGAACAGTTTCTTCTTCCCTACGAGAACTGCTGTCTGGGGCACATCAATCTAGCGCGACATGTAAATGCGGAGGGGCAGGTTGATTGGAAAGAACTGGGTAAGAGCGTGGAGTTGGCCACTCACTTTCTAGACAATGTGGTCTCGGCCAACAACTACGTCCCAGCGGTGCCCCAACTCGAGGAGGCCGCCCTGCGCTCCCGACGCATTGGCCTGGGCATCATGGGCTTGGCCGATATGATGTATCAATTGGGCATCCGCTACGGCTCCGAGGAGGCCCAGGAGTTCGCCGCCCAGGTAATGGAGTTCATTCGCTTCCACTCCATGCGCGCTAGCATCGATCTGGCACGCCAGCGAGGCCCCTTCCCTGCCATCAAGGGGAGCATATATGATCCACCTGTGCCTGCCTGTACCCGATCAGGCACGGGTGATCAGGTGCAGGCAGAAGATTGGAGATGGACTCCTCCTGAACCTCTGAAGCCATACACCAGGTTGGAGAAGTGGGGACGGCCTCATCTGGATTGGAGCGAGATCGTCGAGGGCCTGAAGCGCTATGGCATTCGCAACGCTGCTCAGACCACCATTGCTCCCACCGGCACCACTGGCACCGTCGCCGGCTGCGAGGGATATGGCTGTGAGCCGGTTTTTGCCCTGGCTTACACTCGCCATTTCCAGGACGGCGACCAAGATGTATCCCTGCCCTATGTGAGTCCCCTCTTTGAGCGGGCCTTGAGCGAGGCGGGGCTGGACGAGACCTCCCGCCAGCGCATCTATGATGAGGTTCTACGGGTGGGCACCTGTCAACACATCGAGGAGATACCAGAGCATGTCCGTCACACATTCGTCGTCTCCAAGGACATCACGGCCGAGGAGCACGTGCGCATGCAGGCGGCATTACAAGCCTTTGTGGATTCCTCGATCTCCAAGACCATCAACCTTCCGCAAGAGGCATCAGTACAAGATGTAAAAGAGGCCTTTCTATTGGCCTGGAAGCTGGGTTGCAAAGGGCTTACGGTGTACCGTGCTGGCTCCCGCCAAGAGGTGGTTCTGGAGACCGAGGAGACCCAAGCCCTTGCTGCGGAGAGCGTCACCTCCCCCCTGAAGCGGGAGCGAGGTGAGGTGTTGCAGGGGTTGACATTCAAGCAGAAGACACCGATGGGTACCGCTTATGTTACTGTGAACTCCCTGTCTGCGCAGGCAGGTCAGAGCGGCCGGCCGTCCCTTAAGGGCGAACGCCGTTCGTCCCTACTCGAACCTCTTGAGGTGTTCATTAACGTGGGCAAAGCTGGCAGTGAGACAGCCGCTGTCTCTGAGGCCCTTGGGCGGTTGATATCTTTATCCTTACGACTGAGTTCTCCTTTAAGTGCCCGTGATCGTGCTAAGGAGATTGTGGATGAGCTATACGGCATTGGAGGGGGGAGACAGATCGGTTTCGGTCCCAATCGAGTGCGCTCCCTTCCCGATGGCATCGCTCAAGCATTGATGGATTACCTAAAGCGCACCTCGTCCGAGGAAGAGGACGAGGCGCTCCTACCTGCGCATACAGGAACCACCGGGGTGCCAAGGGCCCAGTTGCCCCTGCCGCTGGCGGACGAGGGACATTATGCCTGTACCCGATCAGGCACGGGTGAAGGTGGGGCCCCCATCGGCGACCTGTGTCCCAACTGTGGCCAGGCATCGCTCGTCGAGATAGAAGGCTGTCGCACATGTGTCTCGTGTGGATACAGCGAGTGTTAAGCCCACATTCCTGCCTACGCAGATAGAGGAGTTATCCATGGATCAACCCCAACGCATTAATTTTCACACTCACTCCTTCTTCTCCGATGGCGTTCTGCTGCCCTCCGAGCTTCTGCGGCGAGCGGCCGCAATGGGTCACCGCGCACTGGCCATCACCGATCACGCTGATGCCTCCAACATCGATGAACTGGTGTCCCGCCTACGACGCTTTGCCAGTCTACAGGGAGGGGACTTTCCGCTGGAGTTCCTGGTGGGCGTGGAGCTGACCCACGCGGCCCCCTCTTCCATCGCGCCCTTGGCCCGGCGGGCCAAGGAGTTAGGAGCCGATATCGTCTTGGTGCACGGGGAGACGCCGGTGGAGCCTGTTCGATCGGGCACTAATCGAGCGACAGTGGAATGTCCTGAGGTAGATCTGCTGGCCCATCCAGGGTTCATCACACCCGAGGAGGCGGCCTTAGCTGCGGAGCACGGCGTCATCCTTGAGCTCTCCTCCCGTCGCGGGCACTGTCTGACCAATGGCCATGTGGCCCAAGTGGCGCAGGCAGCGGGGGCCAAATTGGTGGTGAACACCGACGCCCACGAGCCTAGCGATCTGATCACCCAGGAGACAGCTCGCTTGGTAGCCGCCGGCGCTGGGCTGACCGAGGATGAGGTTGAGACCGCCACCGTCACCAATCCCGAGGCCCTGCTAGCTCGCCTAACCTCCCGCCGCCACCGTCAGGCCTGACTCTCCTGCCTGCGCAGGTGCGGGCAGATCCGGGCACGCAGGTAACCGATCCGGAAAGGATTCCCTTGATATATGCCTATTATCCCCCAAAGAGTAACCGTCACCTGCCCTGCTTGTGGTACACAGTTCACCGCCGAGGTGCATCGCGTCATTGACGTGGGGCAGAACCCGGACCTTAAACAGCAATTCCTGAGCGGACAGCTTAACCAGGCCACATGTCCCAACTGCGGCAATGGCGGAATACTGGCCCTTCCCTTCCTCTATCATGATCCCCAAAAAGAATTAGCCCTGGTCTTCCTGCCTGCTGATCTAGAAATCCCGGAGGCTGAAAGGCAGCGCTTGATTGGCTCGCTGACCAATGAGGCTATGATGAACCTGCCATCAGAGCAGCGAAGGAGCTACCTCCTCCAGCCGCAGATCTTCCTCCGCATAGAGAGGCTCATGGAGCGTGTCTTGGAAGCCGATGGCGTCACCCAGGAGATGCTGGATGCTCACCGGGCCAGGGTGGAGCTGCTTGATGAGTTGCTGGCAGCCTACGATGATGAGGAGAAGCTTAGGGAGCTGGTATCCGAACATAAGGAGGATTTGAACTACGAATTCTTCCAGATCCTCACCGCAAGCCTGGAGGCAGCTCAGGCGGATGAGCGGACAGACCTGGCTGAGCGGTTGCTGAAACTTCGGAGCTCCCTACTGGAGCTCAGCGACCTGGGGAGGAGCAGCCGGGCTCAACGTGAGATCTCCGAGGCGCTGGAAGAGGGTATAAGTCGTGAGGAGCTGCTGGAGCGGCTCGTAGCCTCCGAGGATGAGGCCCAGCTGCGAGGGATAGTGGCCGGGGCCCGTCCACAGCTGGATTACCAGTTTTTCCTGATGCTGTCCAACCGGATCGAGTCCGCTGCTCCAGATGAAGCGCAACAACTGAGGGAGCTGCGCGAGAAGCTGCTGGAGTTGATCGAGGGGCTGGACAGGGAGGCGGAAGCAGCGATGAAGCGAAGCTCCGAGGTGCTGCAGGCCATCCTGGAGAGCGATGATCGAGAGGCGGCGGCGCGCGATCACCTGACGGAGATTGACGACCTGCTGCTGATGCTGCTGTCGGCTCAGGTCCAGCAGGCAGAAGCCGAGGGGCAGGAAGAGAGGGCAGCGGAGCTGCGAGGAGTGTGGGAGACAGTCATCAATGTTTTGGAAGAGGCGATGCCTCCCGAGATTCAGCTGATCAATCGCCTTCTGAGGGCGGAGACGGAGGAGGCACGTCAGGCCTTGATGGAGGAACAGAGGGAGCTGATCACCCCAGATTTAGTGGGGGTGATAGAAGCCATGGCCTCTAACCTGGCCGAGCAAGAGCGGCCAGAGACAGCGGAGAGGCTGCGCTCGGTCCGGGCTGAGGTCTCTACCTTCCTGGAGTCGTGAAGCGTTGAGCGCAGGGTTCGCTATACGCTTCACGGTTCATTCCGGTTCTCAAATCGGAAGCCATATCCCCGCACCGTCGCTACATACTGGTGATCTGAGTCCAATTCGGCCAGGCGTGCGCGCAGGCGATGCACCAGGGCATCTATAGCCTGGTCGGATATCCCCTGATCCGCCGTATCGGGCCACACGGCGGACACAATTTCCTCTCGGCTCACTACTCGCTCATCCTCCTCGTACAACAATCGCAGAAGCGTAAACTGAGCTGGTGAGAGAGGCGGGGTCAGTGCTCGCCCGCCAATCCACACCCGCCGCTCGGCCACATCCAGAAGCAGGCCCCCTGTCCGAAACTGGGGGGCGGTGACCTCCAGGGGAGCGGTAGCCTCCGCACCGACGAACGAAAACCGCGCGCTCAGTCCAATCTGTATCTCATCCCCATCTTGCAGGAGATGCTCATCCCTCACTTCCTGCCCGTTCACGAAGGTGCCATTCTTGCTCTCCAGATCCCGCAGAATGTAGCCCTCATCCGTCCGCACGATCTGTGCGTGATGACGCGACACGGCCCGGGCGGGGAGCGCGATGTCGCACTCCTCCAACCGCCCCAGAAGGACCTCCGATTCCTTGATCATCCACTGGCGGGGAGATGCCTGCCCCTCTCTCAGAATCAATAGAGGATGCGCAGGTGTATCCATCATCCTACCTCCCGCTAACTGCATTTGACACCAGGGTCAGAAAGCTCTATCATTATCCTGGGAGGAGAAAGCATGTATCAACCACTGCCCCTGGGCGCCGTGCTCCGATCACGGTACAAAGTCATTAACCTGGTGGGACAAGGAGGTATGGGAGCCGTTTACCTGGCCCAAGACCTTCGCCTGGAGGGGCGAAGGTGTGCCCTCAAAGAGGTGGTCCTCCAGCCCGCCTTCGATGACTCGACACAGGCCCAGGCTCGAGCCCAATTTCACCGTGAGGCCAGCGTGCTGGCCCGCCTTGACCATCCCAATCTGCCCAAAGTGTCGGACTACTTCTCCGAGGAGGGGCGCGATTACCTGGTTATGGACTACGTACCCGGCGAAGATCTGCGTAAGCTCATGCGCCAAGCCCAGGAGGAGGGACGCTTCCTGGATGAGCGACAGGTGTTGACCTGGGCTGAACAGATATGCGATGCGCTGGAGTACCTGCACAGCCAGGACCCGCCAGTGCTTCATCGGGACATCAAACCCGCGAATGTGAAACTGACACCTGAGGGGCGAATCAAGTTGGTGGATTTTGGCCTGGTGAAGATCCTGGAGCCCGATGCATCGCGCACTGTGACCATCCTTCAGGGGCGTGGCACTGTGCAGTATACTCCTCTGGAACAATATGGCGGGGATATGGGCCACACCGACGTGCGCTCCGACATCTACTCCCTGGGCGCGACCCTGTACCATTTACTCACCAACCAACCTCCATTAGGAGCCAAACAGCGCTTTTTGCATCCCGGCTCCCTACCTCTCCTCAGTGAACTCAATCCCTCCCTATCGCCAGCCACAGAGCAGGCCATTCTATCCGCCATGGCCATGCACCCTGATCAGCGCTCCGCCAATGTCGCTGAGTTTCGAGAGCTTCTGCACCACCCCGTTTTGCCCCCTCTCTTCGAATCTTCCTCGGAGGAGTGGAAGAGGGCTCTTCAAGCCAATATCGTCCCCGTCAGCATAGCTGGCACCTTGATTCTCATCGCAGTGCTCCTCACTCTCTTCGGACCGTAGTTCCCTACCTCTCTCATCTTCGTCACCTACGCCATCCCAGATATACCAAAGGCAGCGTCGCCCCGATGAAGGAGACCAACAGCACCGCCCAGCGTTGGAAGATCTTCTGCAGCCAATTAGCCCCTGGCGCTTCCAAGCCGTAGAGGTTGTAGGCGATCAGCCCTCCTATGAGGCACAGCGTGAGTGCTCGCAGGCGGATGCTCAGGTCCTCCCCAGTTAAGCCTTGCGTCGTCCAGGCCACGCTCAGGGCCATCGCTACACCTCCCACTCCCAGCAGGAGATCCAGGCCATCCACCCCTCGCTTCTCCTCCCACCAAGGGACAGGTGTCGCGGTCGGGGTGGCAGTGGTGGGAGTGGTCGTCGGCGTTTCGGTGGGGGTGGAGATCAGCGTGTGGGTCGGGGTGTGCGTCGGCGGAGGCGACGGGGTGGAGGTGGGAGTAACAGTGGGAGTGGGGGTGGGAGTGGCGGTAGGCGTGGGGGGCGGGACGACGGTGGCGATCGTCGCCGGCTCATCTCCCTGGATGGTCACCGCCAGCGTCACCGATTGAAGAGCCGGGGGGCTGTTGGCCGTGATCTCCAACCGCCCCTCGCGCTCCAGGGTGATGGTAGTCTCCGCCACCCCATCGGTGGTGGTCGTCTCCTGGCGGGGAAGCTCCAGCGATTCGGCGGGGTAGAACAATCGAAATATGGCCGGTGTACCATCGGGCACCGGATGTCCATTGCGATCTAGTATGACATCCGTGCGCAGTTGGAGCGTATCTCCTACATCCACATCAATAGGCGAGGGCGTCTCCTGCTCCGCTGAGGGCAGATTGGTCACCATCACCGAGATGACTTGATCGGGATCGGGCTCCGTCTGAGTGATCAGGTTGTAATTGATCCCCTGCACCGTGACCGGCGATGCACCCGGCGGGGCGAACTCCTGGAAGAGGGCCCGCACCGAGGTTTCCACGAAGGTGGGGACCTTGCTGTACACCCCATAGTAGGCGGTCAGCTTGGAGATCTCAGTGGTGTCCAGATAATATGGGCTGTTGTAAGCCAGCACGATGATCTTCTTAGAGGGCAGCATCTCAGGTCTCAGCCGTAAGAAGGCCCGGACCGCGTCGGACTCTGGGTGACCCCCTCCTGCCTGCGCAGACAGGGGATCAACGTCCAGCATCCCGAAGATGACCCAATCCGCCTCCTCCAGCCGCTCCTCCAGCTCTGGCACAGGCTCACTGGAGGTCAGGTGGGCTTTCAATTGGGCGAAAGTAAAGGAATGGATGTGCTCTGGATTCACCTGGCCGCTGGCCTCCGGCCCATATAGCTCCAGAATCTTTCGCTGCAGGCTGTCGACGGGCAGCAAGGTCTCCGGTGGGCAATCGGCGCAATCGCGTACCTCGCGGGTGTCGACAAAGATGACCATCTTCTCCTCGCGCAGCGGGGGGCTGGGTAGCCGATCCGCCAATTCCTCCGGGCCGGGGTAGATGAGCGTCAGCGCCGACTGAGCGATGGAGGCTATCTCCCCCTCGCCTTGTCCCACACTCTTGAGAGCTTCATCCCCATTGACCGCCACTGAATCCCACTTGAAGGCCGGATACAGGCGATGCTTGAGTTTCAAAACACGCGCTGCTGCCTTGTCCACTCTTTCTCGGAAGAGGGCGTCGGACATGTACTTCTCCCGGAAGAAGCGCAAAGTGGATTCGATGTTGGCCAATTGGGCCGGCCAATCATCGGTCAGGGCAAACTGAGAGAGCGCCAGCAGATCATTGCCAGCCAGGAAGGCCTCCTGCGCGATACGTTTGTGTGGGAATTCCTTCAACTCAGGATCGTAGTACTTGCGCACCGCAGGCACGCCCAGGGCATCAGTGACCAGCACTCCTCCCTCCTGCCGCCAGGCAGCGAACTCTGGCAGAGCCATGAGGGCCTGCAGGCCCTGGGCATCGAAGCTGATGGGGCGGGTGAGCTGTCGGATGTTGCCCTGAAACCCTCGATAGCGGATGTGGGAGGTCATGAGGGCGTCGGCTGTGGTCTCTGCATTGTCTGAGCCTGGCTGAGTCACGGCGAAGAATGGGGCCAGCTCGATCTGGCGCAGCTCCTGGAGTGATTTCTGGATAGTGGCCACCTCTTCGTCGGGGTCTCGGTCGCTGGCCCCCAGGCCGGGGAAGTGCTTGGCCACCACCACGATCTGGCCGCTGCCTCCCTCATGCACTCCCCGGGCATAGGCTTGCCCCATCTTTCCCACCCAGTAGGGATCACCGCCGAAGGTGCGCGTCCCCATGTCCCCCGGCAGGCCGGGCCGGGGGTTGTTGAGCACATCCAGGGATGGGCCCAGCAGCATGTTGATCCCCAGTGTGCTCAGTTCCTGCCCTACGATGCGCCCCACTGTCTCGGCGCAAGCTGGGTCCCAGGTGGCTCCCAGGGCCATATTGCTGGGAACCTGAGTGAGGCCACCCCGGATGCGGGTAAAAGGGTAGCCATCCCCCTCTTGGTCAACGCCGATGAACAGGGGGATGAAAGCGCCGCTGTGAGTCACGACCTGAGTGACGGTGATAGGAGAACCCTCAGCCGGGGGTATGCTCTGGGTGAGCGCTTTGGAGGCTTGGAGGGCTCGCTGTTGCAGGCCGTTGGTCAGCTCCGCCACCTGGCGAGGAGTATCCTCGCCATTGGTGAAATTGCGGTTACTGGCCAGCAGCGTCACCCCCCCTATCCGATATTCGGAGATGAGGCGGGCGATGTCAGAATCGGGCCCTACATCATTGCCGATGAAAGTTATTAGGAAGAGCTGCCCCACCTTCTCCGTAGGAGACATATGCTTCATCAGCTCCGCCACGAAGGGGTCAGCGTCAGCCGGCTCCTGCCCTACTACTGCCGTGGGAGGAGCTAGGTTTCCCATTATTAGGATGATCAGCAAGAGTGTTTTTTCAACCCTCATCCGACCCGTAGGTTGGATGCGACCTCCCCATCTGAAAATGCACATCGTAACATGCCACGCATCACATTTCATATAGCGATAGGAAGCTCCCTGTTTTCCTGTCTAGCATCAGGTACGTAAGTATACTTAGTTCCCCTCGAAAGGCAAACATAAATGGCGGATGCGATAGACAGGAGAATTAAATGGGTATCTCAGCCAGTCCGCTGTACAAATCAGCGTCAGCCCGGCGTAGGGGAAACGCAAAGGAAGCGTCCAGCAGGTCTGCGCATTTCT